>NZ_JASLAW010000121.1 GCF_030147005.1 Pseudomonas sp.
TCATTTTCTTTTTCGCATTCTCATACATCATCACATCCACACTAATCAACCATTACTTGATTACTTCTCTCACGACCTCTTTCGCAATTGGCATAATTTCTCCAGCAGTACACGCCACCCAGTACTTCCATGCTCGGTCTCGAAAGATTTTCAACTCCCCTTTTACACTCATCGGATCTCGAGTCAAAACAACATACCCTAAAAATACTTTAACTCCACGCAAGCATTTCATGATAGCAGGAGGCTGCACAGGATTAATATCTCTAATATTTCCATATCTAGAAAAATTCGAGTTTTCCTTCCTATTCTTCGGAGTGTCAACGCTAATTGGTTGCGCATACATTTTTTTCTACATGCGCAATACTGTTTCCGGGCTAAAACAACTAAAACAGCACCAAAAGAAAGAAAATATCATTTTAACCTTCTGCAATCTCGAAGAAATCCGCGATTTAAGAAACGCCTCATGGATAGGTCGTAGTGTGCAATGGATTTTCAAGTAAAAAGCCATGGCCCCCTCGCCCACATTTGAAAGACCAACGTCACACAGCCCAAACACCTAGGATTCGCACAAATGGACCTGGAATCAATATTTGCTCCTCAAAATCGTCGTTTAATCAAACTGACAACACCGACTTTGGAGCTTCAAGAATTACTGCTGGAGAACTTCAATGGCACTGAGGGTCTCTCACTGCTGTTTAACTTTAACCTATCAATGCTCTCCCAAGACCCAGCACTTGAACTCAAGACACTGATCGGCAAACCTGCCTCCTTAGAGATCGAACTTGCCGATGGCGGAGCCCGCCACATGCATGGCTATATCACCCAGTTTGGCAATTCCGGCAGCCAGGGCAACCTGACCCATTATTCGGCAACACTAACCCCTTGGCTGTGGATGCTCGGCAAACGCTTCAACTCGCGCATTTTCCAAAATCAATCCGTCGAACAAGTCATCAGCTCGGTTTTTGCTGACTACACACCGCTTGCCCAATACGAGTTCCGCTTGCTGGGTGATCTGCCGTCACGGAGTTACATCACCCAGTACCGAGAGTCTGATTTGAACTTCGTGCTGCGCTTGCTTGAGAGTGAAGGCCTGTTCTTTTATTTTGAGCACAGTGCCGACCAGCACACCCTGATCATCACCGACGCTTCCAACCTGCTCAAGCCATTGCCGCAGCAGCCCACCATCCGTTATCACAGCACGTCGATCAACGAGACCGCTGACTCGATCTTCCGATGGAGTGGCCATCGCCAGCTGCAGTCTGGAAAGATTGCCGTACAGACATTCGACTACAAACAACCGGATCACCTTTTACCGGTAAATCTGCAAAGCCTGAATCAGCAAGGCGATGTTACCGCGTACGAGATCTATGACTTCCCAGGGCAATACACCCACGCAAGCAGCGCCGACGGGGAGCGTCTGGTACGCCACCGCATCGAAGCCCTGGAAGTACAAGGGAAAATATTCAGTGGCGCCAGCAACTGCCGGGCGATGTGCCCTGGCTTCACCTTTGAACTAACCCAGCACCACGAACATGACCGCGACACGATAGAAGATCGGCAGTTTCAGTTGCTTACCGTGAACCATCAGGGTAGCAACAACTACCTGACCGGCAGTGAGGCTGGCTATCAAAATACCTTCACCTGCATCCGCAAGAAGATCCCTTTCCGTGCACAACCAATGACCCCTCGCCCCACCGTCCACGGCCCGCAAACAGCCATCGTAGTCGGCCCGCCCGGTGAGGAGATCTTCACCGATGACCTGGGCCGGGTGAAGGTCCATTTCCACTGGGACCGTGAGTCACGCGGCGCCAACAGCCAGCGCAAGAAAGAAGAGAGCTCCTGCTGGGTTCGCGTCTCGCAAACCTCAGCCAGCGGAGGCTTCGGCAGCATCCACATTCCCAGGGTTGGCGATGAAGTGGTGGTGTCGTTCCTGGACGGCCAGCCCGACCGCCCACTGATCACCGGCAGCGTTTACAACAGCAAGAACACACCGCCCTGGAGCTTGCCGGCCAACAAGACACAGAGTGGTTTTCTTACCCGCTCGACCAAGGGTTCTGGGGCCAATGCGAACTCGCTGTTGTTTGAAGATAAGCAGGGCAGTGAGCGCATTTCGGTGCACGCAGAGCGAAATATGGACACCGAGGTTGAACATGACGAAAGCCTCAACGTGGGCAACAACCGTGTCACAAACGTAGGCGGTAGCCACACCGAAACGGTCAAGAAAGATGCCGCGATTACAGTGCTGGAAGGTGATTTTACCCTTACCACAACCCAGCAAGGCATTCACCTGTATGCCAAGACAACGGTGATCTTGCAGGTGGGGAACAGCAGCATTGTCATGACCCCTGAAAGCATTGCGCTCAAAGCAGATGCAATTTTCATTGAAGGTAACCAAGGCACCACAGTGCAAGGCAAAACCGTTCACATCAATCAGGATTCCTAAGCCGCCATGATGAGACAACGCAACCTGTACGACCGGCTCAGCGAGAGGCGTTTGGCCGAACACAATGTTCCGACGGTTGAGGCAGATGAGCCTCCTGCGCCCGAGATCGCTGCATCAGCGCAAGACATAACAAGCGAGCTGCAGCCCGAGCACTGCCACCTCATTCTGGCGGGGTTGCAACTGAGGTTTCCGGAGCATCTCGCCCCTACTCGCGCTGAAATCACACTGTACAAACAAGGTCACCCACTCTCGATCAACCTGCAACGGCTCCCAGTTCCGGACAACCATACCCTGGAGCGCGCCATGGACACCGAATGTGCAGAGCTTCAACACCACTGTAAACAACTCCACATCTTGAGACGCAGCGAACGCACGTTGGCAGGCGCCCGCGCCTTGGTGCTCGACTACCGCTTCACAAGCGAGAACGAAGAAAAGCACGGTCGCAGTGTCGGCGCCTTGCTCCCCGTAAACGGGCACACCCACCGGCAATGGTTCTGTATCAGCTGCGTATTCGGATGCCGCCATGAGGCGCTGTCCGATTGGCTTCCCGAATTCGATGCCTTACTCGACACATTGGCCAGTGCTTAACCCCTCCCCATCTTGATTTGCGCAGGATTGTTTTGTCATGGACTACCCACTACCGGAAGGTCGTATCACCCTGCCTCAGGGCTTTGAAGATCGCAGCGTCAACATGTTTATCCTGGGGAGCAGCATCCCTGCTCCACTGAGCATCACCCTCTCACGCGACAACACGTTGCCCGGCGAAGAACTGAGTCCCTACTTCGAACGGCAGATCAAACTGATCAGCGCCAAGTACAAGGGTTACACGGTGCTGAGCCGCTCGGCGGCAGTACTGTCCCAAACCCATCCGCTCCCTGGCTTGCAGGTTGACGCCTATTACTTCAATGACCGTCAGGCCTTTTTCCAGCGCCAGGCTGCGTTCGAAGTGCAGCCAGGGCGAGTACTGGTGTTCTCCACAACACGCCCGGGGGAGTTCAGCGCACAACAAAACACGGATTGGCTCACGCTGTTGAACAGCTTTGTACCCGAACCCGGACTTACTACCATCACTTCCGAGCAGGAGTAGCCCGGCATGTTTGAGGCTGCTCGTTGGGACGATGAAATTGTTCACACCAGTGCATTGACCGGTTTTTTGATTGGGGCCGCTATCGGGTTGGCGATGGTAGCGTTCGCCGCCATCGCCATCGGTACGGGTGGCCTGGGTGCCTGTTTGCTGATAGGCCTGCTTGGCGCGCTCGGCCCCATGATGCCTTCCCTGGGGGAATCGATTGGTAAACACTTCAGCTCGGTAGCAGGACGCATCACCACGACCTCCCGCGACGTATTTATCAATGGCAAGCGTGCAGCCATCGCCAAGTACAGTGAACTGACATGCGACCAGCATTCCGACCCGTTGATTGCCGAAGGATCCTCCAATGTCTTCATCAACAGCTTCCCCGCCGCGCGCAAAGGTGACAAAACCACCTGCGGGGCGACCATCGACGGCGGATCGCCCAATGTATTCATTGGCGGCGGACGCGAACGATACCTGCCGGTGAACGATGAAGTTCCCGCTGAGCTGCGAGTTGCAGTGGATGTGTTAATGGTGTTGGCGTCACTGGTCCGACCAAAAATGCCTGCCATGTCACCACGAAGCCTGCTGGCTGCCATGAAAGCAGCAAAACCATGCATCAAGCGCTACGTGGCTGGATACATCGCCGGGAGCGTGCTGGAGAACTATGTTCTCAGCCCTGCATTGGATCGAGCGGTGGGGGCCATCTTCGGCAATCCAGTCGATGCCACCAACGGTCGCAAGATCTTGCCCGAAGA
Organism: Pseudomonas sp.; assembly: GCF_030147005.1. Taxonomy (GTDB): domain Bacteria; phylum Pseudomonadota; class Gammaproteobacteria; order Pseudomonadales; family Pseudomonadaceae; genus Aquipseudomonas. The sequence continues at coordinate 4,274 of NZ_JASLAW010000121.1, forward strand.
GCAGGAGACCGACTTCATTCTGCCGGGGCTGATGCCGATCCACTGGTCACGCTTTTATGCCAGCGACTTGAACGTGGATAGCGCATTGGGGCGTGGTTGGGTGCTGCCATGGGAGCAGTCCCTGCACCAGAACGGCGAATTCATCTACCTCTGCGATAACCAAGGCCGCAGCGTCCCCTTTGTCGTGTTGGAGCCAGGCGAACGCATCTACTCCCCCCATGAACGGTTGACCCTGGTGCGCAGCCAGGGCGGCCACTACCTGCTGCAAACCCTGGACAACACCTTCTTCTACTTCGGTGAAGTAACCGAAGACGGCAGCCCTACCCCACTGCTACGCATCGAGAACGCACTGGGCCACTACATCGCGCTGACCTACAACGAGATCGGCCAACTCACCGACGTAACCGCCAGCGGCGGTTGGCGCATGCACTTGCACTATGAGCACCCGATGGGACGCCTGACCGAGGTCAAGCGCGTCGTCGACAACCTGCCCGTGGAAACCCTCGTGCGTTATGGCTACGACGCCAACGGACAGCTCAACCAGGTTATCAACCGCAACGGCGACATGGTTCGCCAGTTCGTCTACGAAGACGGCCTGATGGTCGTTCACCGCAACGCGCTGGGTTTGGCTTGCCAGTACCGCTGGCAACACCTCGGCAGCCAGCCGCGTGTGGTCGAGCATTGGACCAGCGATGGCGAGCACTATCACTTCACTTATGACCTGGAGGCCCGCACTACGCGCATCACCGATGTTTTGCAGCGCGAAGCTCAGGTCACCTATAACCATGACAGCCGGGTCATTGCCAGCCGGGACTTCGGCGGCGAACACTACACGATCGATCTGGATGACTGCGGCAACCTGGTCGGCCTGACGCTGCCGGGCGAACAGCGCCTGGCCTTTCAGTACGATGAATACTCGCGGCTGATCGCCGAAACCGATTCCCTCGGCCGCACCACCGAGTACCGCTATCACTTCAACACCCCGTTGGTCACGCGGGTCCGCGCACCGGACGGCGGCACCTGGCAAGCAGACTATGACCGTGCCGGCAACTTGATCTGCGAAACCGATGCCGTGGGCCAGGTCACGCGGTACGCCAATGGCGACGACGGCCTGCCCCACACCATTACCGACCCACTGCACAAAAACAAGACTTTGAGCTGGAACGCCTTTGCCCAGCTCACCCGCTATGAGGATTGCTCCGGCAAGGTCACCACCTATGACTACGACGACCGCCAACATCTGATCACCGTCACCGATGCCCTGCGCCAAGCCACCCAGTTTCAGTGCACCGCCCAAGGCGAAGTGCTGCGTATCGAACATCCCGACGGCAGCGTAGAAAGCTTCGAGTACAACCCGTTGGGCCAGGTGATGGCCCACACTGACGGCGCTGGCAACGTCACTCGCCTGCACCGCAACGCCCGCGGCCTGCCTACCCAACGCCGTAACGCCGAAGGCCAGCACACCCATTACGAATACGACAAGGCCCAGCGCCTGGTGGCCCTGATTAACGAAAACAACGCCACCTACCGGTTTAACTACGACAGTGCCGACCGACTGATCAGCGAAATGCGCGTCGACCAATTGCAGCGCCAATTCACCTACAACACCAGCGGCCATCTGCTCTGCGTCGACGAAACCGGCCACGACGACAGCGGCGAGCGCCCGCAGCGTCGCACCGACTTCGAACGCGACGCGGCCGGCCGCCTGCTCAG
>NZ_JASLAW010000238.1 GCF_030147005.1 Pseudomonas sp.
TTGGGGCGCGAAGCGGCCCCAAAAATGGGACTGCTACGCAGTCCAGCGGGAGCAAGCTCCCTCGCCACAGGGACCGGTTCTGTCTTAACTGACTGGCATTATGGCTTGCCTGCGATGGCGGCGGCGAATCTTGCATCGCCATCACAGGCAAGCCAGCTTCCACATTTGACCGAGTACTGATCCGGAATCGACGACATGCCCGCACTCACCACCTACACAACCAACATCCAACCTGAATGGGTCGACTACAACGGCCACCTGCGCGATGCGTTCTACCTGCTGATTTTCAGCTACGCCACCGACGCGCTGATGAACACCCTCGGCCTGGACAGCGACAACCGCGAAGCCAGCGGCCACTCGCTGTTCACCCTGGAGCTGCATTTGAACTACCTGCACGAAGTGAAGCTGGGGGCCGAGGTGGAGGTGCACACCCAACTGATCGCCTTTGATGCCAAGCGCCTGCATCTCTATCACAGCCTGCACCGTGTGGGTGATGGCACGGAACTGGCCGGCAACGAACAGATGCTGCTGCACGTCGACCTGGCCGGGCCCCATGCGACACCGTTCACTGAGGTCACGCTGGAAAGGCTCACCGCCATCAGCGCTGAACAGGCCGAACTGCCAACGCCCGCCCTGCTCGGCCGCGTGATCGGTTTGCCGACAAAAAAAGCCCCGATCCAGCCGTGACCGGATCGGGGCAGAGTGCCTTGTGTGAGCCGTACATCCCGAGGGTGACCAAACCATCAAGTTGCGTGCCTGGGACCAGTGTGCCGGTAAGTGCAGCCGGTGCATGGCCCGAAAACGACACCCTCGTAGCCATCTGAGGCATTCGCGCATTCTGCCCTTGCCGACCGCCTGGGCGGCTACCAGAATCGACGTCAAACCCCGCTCCCCTTACCAGGATAAACGTCATGATGCATGCGGATTTGATTGACCAGGATGACCTGCTGGGCCAACTGCGCTCGTTGGGTTTCGAAGTGTCCAGCGGTGCCAGTGCCGAGCAGGCTTGCGAGTGCGCGGTGCGTGGTTTGAGCGAGGCACGCGCCAAGGCGCTCAAGGGTATGGTCGAGCGGATGTACGGCGGCAGCGCGACGATTTTGCCGGCGGTGCGTCAGGCGATCGATAAGCAGTTGTTGCCGGCCTTGATGCAGTTCAAACAGAACTCTGGCGCCTGAGCCGCTCTGTAGGAGCGAGCTTGCTCGTAGGAGTGAGCTTGCTCGCGAAAATCGTCAACGATAACGCGGGGAACCAAACACCCCGCAGCGGTCTTGAGTTCTTCGCGGGCAAGCTCGCTCCTACAGCCTGACGCTGGCAAACGTCGATTCATTCCTGGCCTGGCTCAACGCCGACATCGGCCCCGACAGCGGTGACAGCACCAGCGCCTGCGGAATCGGCATCATCGCCACTTGCTGGGTGGTGTTGGAGCCTACGCGCTCATCCCGTGGCGGAATGCCGAAATATTCGCGGTAGCACTTGGAGAAATGCGGTGTGGACACAAACCCGCACACCGACGCCACTTCGATGATCGACATCGGCGTTTGCTTGAGCAATTGCCGTGCACGGATCAGACGCAGCTTGAGGTAGTAGCGCGACGGCGAACAGTGCAGGTATTTCTGGAACAGCCGCTCCAGCTGGCGACGCGACACGGCGACGTAGACCGCCAGTTCGTCCAGGTCGATGGGCTCTTCCAGGTTGGCTTCCATCAGCGCGACGATTTCCTGCAGCTTCGGCTGGTTGGTGCCGAGCATGTGCTTGAGCGGCACACGCTGGTGATCCTGTTCGTTGCGGATGCGCTCATACACAAACATCTCGGAAATGGCGGCCGACAATTCACGGCCGTGGTCGCGGCTGATCAGGTGCAGCATCATGTCCAACGGCGCGGTGCCGCCGGAGCTGGTGAAGCGGTTGCGGTCGAGGGTGAACAGGCGCGTGCTCATGGTCACGCGGGGGAACGCTTCCTGCATCGACGCCAGGCATTCCCAGTGCACGCTGCAATCGAAACCATCGAGCAGGCCCGCGCAGGCCAATGCCCAACTGCCGGTGCAGACCGCACCGAGACGACGGGATTGGCGCGCCTGGCTTTGCAGCCACGACACGTGTTCGCGGGTGACGGTGCGCTGGATGCCCACGCCGCCGCACACAATCACCGTGTCCAGCACCGGGGCCTTGTGCATGGCGGCATCGGGAGTGATCTGCAAGCCGTCGCTGGCCCACACTTGGCCGCCGTCCACGCTCAGGGTTGTCCAGCGATACAGCTCGCGGCCGGACAGCTGGTTGGCCATGCGCAGGGGTTCCACGGCCGACGCCAGGGAAATCAGCGTGAAATTATCCAGCAGCAAAAAGCCGATGGATTGAGGCGCACGGTTCTGGGGTTGGGCCCCGGCGTTGGACGACGTCATCGCAGTATCTCCTCACACAAAGCGGGTGATGGCCTCAGGCGAGGCTCTTGTTATTGCGCTCATCTCCTGCGAGGGAGAGAGACTTTGAATTGATAGAGCAAATGCCATGCCTAAAATTGAATAGCCATTCAACAAATCCTGAAAACGACCTGTTGAGGCGTCTATACAAGCCTGCCGATTAAACGCGGGATATGGCGTACCAGGGCGAGTGCTCAACGGTGTGAGCAGATCGGTAGCACTTGTGGGAAGGCGCTTTGCGGGCGTAGGAAACGTCTGTCACCCAAAGCACATTATCCGGGCAATCTTGTAGGAAATAGTTCGGAAGCTACTTATCTATTTGCGACGCGCCAAAAGGTGGCGGTTTCGGCTGGGGTGTTCACTTTGTGAGCAATGTTGCTCTTCTGTGGCGAGGGAGCTTGCTCGCGCTGGAGTGCGAAGCGCTCCCAGGATTTTCAGGGCCGCGACGCGGCCCAGCGGGAGCAAGCTCCCTCGCCACGGAGGCTGATCAGGTCAGCACTCAACGGCACTTACCGCCAACCCACCGCGCGACGTTTCTTTGTACTTGTCATGCATATCGGCCCCGGTATCGCGCATGGTGCGGATCACCCGGTCCAGGGAGATAAAGTGTTGCCCGTCGCCACGCAGGGCCATCTGCGCGGCGTTGATCGCCTTTACCGCGGCAATCGCATTGCGCTCGATACACGGCACTTGCACCAGGCCCCCCACCGGGTCGCAGGTCAGGCCCAGGTTATGTTCCAGGCCGATTTCCGCGGCGTTGCACAGTTGCTCCGGCGTGGCGCCGAGAATTTCGGCCAGGCCCGCTGCGGCCATGGCGCAGGCGGAACCGACTTCGCCCTGGCAACCGACTTCGGCGCCGGAGATCGAGGCGTTCTTTTTGCACAGAATGCCTACCGCCGCCGCGCCGAGCAGGTAGTCGACCACGTTGGCTTCAGTCACTTCTTCACTGAACTTCATAAAGTAGTGCAGCACCGCCGGAATGATCCCCGCCGCGCCATTGGTTGGCGCGGTCACCATGCGCCCACCG
>NZ_JASLAW010000239.1 GCF_030147005.1 Pseudomonas sp.
TTGGGGCGCGAAGCGGCCCCAAAAATGGGACTGCTACGCAGTCCAGCGGGAGCAAGCTCCCTCGCCACAGGGACCGGTTCTGTCTTAACTGACTGGCATTAGGGCTGGCCCGCGAAGGCGGTGGGCCCGTCAACGTCGCCATCAATTGAGTAGCGCGTTACGCAAACTGTCGGACAACCCCTCGGGCGCCAGCCATACACCCAGGTAAGCCTTCGCCAGCGCATCATCACGGCTGCTGAACGCCACTTGGCCATTGATCTCCAGCTTCAAGCCACGCCCGGGATGAAAGTCCAGGGCATAGCGATCACCGCTGCGGATATTGCGAAAGCTGGCGTGCAGCTTATCCAGCTCAGGCTTCAATCCGGCACTGGCCTGCTGACGCTCCAGCGTCGCCATGGCGGCCTTGATCACATCATTGCGGTCGATATCGCGAAAATAATACAGCGCCAGGCGCAGGGGCTTTTGCTGCTCCCAGGCCTGATTTGCAGTCAGACCTTGTGGGGCATACAACGCCGCCGCGTAAACATCCGCCCAGAGATAATTGAACACCGTCTGGTTTTTCAGGGCCAGCCCCGCCACGTGCGTCGGGAAATTTGCCTGCTTGAGTCGATCCGCATCACTGGCGAGCGCCGTGAACGACATCATCAGCATCCAACACATCATTAGTTGTCGCATAATGGCTCATCCTGAAATTGGCGCTGATTTGCGTCCTGTTAGTATGGCAAGACTGGCCTGCGACGCGACCAAGGGTTAATGTGCGCGGCGTTGAGCCTCATATAGACTGTGCCCCGGTTCACACACTTGAGCCAAATTGTCCTTCATGCCCGCTGGCCGCGGCATGATTTAGCCCTGCGTCCAACTGTACGCCGGGCCTGTTCTGAGGAGTACGCATGGCTGTCTACAACTACGACGTGGTGGTACTGGGTTCCGGCCCGGCTGGAGAAGGCGCGGCGATGAACGCTGCAAAGGCAGGGCGCAAGGTGGCGATGGTCGACAGCCGTCGCCAGGTCGGCGGTAACTGCACCCACCTGGGCACCATCCCGTCCAAGGCGTTGCGTCACTCCGTGCGCCAGATCATGCAATTCAATACCAACCCGATGTTCCGGGCCATTGGCGAGCCGCGTTGGTTCTCGTTTCCGGACGTGTTGAAGAGCGCCGAAAAAGTCATTTCCAAGCAAGTTGCCTCGCGTACCGGCTACTACGCCCGTAACCGTGTCGACCTGTTCTTCGGCACCGGCAGTTTCGCCGATGAGCAAACCGTCGAAGTGGTGTGCGCCAACGGCGTGGTCGAGAAACTGGTGGCCAAACACATCATCATCGCCACCGGCTCGCGCCCGTATCGCCCGGCGGATATCGATTTTCACCACCCGCGTATCTACGATAGCGACACCATCCTCAGCCTGGGCCACACCCCGCGAAAGCTGATCATCTACGGCGCCGGCGTGATCGGCTGTGAATACGCCTCGATCTTCAGCGGCCTGGGTGGGCTGGTGGAACTGGTGGACAACCGTGACCAGTTGCTGAGCTTCCTCGACTCGGAAATCTCCCAGGCGTTGAGTTACCACTTCAGCAATAACAACATCACCGTGCGCCACAACGAAGAGTACGAGCGCGTCGAAGGCCTGGACAACGGCGTGATTCTGCACCTCAAGTCGGGCAAGAAGATCAAGGCTGACGCCTTGCTGTGGTGCAACGGGCGTACCGGCAACACCGACAAGCTGGGTATGGAAAACATCGGGGTCAAGGTCAACAGCCGTGGCCAGATCGAAGTGGATGAGAACTACCGCACCTGCGTGACCAACATCTACGGCGCCGGTGATGTGATCGGCTGGCCAAGCCTGGCCAGTGCCGCCCATGACCAGGGCCGTTCGGCCGCCGGCAGCATCGTCGACAACGGCAGCTGGCGCTACGTGAACGACGTGCCGACCGGGATCTACACGATTCCCGAGATCAGCTCGATCGGCAAGAACGAAAGCGAACTGACCAAGGCCAAGGTGCCTTATGAAGTGGGCAAGGCGTTCTTCAAGAGCATGGCGCGTGCGCAGATCGCCGGTGAGCCGCAAGGCATGCTGAAGATCCTGTTCCATCGCGAGACGCTGGAAGTACTCGGTGTGCATTGCTTCGGCTATCAGGCGTCGGAGATCGTGCACATTGGCCAGGCAATCATGAGCCAGCCGGGGGAGCAAAATACCCTGAAGTATTTTGTGAACACCACGTTCAACTACCCGACCATGGCTGAAGCCTATCGCGTAGCGGCCTACGACGGCCTCAACCGGCTTTTTTGAGCGGCTCCGGCCGGTGGCCTGAGCCGGCCGGGGAGACCGATTTCAGTAATTCCCGAGGGTGGCAGTGGCCAAACCGGGAAAGTCTGTAATCAGGCTATCTACGCCGAAGTCGGCCAGCCTGCGCATCAGCGCAGGTTCGTTGACCGTCCAGACGGACACGTGCAAACCCTGGCGCTGGGCTTTTTCCAGCCGCTCAGGGGTGCACAGCGTCCAGTTCAATGCCAGGAATTCACAGCCGTAGTTTTGCGCGACCTTCAACGGGTCGAGCCAGGCGTATTCGGCAACCAGCCCGCGTGACAGGTCCGGGGTGAGTTCAATTGCCGCTTTCAAGACTTCCCGTGAACTTGAGGTCACCGTGACCTTGTCCATCAGGCCAAAACGCACGGCCATCTCGCGGATCGCCAGCACCGTCGTGGCGGCGCGGGTGCGCGAGGCGCTTTTGACTTCCAGCTGCCAGTGATCGAAGTCGCATTTTTCGAACAACTCTTCCAGGCGCGGAATCGGGCAGGGGCTGACCCAGCCTGGGCCGCCTTTGCGCGCATCCATTTTCACCAAGTCCGCCGCCGAGTACTCGACGACTTTGCCGCGCCGGTCAGCGGTGCGCTTGAGGGTGGGGTCATGGATGACCATCAGCTCGCCGTCCATGGACAGGTGCAGATCCAGTTCGCAGCGGCGTACGCCGTGCTTGAGGCATTCCTGAAAGCTGGTCAGGGTATTTTCCGGTGCTTCGCCTTTGGCACCGCGATGGCCGTAAATCAGGGTCACAGTTGCTCCTTTGCGCCAGGATGGCTGGCGTCGTGAATACGCATTCAGAGATCGTCGCTTTGTTCCCGCGCCAGACGGCGTTCCTGGGCCTGTTTCTGCAGGATGTAGCGTGCCAGCAGTTGGCGCTGGGCATCGGTCATGGATTCGAATTCCGTGCCCACCTCAAAGCCGTCGCCGTGGGGGGCGCATTGGGTGACGCGTGCGCGCAGCAGCAGGCCGAGCGCCTGGGGCATCAGCACCAGCTTGACCGCCAGGTGCGTGTCGAGGGCCAGCGGCACAGGGTGCTGGAAGTCGATGCCGCCTTCGGAAATGATCACCGGCTGCGGCGCGCCCACCTCGCTGAGCAGCCCGCGAGCCATCACCTGGCTGAGCAGGTCCAGGCGCTTGTTCTGCACTTTGAGGAATGCCGCCAGGCTGCGGTCTTTTTCGCTGATCTGGCGCAGCAGGTGCTGGGCCTCGAATTCGCTGAGGTGCAGTTCGCTGAGCAGATTGAACAGCGGCGAATCATCCAGCAATACTTCCTTGCTCGCCGCATCGGGGGCCGACAGGCTTTTGATTTGGAGTGCGATCATGTCATTGATACGGTAGTATTCGCGGCGCTCTTCTTCATCTAATGTCGACATGGCGAACCCCAGGTTACGGTAATGGTCTGAGTGTAAAGCTGCTGACCAGACCCCGCCACCGGGACGTCTTCTTTTCCTCCGAACAAGCCCCGACATGTTCAGACCTCTCTTCGTATTTATTGGCACGCGTTATACCCGTGCAAAGCGTCGCAATCATTTTGTGTCGTTTATTTCCCTGACCTCGATGATCGGGCTCGCCTTGGGCGTGGTCGTGATGATTGTGGTGCTGTCGGTGATGAACGGCTTCGATCATGAGATGCGCACCCGCGTGCTGGGCATGGTGCCCCACGCGACCATCGAGGGCGATGCGCCCATCAGCGATTGGCAAAGCCTGGCCGCCAAGGTCAAGCAGAACCCCAAGGTGCTGGCCGTTGCGCCGTTTACCCAGATGCAGGGGCTGCTGACCAATGACGGCAAGGTGCAGAAAATCCTGCTCAATGCGGTCGATCCGGCTCAGGAGCGCAACGTCTCGATCATCGACAAGTTCATGTTGCAGGGCAAACTCGATGACCTGGCGCCCGGCAGCTTCGGCATCATCATCGGCGACAAGGCCGCGGCCAAGCTCGGCGTGGGCGTGGGCGACAAGCTGACGTTCGTTGCGCCGGAAGTCACCGTGACCCCGGCCGGCATGTTCCCGCGCATGAAGCGTTTTACCGTGGTCGGCACCTTCCATGTCGGTGCCGGCGAGATCGACGGCTACCTCGGGTTGACCAACCTCACCGACCTGGCGCGCCTGCATCGCTGGCAGCCGGACCAGGTGCAGGGCCTGCGCCTGAAGTTCAACGACCTGTTCGACGCGCCACGCGGCGCCTGGGAAATCGCCCAGCATCTGGGCGAATCGCAGTATTACGCCCGCGACTGGACCCGTACCCACGGCAACCTGTACCAGGCCATTCGCATGGAAAAAGCCATGATCGGCCTGCTGTTGCTGCTGATCGTCGCCGTGGCCGCCTTCAACATCATCTCCACGCTGGTGATGGTGGTGAACGACAAGAAGGGCGACATTGCCATCCTGCGCACCCTTGGCGCCACGCCGGGGCAGATCATGGCGATCTTCATGGTGCAGGGCACGGTGATCGGCGTGGTCGGCACCTTGATCGGCACCGCCGTCGGGATTCTGGCCGCGTTGAATGTCAGCGCCGCCATCGCCCTGCTTGAAAAAGCGCTCGGCCACAAATTCCTCAACGCCGACGTCTACTTCATCGACTACTTGCCGTCCCAGGTTCAGACCCAGGACGTGCTGATGGTGGGCGGCGCCGCGTTGGTCCTGAGTTTCCTTGCCACCCTGTATCCAGCCTGGCGCGCGGCACGTACCCAGCCAGCACAGGCATTACGTTATGAGTGAATCGGGCATGAGTGAAAAAGCAATCCTGAGCTGCCGCAACCTGGGCAAATCCTACGAGGAAGGCCCGGAATCCGTGGTGGTGCTGGCCAACCTGCAGCTTGAACTGCACCCCGGCGAGCGCGTGGCGATCGTCGGCAGTTCCGGTTCCGGCAAAAGTACCTTGCTCAACCTGTTGGGCGGCCTCGATACGCCGTCCCAGGGCAGCGTGTGGCTGGCCGGTGAAGAACTGTCCGCGCTGAATGAAAAGGCTCGCGGCCAGTTGCGCAACCGTTCGCTGGGTTTTGTGTACCAGTTCCACCACCTGCTGCCGGAATTCACCGCCCTGGAAAACGTGTGCATGCCGCTGCTGATCGGCAAGACCGCGATCCCCGAGGCGCGCCAACGCGCCACGGCCTTGCTGGAGCGCGTCGGCCTCGGCCATCGCCTGGAACACAAACCGGCCGAGCTGTCCGGCGGCGAGCGTCAGCGCGTGGCCATCGCCCGTGCCCTGGTGAACAACCCAGGCCTGGTGATGCTCGATGAGCCAACCGGTAACCTCGATTCCCACACGGCCCAGGGCATCAAGGACTTGATGCTGGAACTGAGCACCCAGATGCGCACCGCGTTCCTGGTGGTGACCCATGACATGAGCATGGCCCGTCAGATGGACCGCGTACTGCACTTGCAGGAAGGTCATCTGGTCGCTATCTGACCTGTTGCAAGCCCGGTTTTCTTGAGGCCGGGCTTTTTCATTTTTTCAACGGTGCCCGCGAATGTTCAGACCGTTATCGATTTTCATCGGCACGCGCTATACCCGCGCCAAGCGCCGCAACCGTTTTGTCTCGTTTATCTCGATGACCTCGATGATCGGCCTCGCCCTGGGCGTGTTGGCGATGATCGTGGTGCTGTCGGTGATGAACGGCTTCCAGCGCGAAATGAGCTCGCGCATTCTTGGCATGGTGCCCCACGCCACCATCGTGGGTGTGAACCCTATCGATGATTGGCAGCCGGTGGCCGCCGCTGCAATGAAGAACCCGCAAGTGACTGCGGCGGTACCGTTCACACAAATGGACGGTATGTTCTCCTACAAGGGCGCGATGCAGCCGATTGAGATCAGCGGCGTCGATCCGGCCCAGGAAGGCAAAGTGTCGATCGTGGCCCAGCATATCGTGCGCGGCAAACTGGAAGACTTGAGGCCCGGCGAGTTCGGTGTAGTGATTGGCGACATTACCGCGCGCCGCTTCCGCCTGAATGTGGGCGACAAACTCACCTTGATCGTTCCGGAAATCAGCACCGCGCCGGGCGGCATTACCCCGCGTATGCAGCGTTTGAACGTGGTGGGTATCTTCAAGGTGGGCGCCGAGCTGGACGGCTCCATGGCCTTGATCAACCGGGCCGACGCGGCCCAAATACAGCATTGGCAACCCAACCAGGTACAGAGCGTACGCCTGGCGGTGACCGACCTGTACGCGGCGCCCAAGGTCTCGGCGGATATCGCCGCCAGCCTGGGCACGGGGTATAAAGCGGACGACTGGACGCACACCCAGGGCAGCCTGTTCAGCGCGATGAAAATGGAAAAGACCATGATCGGCCTGTTGCTGCTGATGATCGTCGCGGTGGCCGCGTTCAACATCATCGCCACATTGATCATGGTGGTGAACGACAAAGGTGCGGACATCGCCATCCTGCGCACCATCGGCGCCACGCCTCGGCAGATCATGGCGATCTTCATGGTGCAGGGCACGGTGATCGGCGTGGTCGGCACCCTGATCGGCGGTGTGCTGGGGGTGATTGCGGCGCTGAATGTGAGTGAACTGGTGGGCTGGCTGGAGCGGGTGAGCGGGCAGCACATCTTCAGTTCGGATGTGTACTTCGTCAGCAACCTGCCGTCCGAACTGCAAGGCGGGGATGTGTTGCTGATTTGCTCGGCGGGTTTTGTGTTGAGCTTTCTGGCGACGATTTACCCGGCGTATCGGGCGGCGAAGATTGAGCCGGCGCATGCGCTCAGGTATTCGTAGTCTTTAAGACCTCTATCGCAGGCAAGCCAGCGCCCACATTTGACGGTGTTCACAAATCAAAATGTAGGGGCTGGCTTGCCCGCATCAGCCTGCCTTGGGCAACTCAATCACAAACCGCGTCAACTCCGCCTCAGATTCACAGAAAATCCTTCCCCCATGCGCCCGCACAATCGACTGGGTAATCGCCAAACCCAGCCCGGCATGTTCGCTGCTGCCCGCGTGCCGCGCCGGATCGGCCCGGTAGAAACGATCAAACAACTTCGGTAACACGTCCGCCGGGATGCCTTGGCCGGTGTTCTCCACCGTCAGCCTGACGCCCCGGTCGCCGTCCAACAGGCGCACCCGCACTTCACCGCCGGCCGGGGTAAACCTCAGCGCGTTCTCCAGCAGGTTGGACAAGGCCCGGCGCAACATGCCGCGATCACCTGCCGTATGGGCACGGCCTTCACACACCAGTGAAACCTGCGCGTCTTCGGCCAGCAACGCAAAAAACTCCAGCAAAGCTTCGACTTCATCGGCCAGCGCCAAAGGCTCGCGCTTGGGCGAGAGCAAACCGTGATCGGCTTTGGCCAGGTACAACATGTCGTTCACCAACTGCGCCATCCACTGCAATTCTTCCAGGTTGCTGTGCAGCGCTTCGCGGTACTCCTCCAGTGGGCGCGGCTGGGTAAGGATGACCTGGGTCTGGGTCAGCAGGTTCGACAGCGGTGTGCGCAGCTCGTGGGCGATATCGGCGGAGAAGGCCGAAAGGCGCTGGAATGCGTCGTCCAGCCTTGCAAGCATGGCGTTGAAGGCCTGGGCCAACTCTGCCAGTTCAACCGGCATTTGCTGCTGCGGCAAGCGTTGCGTCAGGGAATGAGCGGACACGCCGGCGGCGACTTCGCCCATGCGCCGCAATGGCCGCAACCCGCTGCGCGCCGCCCAGGCGCCGAGTAGTGCGGTGGCCAGGGCTGAGAGGCCGACGGTCAGCCAGATCAAGCGCTGCATGCGTTGCAGGAAATGCTGGTGGTGGGTGATGTCGAGTATCAGGGTCAGTTGCGCTGAGCCCGGTTGGCCAGGGTTCAAGGGCGCGTTATAGACGCGATAGTCGGTGCCTGCATGTTGCAGGCTGTGCAGGCCGGGCGCCTCGGGCAACGCCACGCCCGGCGCCTCGTCAAGCCAGCGCTGGCCGGCCGCGGTGATGCGCAAGGCGAGGTCGGGTTGATGGTTGAGGTCGGCGCGCAGTCGGGGTTCGCGCTGGGCGAAGGCTTGCGGCGAGTCGACGCCCTGCAACGTGCTGCGCAGCGCCACCAGTTTGCTGTCCAGCTGCTGCTGGTCCAGCTCGATAAAGTGCGCCTCACTGGCATGGTTGAACAGCACGCCGGCGAGCAACGAAACCACGGCGGTGCAAGCGGCGAACAACAGCGCCAGACGGCTGGCGAGGGACAGGCGCTGGATCAAGTGAAGCGCTCCTCCAATACATAGCCCATGCCGCGCACGGTGTGGATCAGTTTGTTGGGAAACGCGTCGTCGACTTTCAGGCGCAGGCGGCGGATCGCCACTTCGATGATGTTGGTGTCGCTGTCGAAATTCATGTCCCACACCTGCGAGGCGATCAGCGATTTGGGCAGCACTTCGCCCTGGCGGCGCAGCAGCAGCTCCAGCAGGGAGAACTCCTTGGCGGTGAGGTCGATACGCTGGCCGCTGCGCTCGACGCGGCGGCGAATCAGGTCCAGGCGCAGGTCGGCCAATTGCAGGTGGGTGTCCTGCGGCGCACTGCTGCCACGCCGTAACAGGCTGCGCACGCGAGCGAGCAGTTCGGAAAAGGCGAAGGGCTTGACCAGGTAATCGTCGGCGCCCAGCTCCAGGCCGTGTACGCGGTCTTCCACCGCGTCGCGCGCGGTAAGGAACAACACCGGAATCTCCAGGCCGGCACTGCGCACCGCTTGCAGAATTTGCCAGCCATCGCGGCCGGGTAGCATCACATCGAGGATCAGCAAGTCATAGTCGCCGGTCAGCGCCAGGTGCTGACCGCTGGTGCCGTCGGCCACCAGTTCGGTGGTAAACCCGGCTTCGGCTAGGCCCTGGCGCAGATAATGGCCGGTTTTCGGTTGGTCTTCGACAATCAGCAGTTTCATGGGCGGCTCTTGGCTGCGGTGGGCGCCGGGCTTTATACCTCGGGCTCAACGGTAAGGGGGCAACCTGACAAAGTTGTAATCTAGCAGTCAGTTGGCTGGCAGCGAGGCCATCTTAAAGTGCTGCCCCAACGATTCACCCATTTTGGAGAGTAAAAGATGGCGTTGCGTACACCTCTGTTCCTGGCGGGTTGCCTGTTGGCGATGAGCTTTGATGCCATGGCCGATGCGGCTCACACCTATGCATTCGGCCAGCCGGCCGCAGCAGACAAAGCCACGCGCACGGTGGAAGTGACCCTGCAGGACATTTCTTTTTCGCCCCAGTCCCTAGACGTCAAGTCCGGTGAGACGGTGCGTTTTGTGTTGGTCAATAAAGGCCGGTTGCTGCATGAATTCAACCTGGGCGACGCGGCCATGCACGCCGAACACCAGAAGGAAATGTTACAGATGCAAGCCAGCGGCATGCTTACGGCCACCGGTATGGGAGAAATGGACCACAGTAAAATGGGGCACGGCGCGATGACGCACGATGATCCGAACAGCGTGTTGGTCGAGCCCGGCAAAACCGCCGAGCTGACCTGGACCTTCACCAAGGCCACCGGCCTGGAATTCGCCTGCAATCTCCCTGGGCATTACCAGGCCGGCATGGTCGGCAAACTGACCGTTGAGTAAGGCGTTCCTTAAGGGCGGGAGCAAAGGCTGGTAGACTGGCGCGGTTTATTTAGCCAGGTTTCCGCCATGCATCCCGCAGCCGAACATTCGCCGCTGGGCAAGTCCAGTGAATACATCTGCACCTACACCCCTTCGTTGCTGTTCCCGATCCCTCGCGCCGCGAAGTGGGCCGAGCTGGGCCTGAGCGCCGAGACCCTGCCTTACAAGGGCGTGGACTTCTGGAACTGCTTCGAATTGTCCTGGTTGCTGCCGTCCGGAAAACCGGTGGTGGCCATCGGTGAATTCAGCATCCCGGCCGACTCGCCGAACATCATCGAGTCCAAGTCCTTCAAGCTGTACCTCAACTCGTTGAACCAGACCGCGTTTGCCGATACGCAAAAACTGGAAGAAACCCTGCGCAACGACCTCAGCGCCGCCGCCGGCAAGCCGGTCAGCGTGCGCATTCGCAGCCTGGCCGAGATCGAGGCCGAAGGCGTGATGGCGTTGCCGGGCGTGTGCATCGATGATCTGGATATCAACGTCAGCAGCTACGAACACCCGCGTCCGGAATTGTTGCGCTGTGACGATTCGCGTGTGGTGGAGGAGAGCGTGCACAGCCACCTGCTCAAATCCAACTGCCCCGTCACCAGCCAGCCCGATTGGGGCAGTGTGGTGGTGGAATACCGGGGTGCGGCGCTGGATCACGCCAGCCTGCTGGCGTACATCGTGAGCTTTCGCCAGCACTCCGACTTCCATGAGCAGTGCGTGGAGCGGATCTTCCTGGACCTGCAGCGCTTGCTCAAGCCGACCAAATTGACCGTGTATGCGCGGTATGTGCGGCGGGGCGGGTTGGATATCAACCCGTATCGCAGCACCGAGGACGTAGCGTTCCAGAACGTGCGCCTGGCGCGCCAGTAGCCTTCACTCAAACCCAATGTGGGAGCGGGCTTGCTCGCGAATGCGGCGTGTCAGTCAATGGACTTTTAACTGATACACCGTATTCGCGAGCAAGCCCGCTCCCACATTCGGGTTTTATGTTTGGCTTAGATGCCGATGTTGCCCAGGGTGATCACTATATTGCGCAATGTCCCGGCAATGCCCGGATGATCCAGTTCGAAACCTTCCACTGCACGGTTCACATCGTCAGCGATGCTGGGTGTCTGGGTGGCCGGTTCCAATTCAAGTTGCACTTCGAATTTGGCGATCAACTCTTGCAGTGCTACACGTTTCTCCTCCGGCAGCGGCGGTTCCTGTTCCAACTGCCCGCGCAGGATCTCGACCTGTTCTTCCAGTTTTTTGCGATCAGGCATGACATTCTTTCCTTTTATCGATAGGCACTGGCATAGACCGCGGCACGCCGGGAAAGGTCTACGAACTGACCTGTAGATTAATCCACCTGCGCCAACGGTGCATGATCCTTGTCAGGGCTTCTCGCCTTTGAGCCGACGCAGGCGAATGTCGGCCAGGCAGCTGCCGAGTTCACCAAGGTGATCAATCACCGAGTGCACGCCTAACCCATAGAGCGCCACGGTTGCCTTGCCGCGCTTGTGCTCGCGTTCCTTTTCGCTCAACGCCTGCCACTGCTCCGGCGCCAGGCCGCACAGCGAGCCGCAGGAGGCCAACCCGATAGTCCATAACCCGGCATTCAGGCCCGATTGCAGCAGGCGCGGTTCGCCGCTGACCAGTACGCAGCCCTCCAGGCGTGTGATGTTCAGTTCCATCAAGGCTTGCCAGCAGGCGTGGGGCGCCGGCCAGCGAATGGTGGAGGGCGAGGCGGACTTGAGCCAGGCGGGCAGGGCGGCGGCCAGTGGCGTAGTGACAGAGGGCGGCAGTTCATCCAGCCAGGCGCAGGGCACGCCTTGCTCCTTCAGGCTGCGCAGAATTTTCAGCGCACCGGGTGTGGCCTGGGAATCGGGGGAGGGGGAGTCGCTACGGGCTCGGGAACCGAAATCCACCAGGCAGCCACTCAGGCCAAACAACACGGCAGTCAACGCGGGAGCAGTGGCAACGGCTATCTCGGCATGTGGCATCTGAACGTCCCTGAAATAGCCGCAACGCTATCGAGGTGGCATGACAAGGGGATGACACTGGTGGGTATTTGTAGGATTTTTGTTCAAATCATGAAAGTCGTTTCCTGACGACTGCCTAAATCGACACTTCCGTCATATACTGACGGACTTATTCAGGGCATAGCGCCCATGACAGACCATTCAAGGAGCAAAAGCTATGCGCTGGAGCCACTGTTTCGCTCAGCTGTCGGTGTGTGCCACCGTCCTGTTGGCACCGTTCGCCGCCCAAGCAGCATCGGAAGATGACCCATGGGAAAGCGTCAACCGCCCGATCTTCACCTTCAACGATACCGTTGACACTTACGCCCTCAAGCCAATCGCCCAAGGCTATCAGTTCGTCACCCCGCAGTTTATGCAGGACGGCATTCACAACTTCTTCCGCAACATCGGCGATGTCGGCAACCTGGCCAACAACGTACTGCAGCTCAAGCCGCACAATGCCGGCGTCGACACGGCGCGTCTGTTGGTCAACACCACGTTCGGCGTGCTGGGCTTCATCGATGTCGGCACCAAGATGGGCCTGCAGCGTAGCGATGAAGACTTCGGCCAGACCCTCGGTTACTGGGGCGTCGGCAGCGGTCCCTACGTGATGATCCCGTTGCTGGGCCCAAGCACGTTGCGTGATGCGCCGTCCAAATACGTCGACAGCTACACCCAGCCGTACGGCTACATGAACGATATCGGCTGGCGCAACAGCACCTTCGGCCTGAACATCGTCGATGTACGCGCCAGCCTGCTCGACAGCGAGAAGCTGATCAGCGGCGACAAATACACCTTTATTCGTAACGCGTACCTGCAGAACCGTGAGTTCAAGGTCAAGGACGGCAAGGTTGTCGACGACTTTTAAGCAGTGACATTTTGAATTGAAAAAGGCGACCTTTGAACGGTCGCCTTTTTTGTGCGCGCTGATCAGCGCATTTTCAAAATCTTCAGGCCCAGGTGCTGCTCATCGCCCTCAGCCTTGGCCCACACCACTTCGGTATCGGCCTCAAGGCCCTTGAGTGCGGCATGCTCTGAATCGATACGTACGGTCAGCAGATCGCCCACACTGAACTGGCGAGGTGCCTGCACTTGCATGCCGGAGCTGGAAAGGTCCAGGCAGACGGCTGCAATCTCCTGCCCGGCGTGGATCAAAGACACATCTGCATCCACTCGCATGCGGATGAAATCGCGTTTTTCGGCGTAGTTGCGCTCGTGTTCGCTCACAGCATCCATCCTTACTTTGAGTTGTGGTGAAGGACGTTCTTATAACTCCCGGTGATTTGCGGTGTAAAGACGCTAGGCGACCATCGGCATGAGCTTGAAACCCCTCACGGATGGGAGTACCGTCTGCGCCTTAGAAGGGCACCTCTGCTTTACCGTTGTGCATGGGCGAAATCCCAATGCTTTGTAGGACAGAGAGGCTAGAAAGCGAATCCAGTACGTGAGCCCGGCCTTTGTCGAGCCACCTACGCCAACCTAATTCTGGCGCCGTTTGCCCACATGCAAAAAACCAGTGCCACGCTGCTGATAATCGATGACGACGAAGTAGTGCGCGCAAGCCTCGCGGCCTATTTGGAAGACAGTGGCTTCAGCGTCCTGCAGGCCGGTAACGGCCAACAGGGTCTCCAGGTATTCGAGCGCGACCAGCCCGACCTCGTGATCTGCGACCTGCGCATGCCCCAGATGGGCGGCCTCGAGCTGATTCGCCAGGTGACCGAGCTTGCCCCGCAGACGCCGGTGATTGTCGTGTCCGGTGCCGGGGTCATGAACGACGCCGTTGAAGCCCTGCGCCTGGGCGCCGCCGATTACCTGATCAAACCCCTGGAAGACCTGGCGGTGCTGGAGCACTCGGTGCGCCGCGCCCTGGACCGTGCACGGCTGCTTCAGGAAAACCAGCGCTACCGCGAAAAGCTCGAGACCGCCAACCGCGAGCTCGAAGCCAGCCTGAACCTGCTCCAGGAAGACCAGAACGCCGGTCGCCAGGTGCAGATGAACATGCTGCCGGTCAGCCCCTGGACCATTGACGATTTTCAGTTCGCGCACCAGATCATCCCGTCGTTGTACCTTTCGGGTGATTTTGTCGACTATTTCCGTGTGGATGAGCGACGTGTGGCGTTCTACCTGGCCGACGTGTCCGGCCACGGTGCTTCCTCTGCTTTTGTCACCGTGCTGTTGAAGTTCATGACGACGCGGTTGTTGTTCGAATCCAAGCGCAACGGCACCTTGCCGGAGTTCACCCCCTCCGAGGTGTTGGGCCACATCAACCGGGGCCTGATCAGCTGCAAGCTGGGCAAGCACGTGACGATGGTTGGCGGCGTGATCGATGAGGAAACCGGTCTTTTGACCTACAGTATCGGCGGTCACCTGCCGATGCCTGTTTTGTACACTCCTGACAGTGTGCGTTACCTGGAAGGACGTGGTCTGCCGGTAGGCTTGTTCAATGAAGCCACCTACGAAGACCACATCCTGGAACTGCCGCCGACCTTCAGCCTGACGCTGATGTCCGACGGTATCCTGGACCTTCTTCCAGAGCCTACACTTAAAGAGAAAGAAGCCGCCTTGCCCCAAAAGGTCAAGTCGGCGGGCGGCAGCCTGGATGGTCTGCGGCAGGTTTTTGGATTGGCCACGCTAGGGGAGATGCCGGATGATATCGCCCTATTGGTGTTGAGCAGGAATCTTTGATGAGTACCGGAAGAATCCAATTCGCCGAGCAAGACGGGACCTTCGTCCTGAAGTTTGTCGGTGAAGTGCGCCTGACCCTGTGTTCGGCGCTGGATGCGACGATCGAGCGGATCTTCACAGCGCTGAACTTCTCGGCGATCGTGATCGATCTGACCGAAACGCGCAGCATCGACAGCACCACCCTCGGCCTGTTGGCCAAGTTATCCATTCTGTCTCGGCAGAAGGTTGGCCTGTTGCCGACCGTCGTCACCACCCACGAAGACATCACCCGGCTGTTGCAGTCCATGGGCTTCGACCAGGTGTTCAACATCGTTGACCGCCCGATCCCCTGCCCGGAATGCCTGACCGACCTGCCGTCGCAGGACCAGTCCGAGGAAATCGTGCGGATCAAGGTGCTGGAAGCGCACAAGATCCTGATGGGCTTGAACGAGTCCAACCGCGAAGCTTTCCACGACCTCGTCAACGCCCTGGAACGTCACTGACCTTCGGTTGAAACACCTGCCCAAATGTGGGAGCGGGCTTGCTCGCGAAGGCGCTGTGCCAGTCACCGTATTTATAACGGACCCACCGCCTTCGCGAGCAAGCCCGCT
>NZ_JASLAW010000019.1 GCF_030147005.1 Pseudomonas sp.
TGTAATTCCTTCACTCAAGTGTGGCATTTTCCGACAAGCGCATGAATTCACGCGGGGGCTGGCCGCAAGCGGGTCGCCCCGTATAATGCCGCCATCGCCACTGGTATGGATTAACGGATTGCATATGACTGAACAGCGCCCTATTGCGGTCCTGGGAGGCGGAAGTTTTGGTACCGCCGTGGCTAACCTGCTGGCTGAGAACGGCCATGCGGTGCGTCAGTGGATGCGTGATCCCGAGCAGGCCGAGGCTATTCGGGTGAACCGGGAAAACCCTCGTTACCTTAAAGGCATCAAGATTCATCCGGCGGTCGAGCCCGTTACCGATCTGCTCGAAACCCTCACGGCCTGCGACCTTTGCTTTGTCGCGCTGCCCTCCAGCGCCTTGCGCTCGGTGCTGGCGCCCCACGCCGAGCGTCTGGCGGGCAAGCTGTTGGTCAGCCTGACCAAGGGCAT
This sequence comes from Pseudomonas sp., assembly GCF_030147005.1. Lineage (GTDB taxonomy): Bacteria > Pseudomonadota > Gammaproteobacteria > Pseudomonadales > Pseudomonadaceae > Aquipseudomonas. The sequence goes on from NZ_JASLAW010000019.1 coordinate 454, forward strand.
CGAGGCGCAGACATTCAAGCTGATGAGCGAAATCCTCGAAGATATCGCGCCCCAGGCGCGCATTGGCGTGCTGTCCGGGCCGAACCTGGCGCGTGAAGTGGCCGAACATGCGCTGACCGCCACGGTGGTCGCCAGTGAAGACGAGGCCCTGTGCGAGCGCGTCCAGGCGGTGCTGCATGGCCGCACTTTCCGCGTTTACGCCAGTGGCGATCGCTTCGGCGTCGAGTTGGGCGGTGCGTTGAAGAATGTCTATGCCATCATCGCCGGCATGGCGGTGGCGTTAGGGATGGGCGAAAACACCAAGAGCATGCTGATTACCCGCGCCCTGGCCGAAATGACCCGTTTCGCAGTGAATCAGGGCGCCAACCCCATGACCTTTCTGGGCCTGGCGGGCGTCGGCGATCTGATCGTCACCTGCTCATCGCCTAAAAGCCGTAACTATCAAGTGGGTTTTGCGCTGGGCCAGGGGTTGAGCCTGGAAGAAGCCGTAACTCGCCTGGGCGAAGTGGCTGAAGGGGTCAACACCCTCAAAGTGCTGAAGACCAAGGCGCAGGAAGTCGGTGTATATATGCCGCTGGTTGCCGGGCTGCACGCGATCCTGTTTGAAGGGCGCACCTTGAGCCAGGTCATCGAGCTGCTGATGCGCGCCGAGCCGAAAACCGACGTCGACTTTATTTCCACCAGCGGTTTCAACTGAGGAACGCGGCATGAACGATTCGAAAGCAGCGCCCAAGTACGAGTCCATTGTGCTGCGCATTCTGTGGATGCTGGTGTATGCCTTGGTATGGCAATTGGCGCAGTTCCTGCTCGGCGCATTGGTGGTTGTGCAACTGATTTACCGACTGATCTACGGCGCGCCGAACCTGGGCCTGATGAACTTTGGCGACAGCCTCAGCCAGTTCCTGATGCAGATTGGTCGCTTCGGCAGCTTCCATACCGAGCAAAAGCCCTGGCCATTCGCCGATTGGCCAACTCCTCGAGCACCGGAAGGCGAAGCCGCGCATAGTGTGCCGCCAGCACCGCACCCGGCGCGTGATGAGGAGCCCAAGCTATGAAACTGTGGATCCTGCGCCACGGTGAAGCTCAAGGGCATGCCCCCACCGACGCCGAGCGCAACCTCACCGAGCACGGCCGGGCCGAAGTGTTGCGCAGCGCCGCGCACCTGATCGGCGAGCCGCTCAGTGCCATTATCGCCAGCCCCTATGTGCGGGCACAGCAGACGGCGCAGCTGGTTCGCGAGGCCCTGGGCTTCGAACCTGAGATTCGCACGGCGCCGTGGCTGACGCCGGAGGGCAATCCGTTGCAGGTGCTGGAAAAACTCGACACCGATGACAACGTGCTGCTGGTCAGCCACCAGCCCTTGGTGGGCAGCCTGATCAGCTTTCTGCAGCATGGCCATCAGCGTCAGCCCCAGCCGATGCACACCGCCAGTCTGGCGGAACTGGAAGGGGATTTCCCGCTGGCCGGGCTGATGAGTCTGGTCAGCGTAAAAAATCCATAGGCTATATCGATACGTTGCGTGTGCCCTATCTGTGGCAGGATTAGGGCTGTAATAAAACCAATAAGGACACCCCATATGAGCCTGTGGCGCACGCAACCGAATATTGAGCAACTCAACGCGAGCCAGAAAAACACCATCGGTGAATTGCTGGACATTCGCTTCGAAAGCTTCGACGACGAATCCCTCACCGCCAGCATGGTGGTCGACCACCGTACTCATCAGCCCTACGGCCTGCTGCACGGCGGTGCCTCCGTGGTGCTGGCCGAAAGCGTAGGCTCCATGGCGGCATACCTGTGCATCGATGCCAGCAAATTCTATTGCGTGGGCCTGGAAGTCAACGCCAACCACCTGCGCGGTGTGCGCAGCGGGCGAGTAACGGCGGTGGCCAAGGCCATCCATATCGGCCGCACGACCCAGGTGTGGGACATCCGCCTGACCAGCGACGAGGGCAAGGCCAGCTGCATATCGCGCCTGACCATAGCCGTGGTGCCCTTGGGCGAGCAGCCACCGACGCGATAGACGTGGCGTGAGTGTCATCATTCCTGGCGGTTACGGTCATTGCCGTAACGGCCAGGCATGGTGACAATCAACGTCTGTTTTTGTAGAGCGAACCGGTATGTCGCAGCATGTGTTTTTCGCCCACGCCAATGGCTTTCCTTCGGCTACCTACGGCAAGTTGTTCGCTGCCCTGGCCCCCGAATATGCGGTGGTGCACCTGCCGCAGCACGGTCACGACCCCAGGTTTCCGGTGGACGATAACTGGCAGAACCTGGTGGACGAACTGATCCATCATCTGCAGCAGCAACCGGAACCGGTGTGGGGCGTCGGCCATTCGCTGGGCGGGGTGTTGCATTTGCATGCCGCCATGCGCTGCCCGCAGCTGTACCGGGGCGTGGTGATGCTGGACTCTCCGGTGCTGACCCGCGCGGATCGCTGGGTAATTCGCGCCGCCAAACGCTTTGGCTTCATCGACCGCCTGACCCCGGCCGGGCGCACCCTGGGCCGCCGTGAGGAATTTGCCGACCTGGACGCCGCGCGTGCTTACTTCGCCGGCAAGACCCTGTTTCGCGGGTTCGACCCCGAATGCTTCGAAGCGTATCTGCAACATGGCCTGCTGCAAGTGGGCGACCGGCTGCGGTTGCGTTTCGACCCGGCGACCGAAATCAGCATCTATCGGGGTGTGCCCCATACCAGCCCCGGCCAGGTGCGCCAGTTGAAAGTGCCGCTGGCGGTGGTGCGCGGCCGGCAGAGCCGGGTGGTGATGCGCCATCATGCCAGCGGCGTAGGTCGCCTGCCGATGGGCGAACTGCTCACCATGCCCGGCGGCCACATGTTCCCCCTTGAGCGACCCCAGGACACCGCCACCTTGATCAAGAACCTGTTTTCCCGCTGGCAGGCCCGTGAGCGCAGCCGCGCATGAGCGTGCCGGTAGAAGAAGTGCGCCTGAGCCTGCCGCATATCGAGCTGGCCGCGCATCTGTTCGGGCCTGAAGACGGTTTGCCGGTAATCGCCCTGCATGGTTGGCTGGACAACGCCAACAGCTTTGCGCGCCTGGCGCCCAAGCTGCAGGGTTTGCGCATCGTCGCGCTGGATATGGCCGGGCACGGGCACTCGGCACATCGTCCGGCGGGGGCCGGCTATGCCTTGTGGGACTACGTCCACGATGTATTGCAAGTGGCCGAACAACTGGGCTGGCAACGTTTTGCATTACTTGGCCATTCCCTGGGCGCCATCGTTTCCCTGGCGCTGGCCGGGGCATTACCGGAACGCGTGACGCACCTGGGGTTGATCGACGGGGTGATCCCGCCGACCGCCAGCGGCGAGGACGCCGCCGAGCGGCTGGGCATGGCATTGCAGGCGCAACTGAGCCTGCGGGGCAAGCGCAAGCCGGTCTATGCCAGCCTGGACCGGGCGGTAGAGGCGCGGATGCATGGCCTCGTCGCGGTCAGCCGCGAAGCCGCCGAACTGCTGGCCCAGCGCGGTTTGATGCCGGTGCCGGGTGGCTATACCTGGCGCAGCGACAGTCGTCTGACCCTGGCCTCACCGATGCGCCTGACCGACGAACAGGCCATGGCTTTCGTACGCCGAGTGGGTTGCCCTACGCAATTGGTGGTTGCGGCTGACGGCATGTTGGCGAAACATCCCGAGTTGCTTTCTCAGCTACCCTTTGCCGTGACGACCCTACCGGGTGGCCATCATCTGCACCTGAATGACGAGCCCGGGGCGGTCCTTGTTGCAGACTGTTTCAATCGGTTCTTCTCCGCGCCTTGACTTGGCGCGGTCAACTGCCGAGGCTGGGCGGATTGAAAGGGAGTCAACCATGCACCATCTTGAAACCGCTGCGAACCTCAATGGCCACGGCGCATTGATCCGATGAGCCTGGGTAAAGGATGTATCCGTGCCCTTGGGCTGTGCTGTTTCAGCCCGCTCGTATTCGCCGCCGATGTGCCCGGAAGCCAGGACTTACCGGCCATTGCCCGCCAAGTGGACGCGCAGATCGTCGACTACCGCCAGGCCGAAGAACGGGAGCGCATCTACCCGATGGGCGCGATCCGCAAGATCAGCGGCCAATTACGCTCTGAAGGCCAGGCCACCGCACGCGGTCAAACCACCGCGATCACCTACGAACTGCCTGCCGAACACAGCTCCAGCGCCGCTTTTACCGCCACCCGCGAAGCCTTGCAGGCCAAGGGCGCGCAGCTGTTGTTCTGGTGCCAGGCCCGTGACTGCGGCGAAAGCAGCCTGTGGGCCAATGAAGTGTTCGGCAACGCCAAGCTGGTGGGGGCCGACGGCCAGCAGGAATATTTGCTTCTGCGCCTGGCTGCCCCGCAGGACAACTCGCTGGTGGCGCTGTACGGCATCACCCGGGGCAATCGCCGCGCTTACCTGCATGTTGAGCAACTGGACGCCAGCACGCCACTGGGTGATCTTCTGCCCACGTCGGCAACGCTGTTACGTGAGTTGAAAAGCACCGGCGAGCTGGACTTTCCTGCGCTGGGTGCCGAGCCCGACGCGACCTGGTTAACCTTGATTTCCCGCGGGCTGAACCTGGACACCACCTTGCGCGTCAGCCTGACCGGGCCCGGCGCCGAAGCCTGGCGCCAGGGCCTGATCGACAGTGGTGTGCGCGCCGCACGCCTGGAAACCGGCACAGGTAACGCTGAAGGCCTGCATGTGCATCTGATACGCTAAGCGCCACAGGGCGAACGGACCCGCGCCGTTCGCCTAAGCTGTCCTCCTACAGACTCTTTTTCGAGATACCCGATGCTCAATAACGATCGCCTGCTGGTGCAAATCCTGCTGCTGGTGCTGTTTGGTGCCAGCTTCTGGGTCATGGCGCCGTTCTGGTCGGCGCTGTTCTGGGGCGCGGTGCTGGCGTTCGCCAGCTGGCCGCTGATGGTCCTGCTGACACGTGGGCTGGGCGGTCGCGAGTCGCTGGCGGCCGGTATCCTGACGTTGGGCTGGATGTTGCTGGTCGCGCTGCCGCTGGTGTGGTTGGGGTTCAACCTGGCGGACCATGTGCGCGATGCCGTCGTGTTGATCAAGGATATCCAGGTCGACGGCCTGCCGGAGGCGCCCGCCTGGCTGGGCTCGATCCCGTTTGTGGGTGAACGTCTGGTGGCGATGTGGGACAGCATCGATCAACAAGGCGCGGCGCTGATGGTCAGCATCAAGCCTTACCTCGGCCAGGTCGGCAATTGGTTGCTGGCGCGCAGTGCGCAAATCGGCGGCGGCATTCTCGAGCTGACCTTGAGCCTGGTCTTCGTGTTCTTTTTCTACCGCGATGGCCCGCGCCTGGCGATGTTTGTGCACCGCCTGCTGGAACGCCTGATCGGCGAGCGCGCCGGCTATTACATCGAACTGGTGGCGGGTACGGTGCAACGGGTGGTCAACGGTGTGATCGGCACCGCCGCCGCCCAAGCGCTGCTGGCGCTGATCGGCTTCCTGATCGCAGGCGTGCCGGGTGCCCTGGTGCTGGGCATCGTCACCTTCCTGCTCAGCCTGATCCCCATGGGCCCGCCGCTGGTGTGGATTCCCGCCACGGCCTGGCTGGCGTGGAAGGGTGACTACACCTATGCGGTATTTTTGGGGGTGTGGGGCACGTTCATCATTAGCGGCGTGGACAACGTGCTCAAGCCGTACCTGATCAGCCGTGGCGGCAACCTGCCGCTGGTGATCGTGCTGCTGGGGGTGTTCGGCGGCTTGATCGCGTTCGGCTTTATCGGCCTGTTCATCGGCCCGACCTTACTCGCGGTGGCCTACAGCTTGTTGACGGACTGGAGTGCGACCCAGACCCAGGTGCGCCGGGAAGACAAGCCGCTTTAAGCCCTCGGCAGCCACATCACCGCAGTCAACCCGCCGCCCGGCGTGTCTTCCAGGCTCAGGTGGCCGCCGAGGCGTTCGACCGCATCCCTGGCGATCGTCATGCCCAGGCCGACGCCGCCGGAATTGCGGTTGCGCGAGCCCTCCAGGCGAAAGAACGGTTCGAACACCGCTTCGCGCTGATCGGCCGCGATGCCTGGCCCATGATCGATCACGCGGATCACCAGGGCCCCCTGGCTGTCCGCCAGTTCCACTCGGGCTGAGCCGGCGTAGCGCAGGGCATTGTCGATCAGGTTGTTGAGGCACGAACGCAACGCCATCGGCTGCACCTGCAAGGGCGCACAGGAGCCGCAAAACTGCACATCGCTGCCTTGGTCCTGGGCGTTTTCGCTGAGCGATTCCACCAGGGCCTGCACGTCGAGCCAGTGGCGGGTCTCGCTGGTGCGCTGTTCGTGCAGGTAGCTCAAGGTGGCGTCGAGCATGCCGATCATGTCGTCCAGGTCCTGGCGCATCTGGCCTTGCAGCCGGGTGTCTTCGATCTGTTCCAGGCGCAGCTTGAGCCGCGAGAGCGGGGTGCGCAGGTCATGGGAGACCGCCCCGAGCATGCGCGCGCGCTGGCTGACTTGTTCGCGGATGCGCCTTTGCATCAGGTTGAAGGTTGAGGCGGCCTGGCGCGCCTCGCGAGGCCCGGACTCATCGAGGGGCGGGCTGTCGAGGTCGACGCTCAAACGCTCGGCCGCCGCGCTCAGGCGCTGGATCGGCCGGCTCAACAGCTTGGCGCCGTACCAGGCGGCGATGATCAGCGAGATGAATTGAAACGTCAGCGGCACCGCCGGGCCGCCGAACCAGGGCCGATGATGCTTGACCAGCGGTTTCATCGAGCCATCCGGCTGCTCGACGAAGGTTTCCTGCGGCGGTGGCGGCGGTGGACCGTAATGATGGAACCAGAAGAACGCCAGCAGATGCGCCAGCACGATGGCCACCAGCAACACGCCGAACAGCCGCCCGAACAACGTATTGAAGGTGGCGCGCATCAACCGATATCCCGCGCGTCGAACAGATAACCTTCGCCGCGTACGGTCTTGATCAATTGTGGGGCCTTGGGGTCATCTCCCAGTTTCTGGCGCAGGCGCGAGACCAGCAGATCAATGCTGCGATCAAAGGCTTCGATGGAGCGGCCACGAGCTGCGTCCAGCAATTGCTCGCGGCTCAACACGCGGCGCGGGCGTTCGATAAACACCCACAGCAGGCGAAACTCGGCGTTGGACAGCGGCACCACCAGGCCGTTGTCGGCCACCAGTTGGCGCAACACGCTGTTGAGGCGCCAGTTGTCGAAGCGGATGTTGGCGCGCTGCTCGGTGCGGTCATCGCGCACCCGGCGCAGGATGGTCTGGATACGGGCCACCAGTTCGCGCGGTTCAAACGGTTTGGACATGTAATCGTCGGCGCCCAGTTCCAGGCCGATGATACGGTCGGTGGGTTCGCAGCGGGCGGTGAGCATCAGGATCGGAATGTCCGACTCAGCGCGCAGCCGACGGCACAAGGTGAGGCCGTCCTCGCCCGGCAGCATCAGGTCGAGCACCACCACATCGAAGGTTTCGGCTTGCATGGCCAGGCGCATCGCCGCGCCGTCGGTCACGCCCGTGGCGAGAATATTGAAGCGCGCCAGGTAATCGATCAGCAGTTCACGAATCGGCACATCATCATCGACGATCAGCGCACGGGTGTTCCAGCGCTTGTCGTCGGCGATCACCGCGCCTGGGTGTTCGTCGTTTAGCGGGACGCAAGGAGTCTGCATAGTGCGATCATCTGCCTGATTGTTACGGCCAGCATAGGCGCCCAGCCCCATGGCTGGAAGTGCCGGACGGTCGGTCATGCGGGCGAGGCTAGCGCTACGGCGTGTTGGGCGCATGTCGTGAATGTATCGGCTTTGAAATAATTGCCGCAAACCCGCGCCGATCAACGCTGAATCAGTATTTACCGATCATCGGATCCCGCAACGGCGCCGCTTGCGCTACAATCCGCGCCGATTTCGACTTGCCTGAGAGCCCATTCCAATGCCCGTCTGCCAGACTCCTATCATCGTCGCCCTGGATTACCCCACCCGTGACGCCGCACTGAAGCTGGCTGACCAGTTGGACCCTAAGCTTTGCCGGGTCAAGGTCGGCAAGGAACTGTTCACCAGTTGCGCGGCGGAAATCGTCGGCACCCTGCGTGACAGAGGCTTCGAAGTGTTTCTCGATCTGAAATTCCACGATATCCCCAACACCACCGCGATGGCCGTGAAGGCAGCGGCTGAAATGGGTGTGTGGATGGTCAATGTGCATTGCTCCGGTGGCCTGCGCATGATGAGCGCTTGCCGTGAAGTGCTGGAACAGCGCAGCGGGCCGAAACCGCTGCTGATCGGCGTGACCGTGCTGACCAGCATGGAGCGCGAAGACCTGGCCGGCATCGGCCTGGACATCGAGCCGCAGGAGCAAGTGTTGCGCCTGGCCGCCCTGGCGCAGAAAGCCGGCCTCGATGGTCTGGTCTGCTCGGCACTGGAAGCCCAGGCCCTCAAGACCGCGCACCCGACGCTGCAACTGGTGACCCCAGGGATCCGCCCGGCGGGCAGCGCCCAGGATGACCAGCGCCGTATTCTGACGCCGCGTCAGGCGCTCGATGCCGGTTCTGACTACCTGGTGATCGGCCGTCCGATCAGCCAGGCGGCCGATCCGGCGAAAGCGTTGGCAGCGGTCGTTGCCGAAATCGCCTGATACCTGGGCGATTCGACGTGCTCCCGATTAGAAGGAGCGCAGTGCTGTGGCGAGGGAGCTTGCTTCCGCTGGACTGATAGCAGGTCCATTTTCCAGGGGCCGCTTCGCGGCCCAGCGGGAGCAAGCTCCCTCGCCACAGGTCACCGGGTGTCCGCTGTAGCGCTTAACTGGCAGGCATTAGTTTTATCTAGCGTGCGTCAGCTGACCTTCAACACCAATTTCCCGAAGTTCTCGCCGTTGAACAGCTTCATCAAGGTCTCCGGGAAGGTTTCCAGCCCTTCAACAATATCCTCCTTGCTCTTGAGCTTGCCCTGCGCCATCCAGCCGGCCATCTCCTGCCCGGCAGCGGCAAAGTTCGCCGCGTGATCCATCACCACAAAGCCTTCCATCCGTGCGCGGTTGACCAGCAATGACAAGTAATTGGCCGGGCCTTTCACGGCTTCTTTGTTGTTGTACTGGCTGATGGCTCCGCAAATCACCACCCGCGCCTTGAGCGCAAGGCGACTGAGCACCGCGTCGAGAATATCGCCGCCCACGTTATCGAAGTACACATCCACGCCTTTGGGGCACTCGCGCTTGAGGGCGGCGGGTACGTCTTCGTTTTTGTAATCGATGGCGGCATCGAAGCCCAGTTCGTCCACCAGGAACTTGCACTTGTCAGCTCCGCCGGCGATGCCCACCACACGACAGCCTTTGAGTTTGGCGATCTGCCCGGCAATGCTGCCTACCGCACCGGCCGCGCCTGAGATGACTACGGTTTCGCCAGGCTTGGGCGCGCCCGTGTCCAGCAGCGCAAAGTAAGCGGTCATGCCGGTCATGCCCAGCGCGGACAGGTAGCGGGGCAGGGGCGCAAGCTTCGGGTCGACCTTGTAGAAACCGCGTGGCTCGCCCAGGAAGTAATCCTGCACGCCCAAAGCGCCGTTGACGTAATCGCCAACCGCAAAGTTCGGGTGGTTGGAGGCAATCACCTTGCCCACGCCCAATGCCCGCATCACTTCGCCAAGGCCGACGGGCGCAATGTAGGACTTGCCCTCATTCATCCAACCGCGCATGGCGGGGTCGAGGGACAGGTACTCGTTGCGCACCAGCACTTGCCCGTCCTGCGGGGTGCCTACCGGCACTTCTTGAAAGGTGAAGGTGTCCCGCGTGGCGGCTCCGACCGGGCGTTTGGCAAGCAGGAACTGGCGGTTGGTCTGGGCAGTCATGGCGGCAACTCTTTAGAAATGAAGTATGAGTGATAGACAAGGAACGTCCCGCAAGCAAGGTTATTGGAGCCACGCGAATGCATGACGATAGGCACGGTTGATAATCAGCCCCATCGCTTTATCACTAAGACTCATGCAGCGCCAACCGGCCTTCTGATAGTGCTGACGCGTCCCTCCTGTCGTTGGCTAGACTCGCCCCGACGGCTATTAATCCCACAGGACATTTCCCATGAGCATGACGTTTTCCGGCCAGGTCGCCCTGGTGACCGGCGCCGCCGCTGGTATTGGCCGCGCTACCGCGTTGGCGTTTGCCGCCGAGGGCTTGAACGTGGTGGTGGCCGACCTGGATGTGGCGGGTGGCGAGCACACTGTGGCGTTGATTCAACACGGTGGCGGCGAGGCGATGTTTGTGCGCTGCAACGTCACCCTGGAGACGGAAGTGCAGCAATTGATGGCGCAGACCATCGCCGCCTACGGCCGTCTGGACTATGCCTTCAACAATGCCGGGATCGAGATCGAGAAGGGCAAGCTGGCCGACGGTAGTTTGGATGAGTTCGATGCCATCATGGGTGTCAACGTCAAAGGCGTGTGGTTGTGCATGAAGCATCAACTGCCGCTGTTGCTGGCCCAGGGGGGTGGCGCCATCGTCAACACGGCTTCGGTAGCGGGTTTGGGGGCGGCGCCGAAAATGAGCATCTATGCGGCGTCCAAGCACGCGGTGATCGGTCTGACGAAGTCGGCAGCGATCGAGTATGCGAAAAAGAAAATCCGCGTCAACGCCGTCTGCCCGGCCGTGATCGATACCGACATGTTCCGACGCGCCTATGAAGCTGACCCACGCAAGGCTGAATTTGCGGCGGCGATGCACCCGGTCGGGCGCATTGGCAAAGTCGAGGAAATCGCCAGCGCAGTGTTGTATCTGTGCAGTGATGGCGCAGCCTTCACCACCGGCCAGGCCTTGGCGGTGGACGGTGGCGCAACGGCAATTTAAGACTTCACACTGCAACCTGTTCGAAAAGGACTGGGGTGGTGTGGGGTCTTTCCATAGATGGCAAAACGCCGCGACTGAATGTGTATCAGTAGGTAAAAAACTCAATAAAATCAATACTTTAATAAAAGTTGAGGACGGGTTTTATTGGGCTTCTGTGCTTAACTGTTTGGGTTGAATACCAAACAGTTGAAGTGAGTGGCTCATGGATTTAGGGATTGATCGACAAGCCCCGGTACCGGTGGTGCAGCAAATCATCAGCGCAGTCGCGGGATGGATTCGCAAGAATGGGGTGAGCCCCGGCACACGCTTACCGTCCGTCCGCCAATTGGCCCTCGATAACCTGCTGAGCCAGTCCAGCGTGATCGAGGCATTCGAGCGGATGGTGGCCCAAGGTCTGCTGGCCTCAAAAAACGCCTCGGGGTTCGTGGTGGCGCAGCCTGCGCAAGTTCAGGAAAAGCATTGGTACGAAGGCGCCGAAGAAGGATGGGGCGGGTTTACCGACAGCCCTTTGGGCGAGCTTAAGCTGGGCTGCGGCTGGCTGCCCGACGCCTGGCGCGAGAGCGATGACATCAGCTACGCGATCCGCGAAGTCAGCCGCACCGACACTGCGGGCCTGTTCAACTACAGCACGCCTCTGGGGCTGCAGGCCCTGCGTGAACAGCTGCTCAAGCGCCTGACCCAGATTCACGTACCCAGCAGTCTCGAGTGCATTCTCACTACCCATGGCGCCAGCCACGCCCTGGACCTTCTTATACGCACGCTGCTCAAGCCGGGCGATACGGTGGTGGTCGAGACACCAGGGTACGGCAACCTCTACCGGCAATTGGCGTTTCACGGGGTCACGTTGCTGCAAGTGCCCCGCACACGCAGCGGCCCGGATATCGAGGTGCTGGAAGCGCACTTGCAATGTCATCGCCCCAAATGCCTGTTCATCAACAGTCTCTATCACAATCCGACCGGCACCAGCCTTGGCCGCGCGGTGGCCGAGCGTCTGCTGGCGCTGGCGTGCAGCCGGGATTTCCTGATCATCGAGGAAGATGTCTACGGTGACCTGCAACATGCCAGTTGCACGCGGTTGTCGGCGTTGCCCCATGAAGACCGCGTCATCTATGTTTCGAGTTTTTCCAAGACGCTGAGCAGTGCCTTGCGCGTGGGCTACCTGAGCGCCGGCGCGGCGATCGTCGCGCAACTGGCGCACCTCAAGACCCTGACGGGCATCGGCACCTCGCGTTTTGCCGAAGCGATGGTGGCGACCTTGCTGGCCAATGGCACTTACCGCAAGTGGGTGCAGCGCCTGCGCAAGCGCCTGAATACGCAAATGGTCGCCACTTTGCAGGTGCTGGAAGATGAAGAGTGGCAAGTGTTTGCGGTACCCGCCGGCGGTATGTTCGTGTGGGCACGACCTGGCGCGCAAAACCCTTCATGCGTGCAGGCGTGTGCCCGCAGGCTCGGCGTGTTGTTGTCGCCGGGAACGTTGTTCAACCCGACGGGTGAATGCAGCGAGTGGCTGCGCATCAACGTAGCCTATGCGGCGGACCAGCGCGCATTGGCGCTGTTTCGTGCCCTGGGGCCCGCTAGATCGACCTCGACCATTCTGAAAACGACGGGTGTGTAGCTTTTTGCCATTATCGCGACGCCAATGACTTGTGTTCAGTGCCCGCTGGTGCCCAATCTTCCTGCTGGTAAAGCGGGTTTATGGCATCTGCCAGTGCAAGAGGACTCAAGTGCAATGATTTCAGGCGCGCAACGACATTTCGCCAACCTCGGTATGGCGAAAAAACTGGGCTTGGGTTTTACCCTGGTGCTGCTGCTGACGGCATTGGTAGCGGCCATTGGCGTGTGGTCCCTGCAAACCGTTGGCCAGCGTTTCGAAGGCCTCAAGCGTGTGTCTTCGCTCAACAGTGGCCTGCTCAAGGTGCGCCTGATCGAACAGAATTACGCGTTGCACGCCGACCCCAAGTCGGTTGACGCGTTGCATGAAAGTGTCGATGCGCTGGCCGCGCTCGCGGCCAGTCTCAAAACCCAGTCCGCTGCCAACGTGCCGGTAATGGCCGATGTGGAGCAAGCCCTGGCCGCCTACCGCAAGGCGTTCGACGAGTTTGTCGAACTGACCCAGACCAAGGAACTGGCCCTGGAAATGGCCAGTTGGTCGGTGTCCAGCGTGGCCAATACCCTTGATGTGTTGCAGGCCGGACTGGCGGACGACGGCGCCTATGGCCTGAAGGAAAGCCAGGGCAAGGAAGGCGCCGAGTTTATCGAACAGGCGGGGCAGGTGAGCCAGGTGTCGCGGTTGATGCTGCAGGCGATGAACGAAGCGCGGCTACGCCTGGATCAGAGCCGCAAGGCTGACGCGGACGAGGCGGAGCAGGGCAAGATTGAACAGGCTGACCAGGCGCTGGCTCAGGTCGAGCAACTGAAACCTTTGGTCAAGGACCCCGGTTACCAGACCGTGCTTAATGAAGTTTCCGGGCATATCGCGTCGTTCAGCGAAAAGCTCGGCGAGTACACCGCTCTGTTGGCTCAGGAAAAAGTGGTTTACAAACAATTGAATGATCGCGCCGATCAGGTGGTCAGCCGGGTCAATCAGGCCTATGACGCCGAAGACCAGTCGATGCAGGCGCAACTGGGCAAAAGCGCGCTGCTCATCATCGGCTCATCTGCCCTGGCGTTGCTGGTGGGGCTGATCGCAGCCTGGGTCATTACCCGCTTGATCGTGGCACCGCTGCGCAGTGTGATCGCAGCGGCACAGCAGATTGCCTCCGGCGACCTGAGTGGGCGCATGGAGGTCAGCCGCCGCGATGAAATCGGCCAGTTGATGCAAGCGATGCAGCAGATGGGCAACGGCCTGAGCCATATGGTCAGCGGGTTGCAGGCCGGTATCGAGCAACTCGCAAGCTCAGCGCATTCGTTGTCCAGCGTTACCGAGCAGACCAACGTCGAGGTCAGCAGCCAGAAAGAAGAAACCGAACAGGTGGCCACGGCGATGAACCAGATGACCGCCACGGTGCACGACGTGGCGCGTAACGCCGAACAGGCCGCGCACGCCGCTCAGACGGCGGATGACAAGGTCGACAGCGGCCAACAGGTAGTACGCCAGAGTTTGCAGCGCATCGAACTGCTGGCCACGTCCAGCAACAGTGCCAGCGCAAGCATCGAAAGCCTCAGTGCAGAGATCCAGAACATCGGCACGGTCTTGAGTGTGATCAAGAGCGTCGCCGAGCAAACCAACTTGCTCGCCCTCAACGCCGCGATTGAAGCGGCCCGCGCAGGGGAGCAAGGGCGCGGCTTTGCGGTGGTCGCCGATGAAGTGCGGGCCCTGGCCAAGCGCACCCAGCAGTCGACCGAAGAAATAGAACGCCTGGTCAGCACCTTGCGCAGCGCGGCGCAGTCGTCGGTGCAGCAGATTCAGCAAAGTGGCGAACTGGTGAAACTGGCGGTCAGTGATGCACTGGAAACCGAAAGTGCCCTGGGCAGCATTGCCGCGGCGGTGTCGTTGATCCAGCAGATGAACCAGCAGATTGCCGCAGCGGCTGAAGAGCAAAGCTCGGTGGCCGAAGAGATCAACCGCAGCGTCACCAGCATCCGAGCGAGTGCCGATCAATCGGCGTTGAGCATGCAAGGCAATGCCGCGTCGAGCATCCAACTGGCGCGGTTGGGTGCGGAACTGAGGGGCATGGTGGGGCACTTCCGCCTCTGATCGCAGCCGGGACGGCGCGACCAGTGGCGAACGGGATCAGGCGTTGTTGACGAGGAACGTCAGCAGCGCTTCATTGACGAAGTCGGGATTTTCCCGGCTGGAGATATGCCCGGCGTCTGGAATCAACGTCAGGGCACAGCCGATCAGCTCGGCCATTTCCCTGGACTCTTCGGGTGGCCGGGGTTTGTCCTGATCGCCGCACATGACCAGAGTGGTATCGCAGTCCAGGCGAGGAAGTTGATCGAGGATGTCTTCGCGGCTGAAAATCAAGCGGCCCAGGGGCACGACGCTGTTCAGCAGGCGTTTCCGGGAAAAATCCTGCAGCGACTGGCGAAAGTCTTTGTACAACGCTGACTCACGGTCGATGCCCGGTCTGAAGAAAATCGGCGCGATCACGTCCAGTAACGGCTCCGGGATGGCGCCGGCGTCTTCAATCATCTTGAACAGCGAGAAGTAGTACTGACGCGTGGCTTGCGGCTCGGCGCCGAGGTAGGTGTCCATCAGCACCAGGCTGTTGATGCGTTCAGGTGCCAGCAAAGCGAGGCGGGCGCCCCACATACCGCCGACCGACAGGCCCACCAGGTTGATCTGCGCAATGTCCAAGTGGTCCAGCAACGCCAGGGTCTGGCGCGCTAGGTCGTCAAGGGAGAGGGTGTGCTCGGGCAGTCTGCCCGACTCGCCATGGCCCCACAGTTCAGGAACGATCACACGGTATTGCTGCGACAGCGCTTCGACCTGCGGTGCCCACATGTCGCTGTCCCACAGGTAGCTTGAACCTAACAAAACGACCGGGCCGGTGCCCTGGTCGACATAGTGCAGCGGTTGTCCATCAATCACGGCGATAGGCATAGCAGGCCTCTAACTTCACGGAGTGAGGGGCACTTTTTTACGCTAGTCGGGGGCGGGGGGATAGATGCATTTTGATGGCACGTGGCGACAGGGCGTCGCCACATAGCGAGAAGGCCATCAATCGTAGATGGCTTTCTTTTTCCACTCGGCGTCGGCGTCGACGACTTTCAGGCCTTCGGTCAACTCGTTGACTTCGTTTTCGGCCGGCTGGCTGTTGGTCAACACCGTAGAGTTGGCGCGGGCCAATTGCGACTCCAGCAATTGCAGCTGTGCGCTGTACAGCACCGGTTCCGGTTGTTTGCGCAGGTACTGTGCGCCACGCTCGAATGCCAGGCGCGCCTGGCCCGGTTGACCTTGTTGCAGGGCATGCTGGCCCAGGTTATTGAAGAACTCGATGTGCAGCAGCACCAGGATATGACGGATTTCCCTGATCCAGTGCTTGGCCTCGTTGGCCGGCAGAAAACCGTCCTGGGCGGCGCGGGTGACTTGGCCATGCAGCGCTTCGAGCAGGAAGCGCACATCCTTGGCCTTGGCTTCGGTCTGGATCGGTGCAGGCGGGTTGGCCACCGGAATCGATTCGCCCTGAGCGATCATTGCATTCAGCTCGGCGATCCGCGCCTTGATCGCGGCACTGGATTTTTTGAGGTTCAGCAAGCGTTGGTTGACGTTGAGTTCCAGGCGGGTCAGCAACAGCTTGAGCGCCGGTGTCATCAATTGGCCAGGAAAGGTCTCGGTGATTTCACCACAGCGGCGCAGCCGATCATTGAGTTCGATCTCGGTACGTTGCCTTTCCAGCTTATTGTTTTCCACCACATGGTTCATGTAGCCAATGGCGATCAGTATTACGATCCCGGCTATTACCAGCAGGGTGATCATGAGTGGTGTCACCGGTGTGACCTCTTTATAGGGTTTGCTGTGGAGTGTAGTGACTGAGCTAGCCGGAGGATAGAACTGTTCGACCAGTTGCCCAGGTAGTTTCTTCTATATAGGTAAGTGTTCTCAGTGTAGCTGCACATTGCCATCACTTGCCTTGGGCAACTATAGCGTTTTGTCGAGCGCCAGAATATAGGCGCCAGGGCTTGGACGGGCAGAATGCCCGCGCAGGTCGGCAAACCGGGGCGAAGTCATTGATTTAAATAAATTTATCCTTGGGGGTTGACGACCTTTGAATCCATCCATAGAATGCGCGCCACTTACAGCGTAAAGCACACAGCGAAACGCGGTAGGGAGTGAATGTTGTACGTGTGTCCCCTTCGTCTAGTGGCCTAGGACACCGCCCTTTCACGGCGGTAACAGGGGTTCGAGTCCCCTAGGGGACGCCATATGCGGGAATAGCTCAGTTGGTAGAGCACGACCTTGCCAAGGTCGGGGTCGCGAGTTCGAGTCTCGTTTCCCGCTCCAATTTACAAGCAGTGTGGCTTTCGGGCGGCATTGAGTGAAACCAGGACCCAATCTTCGGATGAGGCCTCTGGGCACTGGAATACACACCATGTGTTTCAGTAGCGTGTCCCCTTCGTCTAGTGGCCTAGGACACCGCCCTTTCACGGCGGTAACAGGGGTTCGAGTCCCCTAGGGGACGCCATTTGCGGGAATAGCTCAGTTGGTAGAGCACGACCTTGCCAAGGTCGGGGTCGCGAGTTCGAGTCTCGTTTCCCGCTCCAATTCAAAGAAAAAGCCACTCAATCGAGTGGCTTTTTTTTGCCTGCGAAAAACAGCGCTCACCGAGTTCCGTTTCCGTTGAATCAATGGCCCTGGAGGGGCTGCGCCCCCTTGGGCCAAACATAATGTGGCTTGACGGATTTTTTCCTGGTTGAGCGACGGTTGGCCCCAGCGTGGATCAGAGCTTGGGCAGTTGGCCGACACGTCCCATCATTTCAGTGACAATCTGCAAGTCCAGCAGGAACTGCTCGACGGTCTTGAACTCACCGTCGGTGTGCCCGGTGTACTTCTCTTCCGGGCGGGCCAGGCCGAATTGCACGCCGTTGGGCAGGTCGTGCACGGAGGTGGCGCCGGCGGAGGTGCCGAACGTGTGCTGCATGCCCAGATTTTCAGTGGCCACCGCCAGCAGGGCTTTTACCCACTCCCCCTCGGGGTTGCGGTACATCGGCTTATCCAGCGAATAGGTGAAGTCCACGTTGACCTTGGCGTGCTTGTCCCAGGCGTTCAGTTTCTGCTCGATCTGTGCCTTGAGTTCTTCCGGGGTTTTACCCTTCGGCGCGCGCAGGTTCACGGCCAGCTTGAAGGTTTTGTCATCCATACCGACGAAGGTCGGCGAGGTGGTCAGCGGCCCCATGAAGTCATCGGCGAAGCCCACGCCTAATTTGCCGCCCAGGTAATCCAGGCCCCAGTTGTCCGACGCGTAACGCGCTGCATCCGTGATGTGGTTGTGCTTGAGGGCAATCTTGCCGTCAACGCTGTGGATCAACTCCAGCATACGTGCCACCGGGTTAACCCCGGATTCCGGTTCGGACGAGTGGGCAGACACGCCGGTGACGGTGAGCTTGACGTTGTTGCCGTCAACTTTGGTGGTCACCTGGAAATTGCCGCCATTGCGTTTGGCATAGTCATCACCGGCCTGCTGCAGGCCGGCCGCCAACTCGGCAGGTTTATCGCTGACCAGCGTGGCGACCGATACCGATGGAATCTGGTTGGTGGCTTTGCCGCCGGTCATTGCGATGACTTCCGCGCCCGCGCCTTCACCCTTGCGCACCGGGAAGGTGGCCATGACGGTGCCCGAGCCTTTCTCGGCAATCACCACCGGGTAGCCGCCGTCCAGCGCCAGGTTGTAGTTCGGCACGGGATTGCGTTCGAAATAGTAGGGAATGGCGTCGCCGGAGGTTTCTTCGGTGGTGTCCACCAGCAGCTTGAACGTGCGCGCCAGGGGCAGTTTTTCTTCCTTGATCACCTTCATTGCGTACATCGCCACGACGATGGCGTTCTTGTCATCCTCGGTGCCACGGCCATACATGCGGTCGCCGATGAGTGTGACCTTGAACGGGTCCAGCTGGGTGCCGTCTTGCAGTACCCAATTTTCCGGCGTCACCGGTACCACATCGGCGTGGGCATGCACGCCGACGACTTCATCACCGCTGCCTTCCAGGGAAATTTCATACACGCGGTTATCGACGTTACGAAAGTTCAGGTTGAAGGATTTGGCCAGGGCCTGGATCTTGTCGGCGATCTTGAGGAATTCAGGGTTTTTGTACTGTGGCAGGCCGTCTACGTTGAACGTTGGAATCTCCACCAGTTCTCGCAAGGTTTCCAGGGCAGCCTTGCTGTACTTCACTCGCGTGTAAATGCCCAGCAGGCGATTGATTTCGTTCTGCTGTTCGGCGTTCAGGGTTTTGTTATCGAGAAAAGCGCTGATGGCAGGGGCGACGTCATGGGTCTTGCCCAGATCGCCTTTGGCCAGGCTCCCGAGAAAACCGCGGAAATCGCTGACCGATGTGTCGCTGAAACTTTTCAGAATCGCCGTATTTTGTTCGCTCGTGAGGTTGGCGAGCGCAGGTGTGGTAACCGCCGCAACGCTGGCAGCGAACAGGGTGGTGGCCACCCATTTTTTCAGTGGAAAATGCATGGTGAATGGCATTCCTTTGCAGGTAGTGAGTGGACGTTTCTGATGAATAAGTCAGAAATATTTCCACACACTACCATTACTCAGATGCCCAAGGTCAATGCTGGCCAGGATGAGGCGCGGGGTACTCCTCAGTCACGTTCAAGGCTCTAGCGTAGGGTCCGTCCCACAGTTGCTCGTGCAATTGCCCTACGCGCTGGGCCATCGCTTCACTGCGCATCACCACTTCCAGATTGCGCGAATTATCCAGGTAACCGCCCAACCAGTTGCTGGTGCCGACCCACGCCACTTGCCCGTCGATCTCCATCGTCTTGCTGTGAATCACCCGCGCGTAGGGGATGAACCCTTGTTTGGCTTCGGGCAGGGTGACGATCTTGATCGCTACGTTGGGCAGCACCGCAAGGCTCTTGAGGTACGGCAGTTCCAGCGGGTCGGTGTTCCAGTCGGACACCATCAGCTTGATCGACACCCCGCGCGCAGCGGCGGCGCGCACGGCGTTGTCGATCAGCGCATAGTAGGGGCGGGTCCGATCAGGGCCGTAGGACAGCGGCGCATAGTCTAGCAATTGCACGCGCACCTCTTTCTTCGCTTCGCCCAGCAGGCGCGGCAGCTCCAGCTGTGAATCACCCACGCCGGGCGGGTTGTAGCGTTGCGGACTGGCCACCAGGTAGTTGCCGGTACGCGCAGGTTCCGGGCCGGCGGCCGGCAGTGGCACCGGTTGGTTTTCGGTGAGGGCCTGTTGGGCTTGCCAGTCCTGGTCGAAGATCGCCTGGACCTGCCCGGCAACGCTTGTATCGCTGATGAGCAGCCCGGTTTCGTGGATATGTTCCAGGGCTCGCCAATCGAAATTCTGGCTGCCGATAAACGCCTGCCTGCCATCCACTACCATGTACTTGGCGTGGATGATTCCGCCGCTCACTTGCCCGAAGGGCAGCACCCGGAAGGTCAGGTTGGGAATTGCGCGCAGGCGGTCCAAGGTGGCCGCATCCGACAGCTTGATACCTTTTTCTTCGAGCAGAAAACGAATCTTCACGCCGCGTTTGCCCGCAGCCTCCAGGTGTTCGATCACCTTGCCCATCACCGAGCCGGGATGGTCGGCCGCGTAGAACTGGCCGATATCAATGCGGCTTTTTGCACCGTCGAACAGCTCGATCCACACCGGGCCCGGCTGGCGCAGGTCGGCAGTGCCCAATGTCGTGTCCACCGGCACGGTGTGCACCAGTTCAAAGCCTGGAATTGAAAAGTCCGCCTGGGCCAGCGGACTGAGGAGCAGGCCGGTCAGGCCGGCGATACGCAACTTCTTCGAAAGGGACATAAGCGTCTCATCGCGCAAAAGGAACAGGCGGGCCATCACGCGCCCGCCCTGCAGGTCAGGCCGTGCGGCTGTGCAGCGGAGTGGGCACGCGGTGTGGCACTTCATCGTGTGCTCGAGCACCGCTGGAAGCGCGGATCAGCAAGATTTTCAATTGGTCGTTGATGCGTTCCAGGCTGTCCTGGAAGAAGTTATGAAACACCACGCAGAACAGCGCGATGGCGATACCCAGGCCGGTGGCGAACAAGGCCGTGCCGATACCACCGGAAATCTGCCCTGGGTCCGACACGCCCGCCGTGGCCAGTGCCTTGAAGGTGTCGATGATGCCCAGAATGGTCCCCAGCAGGCCGAGCAGCGGGGCGGCGGTAGTGATGGTCTCGATGATCCACAGGCTGCGGGCCAGCGGGGCGCGGGTCTTGAGGTACTGGGTGTCGATTTCGTCGTCCAGGTCCTTGCGCGTCCCGTGGGACGCCTTCTGGGCCAGTACCGGCACGATCATGTTCAGCGGCAGGCTGTCGCGACGGGTCAGGTGTTCCGGCAGGTCGCGCTCGCTGTGCACGTTGCTGCCCAGGGCGTCGATCAGGGCGCGGGCCTGGCGGCGTACATAAGCGAAGTAGATGCCGCGCTCGATGGCGATGAAGATAGCGATCGCCATCGCGGCATACATCACATAGAAAGTGACGTCGTGGAGCAGGTTCATATCCATGCTTGCGTTCCTCTTGGGTCAGTCTTAGAAATTCGCTTCCAGCGACACCGTGACGGTGCGGTCCAGGCCGACGATGTACGCCGGGTCGCCATCGCGAAAACCGCTGTAGCTGGCCGCGTTGGTCTTGGTGGTGTACACGCCGTCCAGGTATTTTTTGTCGAACAGGTTGTCGACGTTCAGGCGCAGCGTCGCGTCCTTGACCACCTTTTTGTCGACCGGGAGGTAGATACCGGCGCCGAGGTTGAACACGGTGCGCCCGGATATGGCTTCGTCGTTGGTCAGGTCGCCGTAGAGCTTGCTGGTGTATTTGCCGCCGAAGGTGCCGTAGAAACGCCCATCGTCGTAACCGATATTGGCTGCCAGCATGTTCTTCGGCACGTTGGCGAACTGCTTGCCGCTGGTGGGCAACAGGATGGCTTGGCCGGCGTTGTAGACGGTCATGTCGTCTTGCTGTTCGGCCTTGGTGTAGGTGTAGGAGGTGTAGTAATTGAAATGGTGGGGCAGCAGGCCGCTCCACTCCAGTTCCAGACCTTTGTTGCTGACGGCGCCAACATTGATATCGGCAGCGTCGCCGTTGATGTCCTTGGAAGATACCTGGCGATTCTTGAAGTCCATGTAGAACAGCGTAGCGGCCAGGGTCATGTCCTCGTCGTTGTAGCGCCAGCCCAATTCGTGGTTCCAGCTGGTTTCCGGCTCAAGGTCGATGGAGCCGGCGCCTTTGTCATAGAGCGCGTAGTTCTGCGGTACGCGCATGTTGCGTGACAGGCTGTAGAACAACTGGTCGCGCTCGTCCAACTGGTATTTGAGGCCGGCGTTGGGCAGCAGTTTGTTGTAGGTCTGGTTACGCTTTTCCGGCTGCTCACTCAGGCTGCCGTGGTTGGTGCCATCACGTTCGACGTTCATGTAGGCCAGGCCCGCGATGAAGGTCCAGTCCGAGTTGATGTACCAGGTGTCCTGAGCCCAGACTTTTTGCGCCGGGGTCACAGTGAAGCGGTCGCGCCCCTGAACCTGATTACCGTTGGCGTCGACGATGGCGCTGTTGGAGTCCGGCCAAGTGTCGACCGGCTTGCCATTGCTCTTGAGCGCAATGAACGGCTGGGTCTGGCTCTGGCGTGCGCGCTCGTACCAGTAGCCGAATTGCAGGCTGTGGTCGCCCAGGTCCCAGGTCAGTTTGGTGGTGATGCCCGGACGCCAGGTTTGCGTGCGCGAGGGGCGGTAGTACACGCCGCTGTTCGGGGTGCCGTCGGCGTTGTATTGGGCGGCGGTCGGCAGGTTGCCAAGGTCGAATACGCCGCCCAGGTTGGAGCCGCGGTTGAGCGCATAGCTCGATGAGCCGACGCCGCTGCCATTGCCCCAGTAGTAATACGGGATCACCGACAGGGCCAGGTTGTCGGCCAGTTTGAACTGGGTGTTGAGCACGGCGGTGAAGGTCTGGAACGGATTCTGCGCCAGGGCATAGTAGCTGTTGTACTTGCCGTTGCTGCCCACGCTCGGCGTCGCCGGGTAGGGGTCGTATTTGCGCCCGTTCTGCTGGAACTGTGCCTTGGTCAATTGGCTGTAACTGTTGTTGTCCTGCTCGTGATACTTGAGGATCAGGTTGGCGGTGTTGCCGTTGCCGGCGTCGAAGAAGCTGTTCCATTCCACCTTGTCCGCCCGCACGGCGCCTGAGCCGCGCCACATATCGCCTTCGGTATGGGACACCGAGAGCCAGTTGCTCAGGCCGTTGACTTCGCCGGTATTGAGGCGAGCGAAGGTCTTGCGCGTGGCGTTGCTGCCGACGACCTGTTTGACGAAGGCGCCCGTCTCCTTGGTGGGGCGAATGGTCACGATACCGATGTTGCCGCCGCTGGAACCGATGTGCGGGCCGTCGGCTTCCGACGCGCCTTGGGTGACGAAGATCTGGTCGATGTTTTCCGGATCGCCCAGCAGGTTGGAGTACAGCGCATAGTTGCCCGAATCGTTGATCGGCATGCCGTCCACCGACATGCCCACCTGGTCGGAGTTCATGCCGCGCAGGGTGAAGCGAAAGCCCGAAAGGCCGGTGTTGTCTTCGCTGGAGATGTTCAAGCCCGGCGTGTACTTGAGCTTGTCGATGGCATTGCCCGTCGCCGCCTGCTTGTCCAGCGCCTCCTTGGTCACGGTGGAGCGGCCCTTGATGCTTTCTTCGGGCACCATGTAGCCGCCCCCGGCGCTGGCCTTGCCCTGGACGCCAATGGTGCCGACGTCACTTTCGCTCGTGTCGGCCATGACCAATCCCTGGGTCATGCTGGTCGCGGCAACGAGTGCCAGATGAATGCGGGTGAACTTCATCACTGTCGTCCTGGTGAAGGGTGCTTATTGCACGCTGTAGTTGAAGGTGGCGGTGAAGCGCTGTTCATTGCGGCCGCCGAACGCTTGCTCGGGGAACGGCTTGACTTGCTTGATGCGACGCAAACTGTTGGTGGCCGCCCGGTTGAGCAGCATGCTCGAGGCTTGGGTTTGCAGGCCGGAGTCCAGCACGCGGCCCTGGCGGTCCACCAGCAGCCACACCACCACTTCGCCACTCGGGCGTTCGAGGGATGCCTGGCGCCCGGTGGGGTATTGCTTGTAGGTGTCCAACTCATTGCGCAAGCCCTTGAGGTAACCGCCTTCCAGTGCCTGGCTGTCGACCTTTGGCGGCGCGGGCGGCGCGGTTGCCGGAGCAGCCTGCGCGACGGGGGCGGGCGTCGGTTTGGCGGCAACCGGTGGCGGCGTGGGGGCGGGCTTGGCGACCACGGGCGCGGGCTTGGCCACAGGTTTTGGCTTGGGCTTGGGTTCGGGTTTTGGCGCCGGTTTGGGCGGTGGTGGCGGTGGCGCGGGCTCGGCTTCATCCTCCTCGATCACTGGCGGTGGCGGCGCTTGTTCCACCACCGGTTCCGGGACCACTTCCGGCTCCGGCTCGATCAACGCCAACTCGACCGCCGACTCGTCATACACCGGCTCGACCTTCAAGGTCTGGGACTGGATACCCAATGCAATCAGCACCAGGGCGATCACGGCCGGGACACTGCCCAGCAGCTGACGCGCGCGAAACAGAACGTACATGATCAGGACTTACGCGTGGCGATGGACACGGAGGTGAAGCCACCCAGGCGCAGGGTGTCCATCACTTCCACCAGGCGTGAAACCTCAACGCCTTTGTCGCTGTTGACGATGATCGTCGACTTGGTATCGGGCTTTTGCGCCGCCTTCAGCGCCGGCACCAGGGCGTCCACCGTGAGGTCCTTGCCATCGAGTTGCAGTTGGCCTTCCAGGCCCAGGGTCAGGATGAATTTGTTCTGCGGTTTGAGCTGTTGCGAACTGCTGGCGCTGGGCAATTGAGTCTTCATACCCAGGGCCGGGATCACGTTCAGGCTCACCAGTACGAAAAACACCAGGAGGAACATCATCACGTCGATCATCGGGATCAGTTCGATGTGCGCCTTGCGCTTCTTGGGTTCATCCCAGGTTCTCATTCCGTTACCCCGTTATTGAATTAGGGGCAACACGCTAGCAAGCAAAAATGACCGAATGGTTAACTTTAATTTACGTTTTGAAGGCTCTAGGAAGAGTCTTACAGCAGTATGGCTGGGTGTTTTTTGAAGTAATGAAACTGACATGACGACGGTACATGCTCGAAAAATTTATATCGGGAGCCGCCTACCCATGAGTCGTTCGTTACCGCATTTGTTAACCCCGCGTCTGCTCTTGCAAGCGCTCGAAGCGGAGCAGGCCGAGACACTGTTCAAGCTCGCCAACGGGCCGAACATTGCCGATAACACAGCGAATGTTCCATCGCCCTACACGCTGGAAACAGCGCAGGCTTTTATTGACGGGATGCAAGAGAAATACCGTGTCGGCGACCTGTTGAGCCTGGGCATGCAGGCGCGTGCAAGCGGCGAACTGATCGGCATTGTCAGCCTGCGTCTGAACGCTCGCCACAATCATGGGCATCTGGGCGGCTGGGTGGCGGCGCACTGTCGCAACCAAGGGTATGCCGCCGAGGCGGCGACGGCAGTGATGGACTTCGGGTTCGCTGAGTTGGGGTTGCACCGCGTGGGAAGCCAGTGCTTCGGTCGTAATAAGGAGTCGGCGCGGGTCATGCAGAAAATCGGCCTGCGCTATGAAGGGTGCATGCGCGAAGCGTTCCTTAAAAACGGCGTGTATGAGGACTTGCTGGGATTCGCCATCGTGCGTGACGACTGGGAGCGCCTGGCGTGAGCGGCGCCGTGGACCTGGATCGCCGTCGAGTCGTTACCGGGCTGGCAGTTGCGACCGCGTTTTCGATTCTGAGCCCATTTGTGCGCAGTGCCGGAGTCGATTATCCGTTCACCCTGGGCGTTGCGTCGGGTGACCCGCTGCCGGACGGCTTTGTGATATGGACGCGCCTGGCGCCCTTGTTCAGCGCCGAGGATGGGCGCGGTGGATTGCAGCGTGCGGTGCCGGTGCGTTGGCGGGTGGCCAGCGATGCGGGGATGACGCGCATCGTGAAGCAGGGCGAGGTGCTGGCGACCGGGCGCTTGGCTCATTCGGTACATGTTGAGGTGGCGGGGCTGGCTGCGGGCAGGCCGTATTGGTACCAATTCGAGGGCCTTGGCGCGCAAAGCCCGGTCGGTCAGGCGCGCACCGCGCCTGCATGGCATGAGCGGGCGTCGGCCCGGCTCGGGTTCGTATCCTGCTCGCATTGGGAGCGCGGGTATTTCAGCGCTTACCGCCACCTTGCCGCCGAGCGCCCCGACCTGGTGTTTTTCCTCGGCGACTATATCTACGACAGCTCCTACGCGGCAGACTCCGGCAAAATCTTTCGCTCCCACGGCAGCGGTAATGCGGTGAGCTTGAGCGACTACCGTAACCGCTACGCGCTGTACAAGACCGACCCGGATCTGCAGGCCTTGCATGCCGCCGCCCCCAGCGTGGCGACCTGGGACGATCACGAAGTGCAGAACGACTATGCCAACCGCTGGTCCCAAGACCCGACGATTCCCGTGGCGCAGTTTCTCCAGCAACGGGCGGCGGCTTACCAGGCGTTCTACGAGCATATGCCGTTGCGTGCGAGCAGCAGGCCGCAAGGGGCGGCTATGCGCATCTATCGACGTCTCGACTATGGCCAGCTGGTACGTTTTCATGTGCTCGACGGTCGACAGTATCGCTCCGAACAACCGTGCATCCAGGTCAACGGCAGTCATCAAGGGCATATTGCCGCCAACGCCTGCAGCGACTTGCGCGACCCAGGTCGCACCTTGCTTGGGTGGCAGCAGGAGGCTTGGCTGGACCAGGGATTCGCCCAGTCGAAAGCGCAGTGGAACGTGATCGCCCAGGACTTGCTGGTAGCGCCGCTGCTGCAGCGTGACCTGACCCTCCATAAGGTCGGCCGCTGGACCGATGGCTGGGATGGCTATATGGCCAACCGCAAGCGAATGCTGGCTTCTCTCCAGCGCAATCGCGTGCCTAACCCGGTGTTCTGGGGCGGGGATATTCACTCGTTCTGGGCCACGGACCTGCACGCCGATGCCGATGACCCAGGTTCGCCGATTGTGGCAACCGAATTCGTCGGCTCTTCGGTGACCTCCGATGGCCCGCCTTATGAGGCCTTCAGGAAAATCCTGCCGCTCAATCCCCATGTGAAGTTTTTTGACAGCCGTCAGCGTGGGTATGTGTCGGTGGAATTGAATACCCAGAAGATGCTCACGCATTTTCGCGTGATCAGCGATCCACGGGATCCGGCGGCCACGGTGTCGACGTTGCAGTCATTTGTGGTGGAGCCGGGCAGGGCGGGGGCGGTGTCGGTATAGCCCGAATCAAATGTGAGAGGTTAAAGAGGAGCACTGTACTGTGGCGAGGGAGCTTGCTCCCGTTGGACTGCGTAGCAGTCCCATTTTCTGGCGCGCTTCGCGGCCCAGCGGGAGCAAGCTCCCTCGCCACAGGGCGACAGTTGTCCGCTCCAGCGCTTACCTGAATGGCATTGGGGCCAGCCCCCACATTTTGATGCTCGGCGTGTCAGTTGATTTCGTAGCGCACCGACAACGCGCCTTTTTTCTCCGACAGGGCCAGGATCTTCACTTGGCCCACGTCCCCCAGCGCCTGCACATGAGTGCCGCCGCAGGCGTAGGCCGGCAGTTCGCCGAAGCCGACTTCGCGTGTGCCTTCATCCAGCGTCATATGCCGTGAATAGCCAGCGGCGATCCACCGGTTGACCTGCTGCTGGAGCGCCTCGGCGTCCAGGGTTTGTGCAGTTTCGCCACGGATAAAGGTGATCTTGCCTTCACCCGGCCAATGGTGGGCCTTGATCGGCAACCAACCCAGGCGCTCACCGGCATTGCCGATCAAATGCCCCGCAGAATGAAGGCGCGAGTGCAGCGCACGGCGTTGTGCATCGACCCGCGCAGTGATCGGGCCGGGCTGCACGGCTTGATTGACGTAGTGCACCACGTGCTCGGCTTCCTGCATGACTCGCAATACCTGGCTGTCGCCGAGCCATCCGGTGTCGAATGGCTGACCCCCGCCCTGGGGATGGAAAATCGTCGACTGCACAATGACGGCGAATTGCTCTGCGTGCGGGGTGCAACTGAGCACTTCCAGTTCGGCAACCAGGTGGTCGTGGGTAAAAAACAGGCGCTCGGTCATCGTCTACATCCGCATTCAGGTTGTGCGGGCAGTATAAACAGTGCGCTGATAGGTGATAATCCAGTCAAATATCAATGGACCTGTGCGTTATGAGCATCAATCTTCCTTTGCCGCTGTTGGGTGAAATGGCAATTTTCGTCAAGGTGGTAGAAACCGGCAGCTTCTCCGAAGCGGCGCGGCAATTGAGCGTTTCGCCTTCGGCGGTGAGCCGCAGTATTTCGCGTCTGGAACAGGCACTGGCGACCCGTCTGCTGCAACGCACCACGCGCAAGCTGCGCCTTAGCGACGGCGGCGAAGAGGTGTTCAAGCGGTGCCGGGAGATGGTCAACGCAGCGCGTTCAGTGATGGAAGTCAGCGGGCAATTCACCCATGAAGCCGAGGGCCTGGTGCGGGTCAGCGTGCCCAAGGCGGTCGGCCGGTTTGTGGTGCATCCGCATATGCCGGCGTTCTTGCGGCGCTATCCCAAGGTGGATGTGCAACTGATCCTTGAGGATCGGCATGTGGACCTGATCGACGACAATATCGACCTGAGCATCCGCATCACCGACAGCCCGCCACCCGGTTTGGTCGGGCGGCAGTTATTGCCGATCGAACATTTGCTGTGTGCGACACCGCAGTACCTGGCCGAGCATGGCACGCCGGGCCATCCCCATGATTTGCTGGAACACAGTTGCATCTACCTGGGCGAAACCCCAGGGGACTCGCGCTGGAAGTTTCGTCAGGGTGGCAAGGCGGTGACGGTCGGTGTAGGCGGGCGCTATGCGGCGAACCACACGGGCGTGCGGCTGGATGCGGTGTTGCAGCATGTGGGGATTGGCAGCTTGCCGTACTTCACGGCGCGGCACGCCTTGGAGGAGGGGCGGTTGGTACAGGTGTTGCCGGCGTGGGATTTTATTGCGTCGTACCACGGCGAAGCGTGGTTGTTGCATTCGCCTACGCGGTACTTGCCGCCGAAGTTGCGTGTGTTTATTGATTACCTGGTGGAGTGCATGGCCAGTGAGCCCACACTGCGGCGCCGGTAGGGACGCGGTAGAAAATGTGGGAGCGGGCTTGCTCCCACACCAGCTTGCGGTGTTGTGATGATCAGTGTTTGCTCTGGTCGTCCGGCATGGCCAGCAGCTGCTTTTCCTGGTTCCAGTCGAACGGTTCTTCGTTCAGCTCGGCTTCATAGCGACGCTCTTCCAGAGCCTGGTACAGGTCCAGTTCTTCGTCGGGCATGAAGTGCAGGCAATCGCCGCCAAAGAACCACAGCAGATCGCGCGGTACCAGATGGGCAATCTGCGGGTAGCGCAGGATGACCTGGCTCATCAGGTCCTGGCCCAGGTATTGGCTCTCGATCGGATCGATCGGCAGCAGGGCGCGCAGTTCGTCGAAACGTTCCAGAAACAGCGTATGGCTTTCCTCGGGTACCTGTTCGGCTTCGCCGACGGCAACCAGGATGCTACGCAGGTGGTCGAGCAAGACGAGATGATCGGCAACGACGTTGGACACGAGATAAGTCCTCTAAAGCAAAAACGGGCGCGAGAGTATATGCCTCTCGCGCCCGTTTTTATATGACCGCTGGTATCAGCGGACCTTACCCTCAGCCTGTATCAGCTCTTCCTTGCTGAAATCATCCACGTCGATCACCTTGCGGCGAGCCGCTTCGGCGTCACGCAGGGTTTGCGCTTCGGCGGGTTGCAGCACGCCGGCCTGCAGCGCGGTGTCAATGGCCGATTCACCGGCAGTCGGTTTGACCTGCCCGCTCTTGAGCGCGCTGTGCAGTTTTTTCTGCAAGGGATGGCTTGCGCCGAGCAGATCATAGGCATGTTGCAATGCGCCCACCGGGTCTTGCGCCGATTGTGGGCGATAGCACCCAGCAAGCAACTCTTCCAGGGTCGGGTCGCCCTTGGCGCGGCCGAGCACCGCGGCAACCTCGGCATCCAAAGCATCGGATGGCCCGGTATGGCGACGCCCGAACGGGAATACGATCACTCGCAGCAGGCAACCCAGTATTTTATTCGGGAAGTTGCTCAGCAATTCATCCAGCGCGCGCTCGGACTCGCCAAGGCTTTCTTCCATGGCCCAGGCGAACAGCGGTTCCAGGTGATCCGGCGAATCGAGGTCGTGGTAACGCTTGAGCGCCGCCGATGCCAGGTACATATGGCTCAGCACATCACCCAGGCGCGCCGACAACCGCTCGCGGCGTTTCAACTCGCCGCCCAGCAGCATCATGCTCAAGTCGGCGAGCAGGGCGAACGCGGCGGCCTGACGGTTCAATGCACGGAAATAACCCTGGCTCAGACGGTTGCCCGGGGCCTTTTCGAAGTGACCAAAGCCCAGGTTCAATACCAACGTACTGGCGGCGTTGCTCACGGCGAAGCCGATGTGTTGCATCAGCAGGCCATCGAACTCTTTCAATGCCTGATCACGGTCTTCACGACCGGCCAGGGCCATTTCCTTGAGCACGAACGGATGGCAGCGAATCGCCCCCTGGCCGAAGATCATCAGGTTGCGCGAGAGGATATTCGCGCCTTCCACAGTGATGAAGATCGGCGCCCCCTGCCAGCTGCGGCCCAGGTAGTTGTTCGGGCCCATGATGATGCCCTTGCCGCCATGCACGTCCATGGCGTGGCTGATGCACTCGCGGCCGCGTTCGGTGAGGTGATACTTGAGGATCGCCGACAGCACCGAAGGCTTCTCGCCCAAGTCCACTGCATTGGCGGTGAGCATGCGCGCGCTGTCCATCAGCCAGGCGTTGCCGCCGATGCGCGCCAGGGCTTCCTGGATACCTTCGAAAGCCGACAGCGGCACGTTGAACTGTTCACGTACCTGCGCATACTGGCCGGTTACAAGGCTGGTGAACTTGGCGGCACCGGTGCCCACCGCAGGCAGGGAAATCGAACGACCCACGGACAGGCAGTTCATCAGCATCATCCAGCCCTTGCCGAGCATCTCCTGGCCGCCGATGAGGTATTCGAGCGGAATGAAGACGTCCTTGCCCGAGTTGGGGCCATTCATGAACGCAGCGCCCAGGGGCAGGTGGCGGCGGCCGATTTCGACGCCGGGGGTGTCGGTCGGGATCAGCGCAAGACTGATGCCCAGGTCTTCCTCTTCGCCCAGCAGGTGGTCCGGGTCATGGGCCTTGAACGCCAGGCCGAGCAAGGTCGCGACGGGGCCGAGGGTGATGTAGCGTTTTTCCCAGTTCAAGCGCAGGCCGAGGGTTTCCTTGCCTTCCCACTCGCCTTTGCAGATAACACCGGTGTCGGGCATGGCGCCGGCATCGGAGCCGGCCAGCGGGCCGGTCAGGGCGAAACACGGAATATCATCGCCACGCGCCAGGCGCGGCAGGTAGTGGTTGCGTTGCTCGTCGGTGCCGTAGTGCAGCAGCAGCTCGGCAGGGCCGAGGGAGTTGGGCACCATAACGGTGGAGGCCAGGTCGCCGCTGCGGGTCGCCAGTTTCATCGCGACCTGGGAGTGGGCGTAGGCAGAGAAACCCTTGCCGCCGTATTCCTTGGGAATGATCAGGGCGAAGAAACCGTGGGTCTTGATGTGCTCCCAGGCGGCGGGTGGCAGGTCCATGGCCTGGCCGATTTCCCAATCGCTGACCATCGCGCAGAGCTCTTCGGTGGGGCCGTCGATGAATGCCTGCTCTTCTTCGGTCAATTGCACCTTGGGGTAGGCCAGCAATTTATCCCAGTCGGGGCGCCCGCTGAACAGTTCGCCGTCCCACCATACGGTGCCCGCGTCAATGGCATCGCGCTCGGTTTCGGACATCGGTGGCAGGACTTTCTGGAACCAGCTGAACAGCGGCTTGGTGAAGTATTGGCGGCGCAGGTCGGGCAGTAGCAGGGGCACGGCCACGACGGCGATCAGCACCCAGAAAATCAGCAACAGCCAACCCGGTGCATGGCTCCAGGCGCCCATCGCCAATAGGTAAACGGCGACCACACCCAGGGCGGGCAGGGGCGCGGCGCGGCGGTGTGCCAGGTAGGCAATGCCGACCACCAGAACCAGTATCCACAACAACAGCATATTCAATCCTCCGTGAAACCAGGGGCGAAACCACCAGGGAGCTTAGTCGGCGTCCGGCCAAGCGGGGTGATCAGGGTGTTACAAGTTGTACTGGGGATAACCATCAGTGCGATATGTACCTGAGTCCCAGCCGCTATCATCGATAGTGACCACCCCGTAATGGGGGAGTTCGCCGAGAAACATCGCGGAACCCGTGCGGATTTATGTGACCGGGCGGTCAGTCTTTACCGCGCCGTGCGAGAGGCGGTGCGCTTCGCTGAATCGATGCAGGCCTGTCGTGCGTCATGCAGGGTGATTCAAGCCGCGTGTGAACCGGCGTATGCTGCGGCGTTCATCAAGCC
Source organism: Pseudomonas sp. (assembly GCF_030147005.1). Taxonomy (GTDB): domain Bacteria; phylum Pseudomonadota; class Gammaproteobacteria; order Pseudomonadales; family Pseudomonadaceae; genus Aquipseudomonas. Next base: position 32,344 of record NZ_JASLAW010000019.1, read on the forward strand.
ATGTTCAACAACGATAAGGCGCGGTCATGCTGAAAATCTGGGGTCGTAAAAATTCATCAAACGTCAGGAAAGCACTGTGGTGCGCCGAGGAACTCGGCCTGGACTATGAGGCGATTGATGCGGGCGGGGCTTTTGGTGTGGTCGACACGCCGCAATATCGGGCATTGAACCCTAATGGCCGGGTGCCGATGATCGAAGACGGCGACTTCGTGCTGTGGGAATCCAATACCATCGTACGTTACTTGTGCGCCAAGCATGCGTCGGACCTTTACCCAAGTGACCTGCAAGCCCGGGCCAACGCCGAGAAGTGGATGGACTGGACCACTTCAACCCTTGCTGATCCGTTCAAAGCGGTGTTCTGGGGCATCGTGCGCACGCCCCCCGAGAAGCGCGACTGGGACAGCATCAATGCTGGTCGCCAGGCCTGCATCAATGCGCTCAACACCGTCGATCAGGCCCTTGCGGAGCAACCCTACCTCAGCGGAGAAGCGTTCGGCATGGGCGATATTCCCCTGGGCTGCTTTATCTACGCCTGGTTCGAGATGCCCATCGAACGCCCGCCAATGCCCCACCTCGAGGCTTGGTACCAGCGCCTGAAGCAACGTCCGGCCTACCGCAAGGCGGTGATGACCGCGTTGACCTGATAAGCACTATTAATACGGGTGACTGTACTTGTGTGGCGCGGGCACGCACCATGCCCGCACCACATCGCAGGTTGAACTACCGGGGGTGTGCCCTCATCTATTGTTTCTATTCTTTTCTTTGGTGCGTAATCAGATATGAGTTCCGCTCTGTCCATCCGGCAGCTAACCAAAACCTACGGCAACGGTTTCCAGGCCCTGAGTGGTATCGATCTGGACGTTGCCGAAGGTGACTTCTTCGCCTTGCTCGGCCCCAACGGTGCCGGCAAATCCACCACCATCGGTATTCTCTCGACTCTGGTCAACAAGAGCAGCGGCACGGTGAATATCTTCGGCCATGACCTGGATAAATCCCCGGCGGCGCTCAAGCGTTCCATCGGCGTGGTACCCCAGGAATTCAACTTCAACCAGTTCGAAAAGACCTTTGATATCGTCGTGACCCAGGCCGGCTATTACGGCATCCCGATGAAAATCGCCAAGGAACGCGCCGAACAGTACCTGACCCAACTGGGCCTGTGGGACAAGCGCGATGTGCCTTCGCGCTCGTTGTCCGGCGGCATGAAGCGGCGCCTGATGATCGCCCGCGCACTGGTGCATGAACCGCGTCTGCTGATTCTCGACGAACCCACCGCAGGCGTGGATATCGAGTTGCGTCGTTCGATGTGGACCTTTCTCACCGAGCTGAACGAGAAGGGCATCACCATCATTCTCACCACGCACTATCTGGAAGAGGCTGAGCAGTTGTGCCGCAACATCGGCATCATCGACCACGGCACCATTGTCGAGAACACCAGCATGCGCAACCTGCTGGGCCAGTTGCATGTGGAAACCTTCCTGCTCGACCTGAAAAACACCCTGTCGGCACCGCCGCAACTGCTGGGCTACCCGAGCCGACTGGTGGATAGCCGCACGTTGGAGGTCCAGGTGGACAAAGCCATGGGCATCACCGCGTTGTTCAGCCAACTGGCGACCCAGAACGTCGAAGTGTTGAGCCTGCGTAACAAAACCAATCGCCTTGAGGAGTTGTTCGTGTCCCTGGTGGAGAAAAATCTGGCGAAGGTGGCGGTATGAATTCCGAACTGCAACCCAACCTCGTCGCGCTGCAGACCATCGTGTACCGCGAAGTGAAACGCTTTACCCGGATCTGGCCGCAGACCCTGCTGCCACCGGCGATCACCATGGTCTTGTACTTCGTGATCTTCGGTAACCTGATCGGCCGGCAGATCGGTGACATGGGTGGTTTCACCTATATGGAGTACATCGTGCCGGGCCTGATCATGATGTCGGTGATCACCAACTCCTACGGCAACGTGGTGTCGAGTTTCTTTGGCAGCAAGTTTCAGCGCTCCATCGAAGAATTGATGGTTTCACCGGTGTCGCCGCACACCATCCTGATCGGCTACACCTTGGGCGGCGTATTGCGTGGCTTGATGGTGGGCGTGATCGTGACCCTGCTGTCGTTGTTCTTCACCCACCTGCAAGTGCATCACCTGGGGGTCACCATTCTGGTGGTGGTGCTCACGGCGACGATCTTCTCGCTGCTGGGGTTTATCAACGCGGTATTTGCGCGCAACTTCGATGATATTTCGATCATTCCCACGTTTGTGCTCACGCCGCTGACCTACCTGGGCGGGGTGTTCTACTCCATCACGTTGCTGCCGCCGTTCTGGCAGACCGTGTCCCTGGCCAACCCGGTGCTGCACATGGTCAATGCCTTCCGCTACGGCATCCTGGGCGTGTCGGATATCAAGATCAGCGTGGCGATCACCTTTATGGTCGTCGCCACCGTCGCCTTGTATATCGGTTGCGCGCGCTTGCTGGTAAGCGGGCGTGGGATGCGTACCTGAGGGTAGATTGGCGAAAATAAAACGGCCTCATCTGAGGCCGTTTTTTATTGGATGCGCATGGGGCAAATGTGGGCGCCGGCGTGCTCGCGATACCTATGCTGCGATGGCATCGGCTTGTCTTGCCTGATGTACCGAGGTGTTTGCTTTGTAGGCACGCCATCCGCCACATTTAATCGGCGCAGGGGCCCTGGTTGTTCAACGCCAGTTCGATCAAGGCGTGCAGCTCTTCGACCGCGAGCGGGGCTGTGGAGAACAGAATACGAAACACCGTAGGTGCTGCGAGCAGGTTGATCAAGCGATCCACGCTGGGTGCCGCCTGATCCGGATAACGGTCCACAATCATCTGCAACTGCCCGCTCAGAATGCTCACGCAATACCCCGGCGTCACGCTGCACTGCACGTCGCGCATCATGTTGCGCCCTGGCTCCGAACTCATTTCATCCAGGTATTGTTCAGCCCAGGCTTGCAGGTCGCCGCGCAGGCTGCCGGTAGTGGCCGGCTCGGTGTCCGGCCGCATGCGCGCCAAGGCCACATCGGCCAGCAGCACGGAGAGGTCACCCCAGCGTCGGTAAATGGTCGACGGCGTAACGCCCGCGCGCGTTGCAATCATCGGCACGGTGATGCTTGCGCGCTCATGGGTTGCCAGCAATTCACGCACGGCCGAATGCACGGACTCTTGTACCCGGGCGCTACGGCCCCCCGGGCGAAGGCCTTCTTTAATTGCCATGGGTAAAACCTTAACACAAAGAATTTGCTTTAAGCGGCAGCCGGTAGCACACTCCACAAAAGCAAAATATTAGCTTTAGTGGAGCGTGCCTATGCGCAGCAACCTGTCTCAACGTTCCAGCCTGACATTCCTGGTAATCACAGTGTTGACCTTCCTCGCCGCGTCCAGCGCGCCGACGCCGTTGTATCAGGTGTACCAGGACACCCTGCTTTTCTCGGCCGCGATGCTGACGCTGATCTTCGGCGTTTATGCCGTGAGCCTTCTGGCGGCGCTGCTGACGGTGGGATCGCTTTCGGATTACGTCGGGCGCAAGCCGGTGATTTTCGTCGCGTTGATCCTGAATATCGTAGCGATGCTGTTGTTTATCAACGCTGGCAGCACCGCCTGGCTGATTGCCGCGAGGGCGCTGCAAGGCTTCGCCACGGGGACGGCGACGGCGGTATTGAGTGCAATGTTGCTCGACACCGACCGCCTGCGCGGCCCGCTGCTCAATAGCCTCGCGCCGATGTTGGGTATGGCCAGTGGCGGCTTGGGCAGCGGTTTGCTGGTGGAATACGCGCCATGGCCGACCCAATTGATTTACTTCGCCCTGCTCGGGTTGATGGTACTTCAGGCGGTGTATGTCTGGCGCTTACCGGAAACCGTCAGCCGCATACCGGGTGCGTTGAAGTCCCTGGCGCCGACGCTGCATGTGCCGAAGCAGGCACGGCGGGCCCTGGCGTTGGCAATGCCGCTGAATGTGGCGGTATGGGCCCTGGGAGGATTTTTTTCATCCCTGGCACCGTCCCTGGTACACGCCGCGACGGGTTCGACTTCGCACCTGATCGGCGGTGGCCTGGTGGCCGTGATTACCCTCAGTGGCGCGGTGATGATCTACAGCCTGCGCGAGCACCCGGCGCACAAGGTCATGCGGCTCTCGGCGGTACTGCTGGCGGCCGGCGTGGCGTTGCTGCTGGTGGCTGTGCAAAGTGCAAGCCTGTGGCTGTTCTTTGTTGCCAGTGTGGTTGCAGGCTTGGGTTTCGGCGGCGGGTTCATGGGCAGTGTCCGCAGTATTGTGGGGCTGGCATTGCCCCACGAGCGAGCGGGGTTGATGTCGGCGTTCTACGTGTTGAGTTACCTGGCGTTCTGCTTGCCGGCGCTGCTGGCGGGTAGCCTGAGCCGGGAATTGGGCCTGATCGCAACCACTGATGCATACGGCGCGCTGCTTATTTTCCTCGCTCTCGGCGCCCTGGGCGGGCTGCTGTGGCAGCGTGGGCCAACGGCAAGTATCTATAAAACAGATAACAGTTAGAGATATTACCCGTTATATAGATATTCGATACGCTTCTATGATGGCCTCAACCTCATGCGAGGAAGAGGATTGCCATCATGACCTGCTCGACAACCATCAGCTATAAACCCTTCAGCCACCTGACCCGGCCCCGGGAAGTGATTCGCCAGTTCACTCCGAACTGGTTTGCCTCGACCATGGGGACCGGCGTGCTGGCGCTGGCCCTGGCACAACTGCCGGTCAATCTGCCCGGCTTGCACGCCGTCGCCGAGGGGCTGTGGGTGTTTACCATCGGCCTGTTCATCTTGTTCAGCGCTTTGTATGCCGCACGTTGGGTGATGTTTTTCCACGAGGCGCGGCGGATTTTCGGGCACTCCACGGTCTCGATGTTTTTCGGCACGATCCCCATGGGCCTGGCCACCCTGCTGAATGGTTTGCTGCTGTTCGGGCTGCCACGGTGGGGCGGCGCTGTGATTCCCTTGGCCGAAGCCCTGTGGTGGGTGGACGTGGCCATGGCATTGGCCTGCGGCGTATTGATTCCATTCATGATGTTCACCCGCCAGGAGCACAGCATCGACCAGATGACCGCGGTGTGGCTGCTTCCGGTGGTGGCCGCCGAAGTGGCTGCCGCCAGCGGTGGCCTGCTGGCGCCGCACCTGGCGGATGCCCATTCGCAACTGGTGATGCTGGTGACCAGCTACGTACTCTGGGCGTTCTCCCTGCCGGTAGCCTTCAGCATCCTGACCATCCTGATGCTGCGCATGGCCCTGCACAAACTGCCCCACGTCAATATGGCGGCATCGAGCTGGCTGGCGCTGGGCCCCATCGGCACCGGTGCCCTGGGCATGTTGCTGCTTGGCGGCGATGCGCCCGCGATCTTCGCAGCCAATGGCCTGACGGGTGTGGGCGAAATGGCCAACGGGCTCGGCCTGGTGGCAGGTATCACCCTGTGGGGTTTCGGCTTGTGGTGGATGTTGATTGCGGTGTTGATCACCCTGCGTTATCTGCGCGCCGGTATCCCGTTCAATCTGGGCTGGTGGGGCTTTACCTTTCCGCTGGGTGTTTACGCGCTGGCCACGCTGAAGCTTGCGAGCCTGCTGCAGCTGGGATTCTTCAGCGTATTCGGCAGTGTGCTGGTGGCGGCCCTGGCGCTGATGTGGCTGATCGTGGCCAAGCGCACTGTGCAGGGCGCCTATAAAGGCGAGCTTTTTGTTTCTCCGTGCATTGCAGGGCTAGCGAATAACTAATCAGGATTAGGTACAGTCGTGGCCTGATCAATAACAGGCCACGCAGGAACACGGACGATGAGCCACCCCTCACAATTCACATTGCTGCGCACACGGCGTTTTCTGCCGTTTTTCATTACCCAGCTCCTGGGCGCCTTCAACGACAATATCTTCAAACAATCATTGATTCTGGCGATTCTCTACAAGCTCGCTATTGAGGGCGAGCGTTCCATTTGGGTCAACCTGTGCGCCTTGCTGTTTATCCTGCCGTTCTTTCTGTTCTCGGCGCTGGCCGGGCAGTTTGGCGAGAAATTCAACAAGGACGCTTTGATCCGCGCGATCAAGATCGGCGAAATCGTGATTATGGCAGTGGGGGCCACCGGCTTTCTGTTCGATCACCTGGAACTGATGCTGTTGGCACTGTTTGCCATGGGCACCCACTCGGCGCTGTTCGGCCCGGTGAAGTACTCGATCATGCCCCAGGCGCTGCACGACGATGAGCTGGTCGGCGGTAACGGCCTGGTGGAAATGGGCACGTTCCTGGCGATCCTGGCCGGTACTATCGGCGCGGGCATGATGATGTCCTCTCCCCATTACGCGCCGGTGGTTGCTGGGGCGATTGTCGGCGTGGCGGTGCTGGGCTATCTCGCCAGCCGCAGCATTCCGCGGGCGGCGGCTTCCACGCCAAACTTGCGTCTGGACTGGAATATTTTCACCCAGTCCTGGGCCACGTTGCGCATGGGCCTGGGGCAGACCCCGGCGGTGTCGCGCTCGATTGTCGGCAATTCGTGGTTCTGGTTCGTCGGCGCGATCTACCTGACGCAGATTCCGGCCTACGCCAAGGAATGGTTATATGGCGACGAAACCGTCGTCACCCTGATCCTTACTGTGTTCTCGGTGGGTATCGCCCTGGGCTCGATGCTGTGTGAAAAGCTCTCGGGACGTAAGGTGGAAATCGGCCTGGTGCCGTTCGGTTCGTTCGGCCTGACAGTGTTCGGCCTGCTGCTGTGGTGGCATTCCGGCGGCTTCCCCCAGAACGTTCAGCCCAATGACTGGCTGGCGGTACTTGGCTACGGGCAAGCCTGGTGGGTGTTATTCGATATCCTCGGCCTGGGCGTGTTCGGCGGCTTTTACATCGTGCCGCTGTACGCACTGATCCAGTCGCGCACCGCCGAAAACGAGCGCGCGCGGGTGATTGCGGCCAACAATATTCTCAATGCGCTATTTATGGTGGTGTCGGCCATTGTGTCGATCCTGCTGCTGAGCGTGGCCAAGCTGTCGATCCCCGAGTTGTTCCTGGTGGTGTCGCTGCTCAACATCGCGGTCAATACCTACATCTTCAAGATCGTGCCCGAGTTCACCATGCGCTTCATGATCTGGCTGCTCAGCCATTCCATGTACCGCGTCGAGCACCGCAACCTCGAGCGGATTCCCGATGAAGGCGCGGCCTTGCTCGTTTGCAACCATGTATCGTTTGTCGATGCGCTGTTAATTGGTGGCGCAGTGCGTCGGCCGATTCGTTTTGTCATGTACTACAAGATCTACCGCTTGCCGGTGCTCAACTTTATCTTCCGCACCGCCGGGACCATTCCAATTGCCGGGCGTAACGAAGATATTCAGATCTACGAAAAGGCCTTCGCGCGGATTGCCGAGTACTTGAAGGACGGCGAGTTGGTATGCATCTTCCCGGAAGGCAAGTTGACCGGCGATGGTGAGATGAATGAGTTTCGCGGTGGGGTGACGCGGATTCTGGAAGAGACGCCGGTACCGGTGATTCCGATGGCGTTGCAGGGGTTATGGGGGAGCTTTTTCAGCCGCGATCCGAACAAGGGGTTCTTCCATCGGATCTGGTCGCGGGTGGTGTTGGTCGCAGGGGAACCGGTCTCGATAGATGCGGCGACGCCTGCGCAATTACAGGAGAAAGTGGGTGTGTTGCGGGGGAGCGGCAAGTAGGTTTTAAGGTTGCCATGGCCTCATCGCAGGCAAGCCAGTGTCCACATTTTGAACTGCGAATACATTCAAGTGTGGGAGCCGGCTTGCCTGCGATTGCTAGAGGGGCCTAAGTGGAAATCTTAAGACCAATAAGCCCACAAATGATCAGCGCCACGCTGGCCAACCGGAACAGCGCCATGGACTCCCCAAACAGGATAATCCCGGCGATCACCGTACCCACGGCGCCCACTCCGGTCCACACGGCGTAGGCGGTGCCCAGCGGCAGTTCTTTCACCGCCAGCCCCAGCAGGCCAAGGCTGATGGCCATGGCCGCGATAGTCAGTGCGGTGGGCAGGGGCTTGCTGAAGCCGTCGGTGTACTTCAGGCCGACGGCCCAGCCGACTTCAAACAACCCGGCAAAAAACAGAATGATCCAGGACATGGTGGCCTCGCTTCTTCAGGCGGGGTCGTCCCCGGATTCAACGCGCGTTGGCGTCGCGGGGTCGTCCCCGCGAAGCGCTCAGAGTGCCCAACATGAACCGGCCGATCAAGTCTGCGGGGTATTCTCCAACGCGCGGCGGTGTTCCTTCTCGCTCATGCGTCGAAAGTAAGTCGACAGCAAGGCGCCGGAAATATTGTGCCAAACGCTGAACAGTGCACTGGGCACCGCCGCCAATGGCGAGAAGTGCGCGCTGGCCAACGCGGCGCCGAGCCCGGAGTTCTGCATGCCCACCTCCAGCGCCAACGACTTGCGTTGTGCCAATGGCAACTTGAACAGCCGCCCGGTGAAGTAGCCGAGCAAGTAGCCGAAGCTGTTATGCAGCATCACCACGGCCATGATCAACAGGCCCGACTCGGCAATCTTCGCCTGGCTGGCGGCAACCACCGCTGCGACGATGATCACGATGCTGATCACCGAGACCAGCGGCAGTACTTCGACCGCGTGACGTACCCGATTACCCAGCAGTCGCTGCGCCACCACACCGAGCACGATGGGCAGCAGCACCACTTGCAGGATCGACCAGAACAACTCCATGAACGACACCGGCAGCCAGGCCGAGGCCAGCAGCCAGATCAACGCCGGCGTGAGCAGTGGGGCGAGGAGGGTGGTGACGGCGGCGATGGCCACCGACAGTGCGAGGTCACCACGGGCCAGCCAGGTCATCACATTGGATGAGGTGCCGCTGGGGCAGCAGCCGACCAGAATCACGCCGACGGCAATTTCCGGCGGCAGGTGAAATACCTGGCACAACAACCACGCCACGTCGGGCATGATCACAAAATGCGCGACCACGCCCAGGGCAACGCGCCAGGGATGGCGGGCAACCTCGGCGAAGTCTTCAAGTTTCAAGGTCAGGCCCATGCCGAACATCACCAGCCCCAGCAACGGCACGATGGTGCTTTTCAGTCCGATGAACCAGCTGGGTTCAAGGAACGCGACCACAGCGAAAATCAGCACCCAGTAGGCGAAGGTATTGCCGACAAAGCGGCTCAAGGCGGCGAGTGCGCGCATGGGAAATGACCCTTATTGTTAGATGTCGAAGATGAATGCGATCAAAATGTGGGAGCGGGGTTGCTAGCGGAGGCGTGGTATGAAACACAGGTGA
>NZ_JASLAW010000037.1 GCF_030147005.1 Pseudomonas sp.
TGACTGATCCACCGCATTCGCGAGCAAGCCCGCTCCCACATTTTGGTTTTGCATGGTCTTTAGTGGGCGGTGGCCTGTAGGCCAGCAAGCAATAAGCGCTGATATAAATCCTCTTTGAACCCCTGCGGCTTATCCAACCGCATCCGCTCCAAGTGCCGTGGAAACGCCTCCGGCTCTGGCGCATCCAGCGCCGCCTTGCCCAGTTCAAGCATCTCCGTCAGCTTGAATTTGCTCTTGAGCCAGTTCAGTGCCCGCAACAGGTCCCGCTCCTCGTCCGTGAAGTCACTGCCCAGTGGGTACTCCGGGAACAGGCGCCGGTGCTTGGTTTGAATCGCCTGGAGCCGTTGCGGTGTGTTGTCGGCAAAACGCGGGGCCAGCTTGAAATCCTTGGGTAACTTGCCGGCCTTTTGCGCCTGCTCGATCAGATCGTCCTGGAAGCGGGAGTCGGTGATATTGAGCAACGCTTCAATCACCTGGGCATCCGTCTGACCACGCAGATCGGCAATTCCGTACTCGGTAATCACGATATCCCGCAGGTGCCGGGGAATGGTGCAATGGCCGTACTCCCAGACAATATTCGAACTGACCTCTCCCGCCGACTCGCGCCAGCTGCGCAGGATCAGCACCGACCGCGCGCCTTCCAGCGCGTGGCCTTGGGCAACGAAGTTGTACTGCCCGCCCACGCCGCTGAGTACGCGGCCGTCTTCCAACTGGTCGGCCACACCGGCACCGAGCAACGTCACCACGATCGCACTGTTGATAAACCGCGCGTCCTGGCGCTGCAAGCGCTTGAGTTCTTCCTGGCCGTACAGCTCGTTGATATAGCTGATGCGGGTCATGTTGAATTCCAGGCGCTTGGCGTGGCTCATCTCCTGCAAGCGCTGGTAGAAACTGCGCGGGCCGAGGAAGAAACCGCCATGGATCGAGATGCCATCGGGCTGCGCCGCATCGTCGAGCAACCCGGCATTGGCCTGCTCCTGGGTCGCCACATCCGGGTACACCTTGCGCCGGATAATCCCGGCATCCGCCAGCACCAGCAGGCCGTTGACGAACATTTCGCTGCAACCGTAAAGGCCACGAGCGAACGGCTCAACGCCGCCCTCCCGGCTGATCAGGGGCGCCCACTGATACACATCCAGGTCGGTCAGCAGCAATCGATAGGCTTCGTTGTCGGCCTGGCGCGCCAGCAATGCGGCGGTCAGCGCATCGCCCATGGAGCCGATGCCGATCTGCAGCGTGCCGCCATCGCGGACCAGAGTGCTGGCATGCAGGCCGATAAAGTGGTCCTGGAACCCTACCGGCATGTTTGGCGTAGAGAACAAGGTGGTGCTGTCTTTCTCATCGAGCAGGTAGTCGAATGCGTCCATGCCCAGTTCGGCATCACCGGGCATGTAGGGCAATTCAGTGTGGACCTGGCCGACAACGAGGATGGTTTCCCCGGCCTCGCGGCGTTTGGCGATCATCGGTAACAGGTCGAGGGTGATATCCGGGTTGCAGCTCAGGCTCAGGCGGTCGGGATGCTCGGCGCTGCTGGCGACCAATTGCGCCACCAGGTTCAGGCCGGAGGCGTTGATATCCCGGGCGGCATGGCTGTAATTGCTGCTGACATAATCCTGCTGCGCGGAGGCGCTGTGCAGCAGGCTGCCGGGCTGCATGAAGAATTGCTGCACGCGGATATTCTTCGGCAGGCTGTCCTTGTGCAGGTCAGCGAGGAAATCCAGCTCCGGATAATCGCCAAACACGCGCTCGATAAACGGTTCGAGAAAGCGCTTCTGCAAGCCGTCCCCCAAGGTGGGGCGACCCAGGCTCAGCGCGGTGTAGATCGTCAGCGCCCGCTCGGGCAACATGGCAACGCGCCGGTATAGCGCGTTGACGAACAGATTGGGCTTGCCCAGCCCCAACGGCATGCCCATGTGGATATGCGCCGGCAAGCGGGCCAGTACGTCGTCAACTGCTTGCTCGATTGAACACAACTGCACCATCCGACTGCTCCCGAACATTCCATGAATTGGGGTTGGACCGAGCTTGCAGTGTCTTTGCTGCAATGAACAGCCTCGAAAGACGAATCACGGGCGTAAAAAAGCCGCTCGTAAGCGGCTTGTTTGGCGAATTCAGGCTTATTTCAAACCCGACATCTTCTGAATAGCGCCTTTGAGTTCTTCATCGGAGCAATCACTGCAAGTGCCTTTAGGGGGCATGGCGTTGATACCGGTGATGGCTTTGGCCAGGATGCCATCAAGGCCGCCCTGGTGATCGGCGCGCTCTTTCCACGCTGCCGTATCGCCAATTTTTGGCGCGTTCAGCAGGCCGGTGCCGTGGCATGCGTTGCAGTGCTTGGCGATCACTTCATCCGGCGTTTTTGCACCGCCGCCGCCACCCGCCGCAACAGCGACTTCCATGCCCTTGCATTCCTGACCTTGCACACAGACCTGGCCCACGGGCTCCAGGCGCTTGGCGATGTCATCGTTGGTCGCAGCTTGAGCGCTGACAGCCCATAGGGCCAGTACGGTTGCTGGTGCAGCCAGCATTTTCATAATTAGGTTCACGCGTTCACCCTCAATGGTGGCTATTCACGCCTGCGGCCACGGTTTCGCAGGCGGCGAAAGTATAGCGGTTAGCCCGCCCCGCCGAAACAACCCTATTAAATAAAGGGAGATTCGACCTCGCGGTGTACAGCTGCGCGAACCCCTGCAACGCTGGCAGAGCGCCTCTATCTTAAAAGTTCGCGGGTGTGGCTGCGCTGATTAGTCGCGCCGGCACGTCGAACGGATTGCGAAAACGATGGGGCTTGGTACTTTCAAAGTAGTAGCTATCGCCGGCTTCGAGCACAAAAGTTTCACCACCGACCACCAGCTCCAGGCGCCCTTCCACCAGAATCCCGGTTTCTTCGCCTTCGTGGGTGAGCATTTCTTCGCCCGTGTCGGCGCCTGGCGGGTAAATTTCGTTGAGAAATGCGATTGCCCGGCTCGGGTGCGCACGGCCGACCAGCTTCATGGTGACGGCACCGTCGGAGATGTCGATCAGCTCATTGGCTTTATAGACGACCTGCGTCGGTATTTCCTGGAGGATCTCTTCGGAAAAGAACTCGACCATGGACATGGGAATCCCGCCCAGTACTTTGCGCAGGGAACTGATCGAGGGGCTGACGCTGTTCTTCTCGATCATCGAAATGGTGCTGTTGGTAACACCCGCGCGCTTGGCAAGCTCGCGCTGGGAAAGACCTTTGAGTTTACGGATGGATTGCAGTCGTTCGCCGACGTCCAATGCAGGTGCCTCCTAGGATTCAGGCTTTGTTGTAATTGAGCGTTATCATGGCGACAGCGTTCAGTATTTACAACACTTGGGCCTAAATCCTGGGCAGCGGCATTCGTACCTGGCGCTCAAGCGCCGCAATAGAGCCTTGGCACCCGGCGCAGGTTGCAGAAAATCTGGTAGGGGATAGTTTCAGCCGCGGTCGCGACATCGCTGGCGAGGACATTCTTGCCCCACAACTCCACCGTAGAACCCAGGCCCGCCTGGGGCACATCCGTCAGGTCGACGCACAGCATGTCCATCGACACCCGACCCAGCAGCTGGCTGCGCTGGCCGGCGACCAGCACCGGTGTGCCAGTGGGCGCATGGCGCGGGTAGCCATCGGCATACCCCATGGCAACCACGCCGATACGCATCGGCTTGGTCGTGACAAACTTGGCGCCGTAGCCCACTGGCTCACCCGTCGGCAGTTCGCGTACGCAGATGATTTTGGACTCCAAAGTCATCACCGGCTGTAAACGTGCGGCGAAGGCCTGATCATCGCCAAAGGGCGTGGCGCCGTAGAGCATGATGCCGGGGCGCACCCAGTCGCTGGCTATGCTTGGCCACCCCAGTACGGACGGTGAATTGCGCAGGCTGACCTCGGCCGCCAGACCTCGGCGGGCCGCTTCGAATACCGCCACTTGTTCGTTGCTGCTCACGCAATCGAGCTCATCGGCGCGGGCGAAATGGCTCATCAACACGATCTTCGCAACTTTCCCGCTGGCCAGCAGGCGCTTATACGCCTCTTGAAAATCCTTGGGATGCAGGCCGACGCGGTGCATTCCCGAGTCCAGCTTGAGCCAGACGGTCAGCGGCTTGCTCAGCGCGGCCTGCTCGATAGCATCGAGCTGCCATAGCGAATGCACCACGCACCACAGGTCCTGCTCGATGATCAGCGGCAGCTCGTCGGCTTCGAAAAAGCCTTCCAGCAGCAGCACCGGCGCACGTATCCCGGCGGCGCGCAGTTCCAGGGCCTCTTCAATGCACGCCACCGCGAACCCATCGGCCTCGCCCGCCAGCGCCTGGGCAACCGGCACCGCGCCATGGCCGTAGGCATCCGCCTTGATCACGGCGAGGGCCTTGGCCCCGGTAACTTCGCGGGCCAATTGATAGTTATGGCGCAGGGCTTGGAGGTCGATCAGGGCACGGGCAGGACGCATGGCGGCAGGCTTCTAGGCGGCAGAGTAAAAAAAACCGGTGCCGACCAATAACGTCGGCGCCGGGAGAGGGATGTGTATTTAAGGCAGCGCGGCCACGACGGACAGCTCGACCAGAATTTGCGGCTCGCACAGTTTGGCTTCAACCGTGGCGCGAGCGGGCGCGGCGCCTTTGGGCAGCCACGTGTCCCACACCGCGTTCATACCGGCAAAGTCGGCGTCGATGTCTTTCAGATAGATCGTCACCGACAGCAACCGGGTCTTGTCGGTGCCGGCCAGGTCCAGTAAGCGCTCGATATTGCCCAGGGTTTCACGGGTCTGCTGTTCAATGCCGGCACTCACGTCGTCGCCGACCTGGCCTGCCAGGTACACCGTTCCGCTGTGGACAACGATCTGGCTCATGCGCTCATTGGTGAGCTGGCGCTGGATGGACATGTTTTGCGGACTCCTGGTGACTACCGTAACGGGAAATATCGAGGCCTTCGGCGCTGATCTGCGGGGCTTTCCTGGCAATCAGGTCGGCCAGCAAACGACCGGAGCCGCACGCCATGGTCCAACCGAGGGTGCCGTGGCCGGTATTCAGGAACAGGTTCTTGAATGGCGTGGCACCGACAATCGGCGTGCCGTCGGGCGTGGTCGGGCGCAGGCCGGTCCAGAAGCTGGCTTGGGCCAAATCGCCGCCCTGAGGATAAAGGTCGTTGACGATCATCTCCAGAGTTTCGCGTCGGCGAGGGTTGAGGGAGAGGTCGAAACCGGCTATTTCAGCCATGCCGCCAACACGAATGCGGTTGTCGAAACGGGTGATCGCAACTTTGTAGGTTTCGTCCAGGATGGTCGAGGTCGGCGCCATCGCCGGGTTGGTGATCGGCACGGTCAGCGAGTAGCCCTTGAGCGGGTACACGGGCGCCTTGATCCCCATGGGCTTGAGCAGCTTCGGCGAATAACTGCCCAGAGCCAGCACGTAGCGGTCGGCGGTTTCCAGCGCGCCGTCGATCCACACACCGTTGATGCGGTCGCCGGCGTAATCGAGGCGCTGGATGTCCTGCTCGAAGCGGAACTCCACGCCTAACTGCTTGCACATGTCGGCCAGACGCGTGGTGAACATCTGGCAGTCGCCGGTCTGGTCGTTGGGCAGGCGCAGGGCACCGGTGAGAATACCGGTGACGCTGGCCAGGGCCGGTTCAACCCGGGCGATGCCGGCACGGTCAAGCAATTCGAAAGGCACACCGGACTCCCGCAGCACGGCGATGTCCTTGGCTGCGCCATCGAGCTGGGCTTGAGTGCGGAACAGTTGGGTGGTCCCCAGGCTGCGCCCTTCGTAGGCGATCCCGGTTTCAGCGCGCAATTCGTCAAGGCAGTCGCGGCTGTACTCAGAGAGACGGACCATGCGTTCCTTATTCACCGCATACCGGCTGGCGGTGCAATTGCGCAGCATCTGCGCCATCCACAGGTATTGCTCGATATCGCCGGTGGCCTTGATCGCCAGCGGCGCATGGCGTTGCAGCAGCCATTTGATCGCCTTGAGCGGCACGCCCGGCGCGGCCCATGGCGACGCGTAGCCTGGGGATACCTGGCCGGCGTTGGCGAAACTGGTCTCCATGGCGGCGGCGGGCTGACGGTCAACCACTACGACCTCAAAGCCGGCCCGGGCCAGATAGTAGGCACTGGTCACGCCGATGACGCCGCTACCCAAGACCAGAACGCGCATTTTCATATCCTCATCGCGGGCTGAGCCGCTGAAGTGTGTTATTCGAGCAATAATGAGCGCAGTGTAAAAAACAATCACCAGTGTATTTCACTATATAAATGCCTATATTTGGCGAGAATTCTCGGTACAAACCGTTTTTACAGAGGCGTATCCCCTATGCGTACCAACACCCAGACCAAGCGGGAGCTGGACAAGATCGACCGCAACATCCTGCGCATCCTGCAAACCGATGGGCGCATTTCGTTCACGGAGTTGGGAGAGAAGGTCGGGCTGTCTACGACGCCCTGTACCGAACGGGTGCGCCGCCTGGAGCGTGAAGGAATCATCATGGGCTACAACGCGCGGCTCAATCCGCAGCATTTGAAAGGGAGCCTGTTGGTATTTGTCGAGATCAGCCTGGATTACAAGTCCGGCGACACGTTCGAAGAGTTCCGCCGCGCCGTGCTCAAACTGCCGCATGTGCTGGAGTGCCACCTGGTGTCTGGCGACTTCGACTACCTGGTGAAAGCGCGGATTTCCGAGATGGCCTCGTACCGCAAATTACTCGGCGATATCCTGCTCAAATTGCCTCATGTGCGCGAATCCAAGAGCTATATCGTGATGGAAGAAGTGAAGGAAAGCCTGAACCTGCCGATCCCGGATTAAACACACAGGGGCTGGCCGACACGTCGCCATCGCGGGCAAGCCGGCGCCCATATCGGACCGCGTATGCCGTCAGACCAGCACTTGTCGGGTGCTGGCCATGTACTCATGGATCTGCTTCTCCACCCGTGGGTGGATCAGCTCCACCGGCCGCCGGCCATTGGGGCACGGCAAGGTCTTGGTGGTGCCGAACAGCCTGCAGATCAGCGGGCGCTCATCGTAAACCGTGCAGCCGTTGGGCCCCAGGTGCACGCAATTGAGTTCATCCATGGCAGCTTCCTGCTCGGCAGCTGTCTTGCGTGGCAGGCGCGACATTTCCTCGGGCGACGTGGTGACCGGCCCACAGCAGTCGTGGCAACCGGGGACGCACTCGAACGAAGGAATCTGTCGGCGCAAGGCGCTGACTTTCTGACTGTTGCAACTCATCGAAACCCACACCCAACCGCGAATAGATCTGGATTCTGACGTAAAACGCTCTGCACAGACAGCGTGGTCCGACCGTTGTATCCTGCGTCAAATTTTCCAAACAGGGAGCCTCCCCATGACCGCCAGCGCCCGGCACACCGCGTCCTACTACGCCGCCAGCAGCGTGCCGCACCCCGACTACCCGGCGTTGACGGGTGAGGTGCGCGCCGATGTATGCGTGATTGGCGGGGGCTATTCCGGGCTCAACACCGCTTTGGAACTCGCCGAGCGCGGCTTCAGCGTGGTGCTGCTGGAGGCGCGCAAGATCGGCTGGGGCGCCAGCGGGCGTAACGGCGGGCAGCTGATTCGCGGCGTCGGTCATGGCCTTGACCAGTTCGCCAAGGTGATCGGCACCGACGGCGTGCGCCAGATGAAACTGATGGGCCTGGAAGCCGTGGAGATCGTGCGCGAGCGTGTCGAACGCTTCCAGATCCCCTGCGACCTGACCTGGGGCTACTGCGACCTCGCCAATAAGCCCCGCGACCTGCAGGGCCTGGCCGAAGACGCCGAAGAGCTGCGCAGCCTGGGTTATCGCCATCACGTACGCCTGCTGCAAGCCAGCGAGATGGCCAGCGTGATCGGCTCCGACCGCTATGTGGGCGGCATGATCGACATGGGTTCCGGACACCTGCATCCGCTCAACCTCGCTCTGGGTGAAGCAGGCGCCGCGCGGCAGTTGGGCGTGCAATTATTCGAGCAGTCTGAAGTGACGCGCATTGACTACGGCGCGCAGGTCAAGGTGCACACCGCCCAGGGCCAGGTACATGCCAACACGCTGGTGCTGGCCTGCAACGCTTACCTCAACGGCCTCAACCCGCACTTGAGCGGCAAGATATTGCCCGCAGGCAGCTACATCATCGCCACCGAACCCTTGAGTGAAGCGCAAGCCACCAGCCTGTTGCCGCAAAACATGGCGGTGTGTGATCAACGGGTAACGGTGGACTATTTCCGCCTGTCCGCCGACCGCCGCCTGTTGTTCGGCGGCGCCTGCCACTATTCCGGGCGCGACCCAAAAGATATTGGCGCTTACATGCGGCCAAAGATGCTGGAGGTGTTCCCCCAATTGGCCAACGTGAAGATCGACTACCAGTGGGGCGGCATGATCGGCATCGGCGCCAACCGGTTGCCACAAATCGGGCGCCTGGCGGATCAACCCAATGTGTATTACGCCCAGGCCTACGCGGGCCATGGCCTCAACGCCACACACCTGGCGGGCAGGCTGCTGGCCGAAGCCATCAGCGGCCAGCAACAAGGGCGTTTCGACCTGTTTGCGCAAGTGCCCCATATGACCTTCCCTGGTGGTAAGCACCTGCGCTCGCCGCTGCTGGCCCTGGGAATGCTCTGGCACCGTCTTAAAGAATTGGTCTGATCAATCGCGCCAGAAAGGTTTCAAGCCTTCGTGACGCGCCTGTTCCGCCGTCAGCCCCACGTCGCGCAGTTGCTCGCGGGTCAGCGTCAGCAAGACCTTACGAGTATGGCGGCGGCGCCAGAACAGGCTCCAGCGGTTATCGGCAGGCACAGACAATGTCCGCTCCTGTGCTGCTTCCAGTTCCTGACTGTGTAACGCCAGCCGCACATCGCTCATGCCATTCATTTTGCCGTCCCTCGTTAGCTTGTCGCCTTGAGTGACTAGGATGAACGCACGGGCAAAACCAATACAGATTCAAAACCCTCTTATTAAATCCATACAGACACTGCCTATATATGGCTGAATCCTGTATTTTCCTTCTGTCTGTACTGGTCCCCTGGGAGTGACCGCTGTGACCCTCTACGTCAACCTCGCCGAATTGCTCGGCACCCGCATCGAACAAGGCTTCTATCGCCCCGGCGACCGCCTGCCCTCCGTGCGGGCATTGAGCGTGGAGCACGGGGTCAGCCTGAGCACCGTGCAGCAAGCCTATCGATTGCTGGAGGACAACGGCCTGGCAATGCCCAAGCCCAAGTCCGGGTATTTCGTGCCGGTTGGTCGTGAGCTGCCGGCGCTCCCCGAGGTGGGTCGTCCCGCCCAGCGCCCGGTGGAAATTTCCCAATGGGATCAGGTGCTGGAGTTGATTCGTGCCGTACCGCGCAAAGACACCATACAGCTGGGCCGTGGCATGCCGGATGTGTTGTCGCCCACCCTCAAACCGTTGCTTCGCAGCCTGGCCCGTGTCAGTCGCCGCCAGGATCTGCCGGGGTTGTATTACGACAACATCCTTGGCTGTATGGAATTACGCGAGCAAATTGCGCGACTGTCATTGGATTCCGGTTGCCAACTGACAGCCGAAGACATCGTCATCACCACAGGCTGCCACGAGGCGCTGTCCGCCAGCATCCGCGCCATTTGCGCCCCCGGCGATATCGTCGCAGTGGATTCGCCAAGCTTCCACGGCGCCATGCAGACCCTCAAGGGCCTGGGCATGAAAGCGTTGGAAATCCCCACCGACCCGATCACCGGCATCAGCCTTGAAGCCTTGGAACTGGCGCTGGAACAGTGGCCGATCAAAGTCATCCAGCTCACCCCCAACTGCAACAACCCGTTGGGCTACATCATGCCGGAGGCGCGCAAGCGCGCACTGCTGACCCTGGCCCAGCGCTTTGACGTGGCGATCATCGAAGACGATGTCTATGGCGAGTTGGCCTACAGCTACCCGCGCCCGCGCACGATCAAATCCTTCGACGAAGACGGCCGGGTGCTGCTGTGCAGCTCGTTCTCAAAAACGCTGGCGCCTGGCCTGCGCATCGGCTGGGTCGCGCCGGGGCGCTACCTGGAACGGGTGCTGCACATGAAATACATCGGCACAGGCTCTACCGCCACGCAGCCGCAAATCGCGATCGCGGAATTTCTCAAAGGCGGCCATTTCGAACCTCACCTGCGCAGAATGCGCACCCAGTACCAGCGCAATCGCGACCTGATGCTCGACTGGGTCAGCCGCTACTTCCCCGCCGGCACGCGGGCCAGCCGGCCCCAAGGCAGTTTTATGCTGTGGATAGAATTGCCGGAAGGCTTCGATACCCTGAAGCTCAACCGTGCGCTGATGGAACAAGGCGTACAGATAGCGGTAGGCAGCATTTTTTCTGCATCGGGCAAGTACCGTAATTGCCTGCGCATGAACTACGCTGCCAAACCGACGCCGCAGATTGAAGAGGCGGTGCGCAAGGTCGGTACCGCTGCGCACACCCTGCTCGCCGAATCGGCGGACTGACCTTTTCCGAGCAATTGCCGTCATATGCCGACAATCGCCCCGACCTGGATGCCGCCTCCTTGATGATTCAACGGCTTTTACCGTTTTTCCTGTTGGGAACGCTGGCACTGGGTGGCTGCGCGACGGCCTACACACCGCGCGTGCCCAGTGATGCCCTGCCGGCGGCACAGTCGTCCTTCGGCCGTTCGATCCAGGCCCAGGCGGCACCGTATCAGGGCCGTTCGGGCTTTCGTTTGCTGCCCAACAGCAGCGAAGCCTTCATGGCCCGCGCCGAGTTGATCCGCAACGCCCAGACCAGCCTCGACCTGCAGTACTACATCGTGCATGACGGCATCAGCACGCGCATGCTGGTGGATGAACTGCTCAAGGCCGCCGACCGCGGCGTGCGTGTACGCATCCTGCTGGACGACACCACCAGCGACGGCCTCGACCAGATCATCGCAACTCTTGCCGCCCACCCCAAGATCGACATTCGCTTGTTCAACCCGCTGCACCTGGGGCGTAGCACGGGGGCGACGCGCGCCATGGGGCGCCTGTTCAACCTGTCGCTGCAACACCGGCGCATGCATAACAAACTGTGGGTGGCCGACAACAGCGTGGCGATCGTGGGCGGACGCAATCTGGGGGATGAATACTTCGACGCCGAACCCAACCTGAACTTTACCGATATCGACATGCTCAGCGTCGGGCCGGTGGCCGAGCAACTGGGTCACAGTTTCGATCAGTACTGGAACAGCGCGCTGAGCAAGCCTATCGATGAGTTTGTCTCAACCATGCCCTCCAACGCCGACCTCGCTGTCGCGCGTGGGCAACTGGAGGCCTCACTGGCCCAATCGCGCCAGCAGAACCACGCCCTGTATAACCGCTTGCGCACCTACCAGACCCAACCGCGCATGGACATCTGGCGGCGCGAGTTGATCTGGGCCTGGAACCAGGCGTTATGGGACGCTCCGAGCAAGGTGCTGGCCAAGGCCGACCCGGATCCGCAATTGCTGCTCACCACGCAACTGGCGCCGGAATTGGAAGGCGTCAGCCGTGAGCTGATCATGATTTCGGCGTACTTCGTTCCGGGGCCGCCTGGGCTTGTGTACCTGACGGGCCGCGCCGATGCGGGCGTGTCGGTGAACCTGCTGACCAACTCCCTCGAAGCCACTGATGTACCGGCCGTGCACGGCGGCTACGCGCCCTATCGCAAGGCGCTGCTGGAACATGGAGTGAAGCTCTTTGAACTGCGTCGCCAACCGGGCGACCCCAGCGCCAGCAGCGGGCCACACCTGTTTCGTCGGGGCAGCTTCCGTGGCTCCGACTCCAGTCTGCACAGCAAGGCGATGATTTTCGATCGGGAAAAGTCGTTTATCGGCTCGTTCAATTTCGATCCGCGCTCAGTGCTGTGGAACACCGAAGTCGGCGTGCTGGTGGACAGCCCGGAACTGGCCGAGCACGTGCGCAACCTTGCGTTGCAAGGTATGGCGCCAGCGTTGAGCTACGAGGCGAAACTGCAGGCCGGGCAGATAGTGTGGGTGACCGAAGATAACGGCCAACTGCACACACTGACCCAGGAGCCGGGCAGTTGGTGGCGCAGGTTCAATGCCTGGTTCGCTACCTCGGTGGGTCTGGAACGCATGCTTTAAAAAACACAACAGTGTGGGAGCGGGCTTGCCCGCGAATACGATATATCAGTCATAACAACTGCAACTGTCATACCGCATTCGCGAGCAAGCCCGCTCCCACATCTGGAGCGCGCTGTTTGCGACAGGATTACAGCTTGATCCAGGTGGCTTTCAGCTCGGTGTATTTGTCGAACGCATGCAGCGATTTATCGCGACCGTTGCCCGATTGCTTGAAGCCGCCGAACGGAGCGGTCATGTCGCCGCCGTCGTACTGGTTGACCCACACGCTACCCGCACGCAATGCCTTGGCGGTCAGGTGTGCCTTGGAGATATCCGCCGTCCACACCGCCGCGGCCAAGCCATATTGGGTGTCGTTGGCGATGGCGATGGCTTCTTCGGCGCTGTCGAACGTGATCACCGACAGTACCGGGCCGAAGATCTCTTCCTGGGCAATCTTCATGGCGTTGGTCACACCGTCGAAAATGGTCGGCTCGACGTAAGTGCCACCGGTTTCTTCCAGCGTGCGCTTGCCACCGGCAACCAGCTTGGCGCCATCGGCATGGCCCGCTTCGATGTACGACAGCACGTTGTTCATCTGTTGGGTGTCCACCAGCGCACCCACGTTGGTGGCGGGGTCCAGCGGGTTACCTGGCTTCCAGCCCTTGAGCGCCTCGATCACCAGCGGCAGGAATGTGTCCTTGATCGAACGTTCCACCAGCAGGCGCGAACCGGCGGTGCAGACTTCGCCCTGGTTGAAGGCGATGGCACTGGCGGCGGATTCGGCGGCGGTTTGCAGGTTCGGCGCATCGGCAAACACGATGTTCGGGCTCTTGCCGCCAGCTTCCAGCCACACGCGTTTCATGTTCGACTCGCCGGAGCGGATCAACAGCTGCTTGGCGATTTTGGTGGAACCGGTAAACACCAGGGTGTCCACGTCCATATGCACGGCCAGCGCGTTGCCCACCGTGTGGCCATAGCCTGGCAGCACGTTGAACACGCCTTTTGGAATGCCGGCTTCAACGGCCAGCGCGGCGATGCGGATGGCCGTCAGCGGAGACTTTTCGGACGGCTTGAGAATGACCGAGTTACCGGTCGACAGCGCCGGGCCTAGCTTCCAGCAGGCCATCATCAGCGGGAAGTTCCACGGTACGATCGCACCGACCACGCCGACGGGCTCACGGGTCACCAGACCCAGTTGATCATGGGGCGTGGCCGCAACTTCATCGTAGATTTTGTCGATGGCTTCGCCGCTCCAGCTCAGGGCATTCGCCGCGCCGGGTACGTCGATGTTCAGGGAGTCGTTGATCGGCTTGCCCATGTCCAGGGTTTCAAGCAGGGCCAGCTCTTGGGCATTGGCCTTGAGCAGCGCGGCGAAGCGGATCATGACAGCCTTGCGCTTGGCCGGTGCCAGGCGCGACCAGACACCGGAATTGAAAGTGGCACGAGCGTTTTCCACGGCGCGCTGAGCGTCGGCGGCGTCACAGCTGGCTACAGTGGTGAGCAGACGGCCATCGACCGGGCTGATGCATTCGAAGGTTTCACCGGAAGCGGCGGCGGTGTATTCGCCATTGATGTAAGCGCGGCCTTCGATCTTCAGGTCCTTGGCGCGTTGTTCCCAATCGGCACGGGTCAGGGTGGTCATGCAAGTGTCCTCCTCTTATTGGATACAAGGGCCTGGGGAGATTGATCCCGGCGCCTCCACGAATTCTTGCCTGGCCAGCCTGTTGTTCGGCTCAAGGCAGTTGCCACCCTAAACCAGCGGCTGGGGGTGTTTCAATATATTTGACAGAACGGCGGCAAATGCCCTTGCGATGTTCATTTTAATAAACATAGACTTTGGACTTTTCAACCGCAGGCCAGACGGGATAAGCACATGAGCATTCAGGACATCGTCGATTTCAGCCAAGCCAACACCGCTCCCGACCGCTATCGCCCTGCCGCCGAAAAAATCCTCAAGGGTGATCCCGAACAGACGATCTACAACCACTACAACAGCCCATGCGGACAAATGAACGCGGGCGTCTGGGAAGGCGAAGTCGGGCAGTGGACAGTCAATTACACCGAGCATGAATACTGCGAAATTGTGCAGGGGGTTTCCGTACTGCGCGATGCCGAAGGGAATGCCAAAACCTTGCGCGCCGGCGACCGCTTCGTAATCCCCGCCGGCTTCAGCGGCACCTGGGAAGTGCTGGAAGCGTGCCGCAAGATCTACGTGGTGTTCGAACAGAAAGCCTGATCAGCACATCGCAGGCAAAAAAAAGCCCGTATCGTGAGATACGGGCTTTTTTTCACAAGGAAGAAAATCAATTACTTGATTTTGCCTTCTTTGTAGATCACGTGCTTGCGAACGCGCGGGTCGAACATTTTCTTTTCGAGCTTGTCCGGGGTAGTACGCTTGTTCTTGTCGGTAGTGTAGAAGTGACCAGTACCGGCGCTAGAGATCATTCGAATCAATTCACGCATGATAGAGCTCCTTAGATCTTGCCGGCGGCGCGGATTTCGGCCAGCACGACAGTGATGCCACGCTTGTCGATAATACGCATGCCTTTGGCAGATACACGCAGGCGAACAAAACGTTTCTCTTCTTCAACCCAGAAGCGGTGATGCTGCAGGTTCGGCAGGAAACGACGACGGGTTTTGTTATTTGCGTGGGAAATGTTATTCCCAGTCACCGGACCCTTACCGGTAACTTGACATACTCTCGACATGCCTCAGCCCTCTAAAACCACATGCCCAACCCGGCATGGGTTGGCCGCTTAATCTCTCAGTCATTTGGCGCCAGGCGCCGCGTTTCTTTAGGGTCTTACCGGCTACACCTACAAGCGAAGGAACCGGGCCCCTAGAAAAGAGCGCTGCTTTATACCAGAAAGACCCAGATGCAACAACAGCGAGTGTGTTTTTACCCAGGCAATTCTCGGCGTTTGGCGCCTGAACCGCTGCCAGGAGGGGCCGCTACTACAGCCGACCGCTCGTCGCACAGAATGATTTTCAGTGCCTGCAGGCACTCGGGCCTGCACGTTGAAACGCGCTGAGGCGCCATCAAAACAGCATTTGAGCCAAAAGCACAGGCAAAAATAGGCTAGTCATTTAATCAACAGGCCACTACGGTAGGCGTTTTCCAGACTGCACTCGCAGATGGGCCTTCGATCTGCACAGGAAACCGAATATGCGCCTCGCTGCCCTACCGCTATTGCTAGCCCCCCTCTTCATCGCGCCGATGGCCGTTGCCGCCACCCATTTAAGCGTTTGCACCGAGGCCAGCCCCGAAGGGTTCGACGTGGTGCAGTACAACTCGTTGACCACCACCAACGCCTCGGCGGATGTGCTGATGAACCGTCTGGTGGATTACGACGCAACCGGCGCAAAACTGGTACCGAGCCTGGCAGACAGTTGGGAGGTTTCGCCAGATGGCCTGACGTACACCTTCAAGTTGCACCCGAACGTAAAATTCCATCGCACCGGGTATTTCACCCCGAGCCGCACCCTGACGGCCGAAGACGTTCGCTTCAGCTTCGAACGCATGCTCGACCCCGCCAATCCGTGGCACAAGATCGCGCAGAGCGGCTTTCCCCACGCGCAATCCCTGCAACTGCCGACGCTGATCAAGAAGATCGACGCCCTGGACCCGCTGACCGTGCGCTTCACCCTTGATCACGCCGACTCCACATTTCTTGCCGCACTGAGCATGGGCTTTGCCTCGATCTACCCGGCCGAATATGCCGACAAACTGCTCAAGGCCGGCACACCGGAAAAACTCAACAGCCAGCCCATCGGTACCGGGCCGTTCGTTTTCGTGCGGTTCCAGAAGGATGCGGTGGTGCGCTACAAGGCCAACCCGGACTACTTCGCCGGCAAACCGACTGTGGATAACTTGATCTTCGCCATTACGCCGGATGCCAATGTGCGCCTGCAGAAACTGCATCGCGATGAATGCCAGATCGCCCTGTCGCCCAAACCTCTGGATGTGGGCGAGGCCGAAAAAGACCCGGCCCTGAAGGTGGAAAAAACCGCCGCCTTCATGACTGCCTTCGTCGCCATCAACAGCCAGCACCCGCCACTGGACAAGCCCGAAGTACGCCAGGCGATCAACCTGGCTTTTGACAAAGCCAGCTACCTCAAGGCCGTATTCGAAGGCACCGCCGAAGCGGCCAATGGTGTTTACCCGCCCAATACCTGGAGCTATGCCAAGGACTTGCCGGGCTATCCGCAAGACCTTGCCAAAGCCAAGGCGCTGCTGAACCGCGCGGGGCTCAAGGACGGTTTCAAAACCACCATCTGGACCCGCCCTACCGGCAGCGTGCTGAACCCCAATCCAAATCTTGGCGCTCAACTGCTGCAGGCCGATTTGGCCAAGGTCGGCATCCAGGCCGAAATCCGCGTGATCGAATGGGGTGAGTTGATCCGCCGCGCAAAAGCCGGTGAGCATGATCTGCTCTTCATGGGCTGGGCCGGTGACAATGGCGACCCGGATAACTTCCTCACCCCGCAGTTTTCCTGCGCAGCCGTCAAATCCGGTACCAACTTCGCCCGCTACTGCGACCCAGTGCTGGACAAGCTGATCAGCGCCGGCAAGACCACCAACGAACAAGGCGTGCGCAGCAAGCTCTACCAGCAGGCCCAGGCGCAGATCCAGCAGCAGGCCCTGTGGTTGCCCTTGGCGCACCCTACCGCGTTTGCCCTGACGCGCAAGAGTATCGGGGGCTATCAGGTGAGCCCGTTTGGCCGGCAGGATTATTCCAAGGTCAGCGTCAAGCCTTAAGCTGCAAGCTGCAAGCCCACGCGTGGCTTGCAGCGTTCTACATCCACCCATTTTCCGCCATCGACAACGGGTCACCATCGCCCACGATGATGTGGTCCAGCACACGCACGTCCACCATTTCCAAGGCCTTCTGCAGGACTTTGGTCAACTTTCGATCAGCGGCGCTTGGATCCACGCTTCCCGAGGGATGGTTGTGGCACAGGATCAATGCCGCCGCGTTGTACGCCAGGGCGCGCTTGACCACCTGCCGGGGATAGACCAGAGCGCTGTCGATGGTGCCCTCGGACAGCGCCTCGAAACCCAGCACCCGATGCTTGGAGTCGAGAAACAGGCAGCCAAATACCTCATGAGACTCATGCCGCAGCAGCGCCTTGAGGTATTCGCGCACGGCTAACGGGCTCTCCAGCACTGAGTCGTCGCGCAGGCGCTCAGCCATATGACGCCTGGACATTTCCAGCACCGCCTGCAATTGGGCAAACTTCGCCGGGCCAAGGCCCAACTGTTGATTGAACAGCGCCTGGCTGGCCTCCAGCAGCGGGCGCAGGCCACCAAATTGCGTCAACAGATGGCGCGCCAGGTCCACGGCACTTCTGCCGGATACCCCGGTGCGCAGGAAGATCGCCAACAATTCGGCATCGGACAGACTGGCCGCACCCCACTCCAAAAGCTTCTCTCGCGGCCGCTCGGCAGCAGGCCAATCGCGAATACTCATCGCACTTGCTCTCCATGATGTACGCCATATGCGCCGCTGTTGCCGGGCGGACGCTGTGTTATCGTAGGCCCTCTTTTTTGCCTGCGATTTCACCTGGGGAGGGGGCATCGCAGGCGTCACTGAACTGGCTTCACTGAACTGGAAAGGCAAACCAATGCAGCGTCTGTATCGGAAACGCATCGTTCTCGGCGTCGGCGGCGGCATTGCCGCCTACAAGAGCGCAGAGCTGGTTCGCAGGCTTCTGGACCAAGGCGCCGAAGTGCGCGTGGTCATGACCCGTGGTGGCAGTGAGTTCATCACCCCGCTGACCATGCAGGCCTTGTCCGGCCACCCGGTTCACCTGGACCTGCTGGACCCGGCGGCCGAAGCCGCCATGGGTCATATCGAACTGGCCAAATGGGCCGACCTGGTCCTCATCGCGCCGGCCACCGCCGACCTGATCGCGCGCCTGGCACAGGGCATCGCCGATGACCTGCTGACCACCCTGGTACTGGCCACCGACGCCACCGTCGCCATCGCTCCGGCGATGAACCAGGCCATGTGGCGCGACCCGGCCACCCAGGCCAATACCCAGCTCCTGCAAAGTCGTGGGCTCAAGGTCTTCGGCCCCGCGTCCGGCAGCCAGGCCTGCGGCGACGTCGGCATGGGCCGCATGCTCGAAGCCACCGACCTGGCGCTGTGTGCCGCCGAGTGCTTCCAGCACCTGGCCCTGACCGGCAAACACGTACTGATCACAGCTGGCCCAACCCAGGAAAACATCGACCCGGTGCGCTACATCACCAACCATAGCTCAGGAAAAATGGGCTTTGCCTTGGCTGAAGCCGCGGTTGAGGCAGGCGCGCGCGTCACCTTGATCACCGGCCCGGTGCATTTGCCGACCCCCGATCGTGTTACGCGAATCGACGTGGTCAGCGCCCGGGACATGCTGGCGGCTTGTGAGGCGGCAATTCCGTGCGACCTGTTCATCGCCTCGGCAGCCGTTGCAGACTACCGACCGGAAGTCGTTGCACCGCAAAAGCTTAAGAAAGACCCTACGAGCGGCGACGGCCTGCTCCTGCAAATGGTGCGCAACCCCGACATTCTGGCCACCATCGCCACGCGTCCGGATCGTCCGTTCAGCGTCGGCTTCGCTGCCGAGACCGAGCATTTGCTGGACTATGCCGCACGCAAGTTGAAAGACAAAAACCTCGACCTGATCGTTGCCAATGATGTCGCCAACCCGAGCATCGGCTTCAACAGTGAGGAAAATGCCATCAGCGTGATCGACCGCGAGTTACACGCCACCGTTTTCGCCCAGACCAGCAAGGGCAAGATTGCCCGCCAATTGATCTCTTTTATCGCCCAACGGCTGAACCAGGTTTAATGTCCATGCACGCTTTGCAAGCCAAGATCCTCGACCCCCGCATCGGTAGCGAATTCCCATTGCCGGCCTACGCCACCCCAGGTTCCGCTGGCCTGGACCTGCGCGCCATGCTCAAGCAAGACACGCTCCTTGAGCCGGGCCAGACGCTCCTGATCCCCACCGGCCTGTCGATCTACATCGGCGACCCAGGCCTGGCAGCCCTGATCCTGCCGCGCTCCGGCCTGGGCCACAAACACGGCATCGTGCTGGGCAATCTTGTGGGCCTGATCGACTCCGACTACCAGGGCGAATTGATGGTGTCGTGCTGGAACCGTGGCCAGACCGCATTCAACATCGCTATCGGCGAGCGCATCGCCCAGCTGGTGTTGGTGCCGGTGGTACAGGCGCACTTCGAACTGGTGCAAGAGTTCGATGAAACTCAGCGCGGTGCAGGTGGTTTCGGGCATTCCGGCAGCCACTGACTAAGCTGAACATGGCCGGGCGCAAATGCCCGGCCAGACGCCACCGCCCGGCTTTTCAGGATGAAGAATGCGCGAAAGGTATCAGCGATATTTCTACAATGAAATCAATGCATTACGCGAAAATACGTATGCGGTCCAAGCGCCGATGGCACTTTTGCACCACGAACTCTCTGCCGAAAACGCCGTCATACCCTTCAGTTTGAGCCTGCCGGCCAGCCACACCAGGCCAGCCTTGCCCCCTTTCAGATGGAGTACCCCCCGCGATGAGTACCGCAGCCCGTGTAGCCCCGGCTTTTCCCGACAGCATCTTTCGTGCCTATGACATTCGTGGCGTGGTGCCCAAGACCCTGACCGCCGAGACCGCCTACTGGATCGGCCGCGCCATCGGCTCACAGAGCCTGGCCCAGGGCGAGCCGAATGTTTCGGTAGGCCGTGACGGCCGCCTGTCCGGTCCAGAGCTGGTCGAGCAACTGATCCAGGGCCTGGCGGACAGCGGTTGCCATGTCAGCGACGTCGGGCTGGTGCCTACGCCTGCGCTGTATTATGCCGCCAACGTGCTGGCCGGTAAGTCCGGCGTCATGCTTACCGGTAGCCACAACCCGTCGGACTACAACGGTTTCAAGATCGTCATCGCCGGCGATACCCTCGCCAACGAACAGATCCAGGCCCTGCACACTCGCCTGAAAACCAACGACCTCACCAGCGGCACCGGCAGCATCACCAAGGTCGACATCCTGCAGCGCTACTCCGACGAAATCACCGGCGACGTCAAGCTCGCCCGCCGCCTGAAAGTGGTGGTGGATTGCGGCAACGGCGCGGCCGGCGTGATCGCCCCGCAATTGCTCGAAGCCCTGAATTGCGAAGTCATCCCGCTGTTCTGCGACGTCGACGGCCACTTCCCCAACCATCATCCGGACCCAGGCAAGCCTGAAAACCTGGTGGACCTGATCGCCAAGGTCAAGGAAGTGGGCGCCGACGTGGGCCTGGCCTTCGACGGCGACGGCGACCGCGTAGGCGTGGTGACCGACACTGGCGAGATCGTGTTTCCGGATCGCCTGTTGATGCTGTTCGCCCGTGACGTGGTGGCGCGCAACGCCAACGCCGAAATCATCTTCGACGTTAAATGCACCCGTCGTCTCACGCCTCTGATCAAGGAATACGGCGGTCGCCCGCTAATGTGGAAGACCGGCCACTCGTTGATCAAAAAGAAGATGAAGGAAACCGGCGCCTTGCTGGCCGGCGAAATGAGCGGTCACGTGTTCTTCAAGGAACGCTGGTTCGGTTTCGACGATGGCATTTACAGCGCTGCGCGCCTGCTGGAGATCCTCAGCAAGGAAAAATCCACGGCAGAAGAGCTGTTTCAGACCTTCCCGAACGATATTTCTACGCCAGAGATCAATATCCATGTGACCGAGGAGAGCAAATTCAGCATCATTGACGCACTGCACGACGCGCAATGGGGTGAAGGCGCCAACCTGACCACCATTGATGGTGTGCGAGTCGATTACGCCAAAGGCTGGGGCCTGGTTCGCGCGTCCAACACCACGCCGGTGCTGGTGTTGCGCTTCGAGGCGGATACCGAGGCTGAGTTGCAGCGCATCAAGGACGTCTTTCACGTCCAGTTGAAACGTGTTGCCCCTGATCTCCAATTACCGTTCTGATTTTTTACCGGAGCCCTGAATGACCCTCGAACGCGAAGCCGCTGCCAACACCGCCAAGGTCCTGTCCGAAGCGTTGCCCTATATTCGTCGCTACGTCGGCAAGACGCTGGTGATCAAGTACGGCGGCAATGCCATGGAAAGCGACGAGCTGAAAACCGGCTTTGCCCGCGACATCGTGCTGATGAAAGCTGTGGGGATCAACCCGGTTGTCGTCCACGGCGGTGGGCCGCAAATCGGCGACCTGCTCAAGCGTTTGTCGATCGAGAGTCACTTCATCGATGGCATGCGCGTCACTGACGCGCAAACCATGGACGTGGTGGAGATGGTGCTCGGCG
The DNA here is from genome assembly GCF_030147005.1 of Pseudomonas sp. Lineage (GTDB taxonomy): Bacteria > Pseudomonadota > Gammaproteobacteria > Pseudomonadales > Pseudomonadaceae > Aquipseudomonas. The sequence goes on from NZ_JASLAW010000037.1 coordinate 21,353, forward strand.
GTCAGGTCAACAAGGACATCGTCAACCTGATCAACCGCCACGGCGGCAGCGCCATTGGCCTGACCGGCAAGGACGCGGAACTGATCCGCGCAAAAAAACTGACCGTGACGCGTCAGACGCCGGAAATGACCCAACCGGAAATCATCGACATCGGGCAGGTGGGCGAAGTGATCGGCATCAACACCGATCTGCTCAACCTGCTGGTCAAGGGGGACTTCATCCCGGTGATCGCCCCCATCGGCGTGGGCGCCAACGGTGAGTCCTACAACATCAACGCCGACCTGGTTGCGGGCAAAGTGGCTGAAGCGCTGAAGGCTGAAAAGCTGATGCTGCTGACCAACATCGCCGGCCTGATGGACAAGCAAGGCGAAGTACTCACCGGCCTGAGCACCCAGCAGGTGGACGAGCTGATTGCCGACGGCACTATCTACGGCGGCATGCTGCCGAAGATTCGTTGCGCACTGGAAGCCGTGCAGGGCGGTGTCGGCAGCTCGCTGATCATCGATGGCCGGGTACCGAACGCGGTGCTGCTGGAAATCTTCACCGATACCGGCATGGGCACATTGATCAGTAACCGCAAGCGTTCTTAACCGCTGCAATTAAAAAAGCCCCGCTCAATCTGATTGAGCGGGGCCTTTTTTTTGTCGTTAATTCTTGTGCATGAAGACCCACTGTGGGAGCGGGCCTGCTCGCGAAAGCAGATCAGTCAACACATGTGTGCCTGAAGGCTGCTTCCACACGGATCAGCATCAGACGCCGAACTGCTCGCGGTACGCACGCACAGCCGGCAGGTGCTGCTTGAGCTGCGGATCATCTTCCAGGAACTGCAACACCTGGTTCAGCGAGACGATGCTCACCACCGGAATGCCGAAATCGCGCTCTACTTCCTGGATAGCCGACAATTCACCATTGCCGCGTTCCTGGCGGTTCAGGGCAATCAGCACACCCGCTGCCTTGGCGCCGTCCTGGGAAGCGATGATCTGCATCACTTCACGGATGGCAGTGCCGGCGGTGATCACGTCGTCGATGATCAGCACATCGCCCGTCAGCGGCGCGCCCACCAGGCTGCCGCCTTCGCCGTGAGCCTTGGCTTCCTTGCGGTTGAAGCACCACGGCAGGTCCTGCCCATGATGCTCCGCCAGGGCCACCGCTGTAGCAGCGGCCAGGGGAATGCCCTTGTAGGCCGGGCCAAAAAGTACGTCGAAGGAAATACCGCTTTCAACGATGGCGGCCGCGTAGAAACGCCCCAACTGAGCCAGGGCTGAACCCGAGTTGAACAAGCCTGCGTTAAAGAAATACGGGCTGGTGCGCCCGGACTTGAGGGTGAACTCACCGAAGCGCAAAACCCCGCGATCGATGGCAAAACGAATGAAATCGCGTTGATACGCCTGCATGAAAAAAGCCTCAGATACCACGGATTTAGCTAATTAGGTGGACGGCGTGTATCATACACGCACGCGATTTTTGGGGCCATTTATGCGGATCATCAGTGTGAACGTTAATGGTATTCAGGCTGCAGTCGAGCGTGGTTTGCTCAGTTGGCTGCAAGCACAGAATGCCGACGTCATCTGCCTGCAGGACACCCGCGCCTCCGCCTTTGAACTGGACGACCCAGCCTTCCAACTGGATGGCTACTTCCTTTATGCCTGCGATGCCGAAGTGCCCACCCAAGGTGGCGTGGCTTTGTACTCGCGGTTGCAACCCAAGGCGGTCATCAGCGGCCTCGGCTTCGAGACAGCCGACCGCTACGGGCGCTACCTGCAAGCCGATTTCGACAAGGTCAGCATCGCGACCTTGCTGCTTCCCTCGGGGCAGAACGGCGATGAAGACTTGAACCAGAAATTCAAGCTAATGGACGACTTCGCCCGCTATCTGGATAAACAGCGACGCAAACGTCGCGAGTACATTTATTGTGGCTCGCTGTACGTGGCGCAACAGAAGCTGGATATCAAGAACTGGCGCGACAGCCAGCAATCTCCGGGCTTCCTTGCGCCGGAACGGGCCTGGATGGACGAGATTGTCGGCAACATGGGGTATGTCGATGCCCTGCGCGAAGTCAGCCGTGAAGGCGACCAGTACAGCTGGTGGCCAGATAACGAGCAGGCCGAGATGCTCAATCTGGGCTGGCGTTTCGACTACCAGCTGCTGACCCCCGGTCTGCGCCGGTTCGTGCGCAGTGCACGCCTGCCGCGCCAGCCGCGCTTCTCGCAGCACGCGCCACTCATCGTGGACTACGACTGGACGCTGACCATTTGAGGTCTTTTTCCAGGCGCAAAAAAACCGACAGCGATGTCGGTTTTTTTGTGGGCGCCCATTAACTGGCCAAGCGTTATTTGACCAGGCGCCAGGTCAAGGGATAGCGATAGGCGATCCCCTTGTTGGCCTTGACCGCGCCAATGATCGTCAGTACTACACTGGCGATTGCCAAGGCGGTCATCAGGAAAAATCCGATCACCGCAAACGCAAGCACGATGCAAACGATCCAGGCGATGGCCACGGTGATCTGGAAATTCAAGGCTTCCTTGCCCTGATCATCAATGAACGGGTCCACTTCTTTCTTCATCTGCCACAGAATCAGCGGCCCCACGACACTGCCGAAGGGGAAAACGAACCCCAGGAACGCCGCGAGATGGCACAACATCGCTCCCTGGCGCACTTCGTAGGAAGGCGTAGGCACCGGCATCTGATTGTCATTCATGACGTTTCTCCTTGAGACCGGCTCAATCAGCCAGTGCGGCATTTTGCAGTTCGAAAATTTCGCTCATGCCTTTCTGGGCCAGGGCCAGCATGGCATTCAGGTCAGCCGGCTGGAATGGCGCGCCTTCGGCGGTGCCCTGCACTTCGATGAAACCACCGGTGCTGGTCATGACCACGTTCAGGTCGGTCTCGGCGGCCGAGTCTTCCGGGTAGTCCAGGTCCAGCACAGGCTCGCCCTGGTACATGCCGACCGAGACGGCGGCGATCATTTGCTTGAGCGGGTCACCGCCTTTAAGGCCGCCGCGCTTCTTGATCACTTTAAGTGCGTCAACCAGGGCCACCATGGCGCCGGTGATCGACGCGGTACGGGTGCCGCCATCGGCCTGGATCACGTCGCAATCGACGTACAGGGTCACGTCGCCCAGCTTGGACATATCCAGGGCTGCGCGCAGGGAGCGGCCGATCAGGCGCTGGATTTCCAGGGTGCGCCCGCCTTGCTTGCCACGGCTGGCTTCACGCTGGTTACGTTCGCCAGTGGCACGTGGGAGCATGCCGTATTCAGCGGTCAACCACCCCTGGCCCTGGCCCTTGAGGAACCGCGGCACGCCGTTCTCGACGCTGACGGTGCAGATCACCTTGGTATCGCCAAACTCGACCAGTACGGACCCCTCGGCGTGTTTGGTGTAGTTGCGGGTGATGCGGATCGAGCGGAGCTGATCGGCAGCGCGACCACTTGGACGTTTCATAGGGAATTCCTGTACTGAGGACGAAAAACTGCCGAGCATTATAGAGCCGCCGACCGATTCGGGGCACTTCTAAAAATCAGGTTACGAATACGCGGTCTATCGCCCATTGTTTGGGCGCATCCGCCCCACTGCGCTACACTCCTGCGCCTTCGCAGCCTGTCGGCTTCCATTTCATCATCAGCCCGTATTTGCGGGACTGCATTGCGAGGTACCTCCATGGTGCACAGCATGACCGCCTTTGCCCGTGTCGAAAAAGCCGGCGCCCAAGGCACCCTCAGCTGGGAATTGCGCTCGGTCAACAGCCGTTACCTGGAGCCGCACCTGCGCCTGCCCGAGTCTTTCCGCGACCTCGAAGGCGCCGTGCGTGAAGCGCTGCGACAGGGCATTTCCCGCGGCAAGCTGGAATGCACCCTGCGCTTTACCGAAGAGACCACCGGCAAGCCGTTGCAGGTAGACCGCGACCGCGCCGCGCAACTGGTCGCCGCCGCCGAAACCATCGCCGCCCTGATCAAGCAACCCGCCGCGCTGAACCCCCTGGAAGTGCTGGCCTGGCCCGGCGTGCTGGTGGCCGATGCCACCGACCCGCAAGCCTTGAATGCCGAAGCCCTGGCACTTTTCACCCAAGGTCTGCACGAACTCAAGGCCGGTCGCGAGCGCGAAGGCGCCGAACTGGCCCGCCTGATCAATGAGCGCCTGACGTCAATCGAAGCCGATGTAGTCACCCTGCGCGAACTCGTGCCGCAGATGCTCGCCACCCAGCGCCAGAAGGTCCTGGACCGCTTCGCCGACATGAAGGCCGACCTCGACCCCGTGCGCCTGGAGCAGGAAATGGTGCTGCTGGCCCAAAAGAGTGACGTCGCCGAAGAGCTCGATCGCCTGAGCACCCACATCCTCGAAGTGCGCCGCGTGCTCAAATCCGGCGGTGCCGCCGGTCGGCGCCTGGACTTCCTGATGCAGGAACTCAACCGCGAAGCCAATACACTGGGCTCCAAAGCGTTCGATCCGCGCAGCACCACGGCTGCGGTCAACCTCAAAGTGTTGATCGAGCAGATGCGCGAACAAGTACAGAATATTGAGTAAGGCAATCTCCATGACCCACAGCACCGGTACCCTTTACATCATTTCCGCCCCTTCGGGGGCGGGCAAGAGCAGCCTGGTCAAAGCCCTGACCGACGCTGACGAGCAGATCCGCATCTCGGTTTCCCACACCACCCGTGCCATGCGTCCGGGTGAAGTGAACGGCGTGCACTATCACTTTGTCGAGCGTACCGAGTTCGTCAAGATGATCGAACACGGTGACTTCCTGGAGCGCGCCGAAGTGTTCGGCAACCTCTACGGCACCTCGCAAAGCCACCTGCAGCAGACCCTGGATGAAGGCCATGACCTGATTCTGGAAATCGACTGGCAGGGCGCCGAACAGGTACGCCAGCTGATGCCCAAGGCGCGCTCGATTTTCATCCTGCCGCCCTCGCTCGAAGCGTTGCACCAGCGCCTGACCAATCGCGGCCAGGACAGCGACGAGATCATTGAAGGTCGCATGCGTGAAGCGGTCAGCGAAATGAGCCACTACGTCGACTACGACTACCTGATCATCAATGATGATTTTGCCCACGCACTGGATGATTTGAAGGCGATTTTCCGCGCCAACCAGCTGCAGCAAAAGCGCCAACAGCAGCGTTTCGGCAAATTACTCGCCGAACTGCTCGGCTGATTGGCCCTTCCCAAAACCGCTGCAAGGGCTTTACATTGGCGCTTGTAGCCGTTTGGCGAGGGCCTGCGAAAATCAGCGCTTCCCTAAACGCTGGTGATTTTTTAAACTGCTCAGTCCGCTCGCCCAACCGGGCAGCGCGCATCTTGCATTCGCTCCGAGGAATACCATGGCCCGCGTAACCGTTGAAGACTGCCTAGAACACGTGGATAACCGCTTTGAGCTGGTCATGCTCTCTACCAAGCGTGCCCGTCAACTGGCCACTGGCGGCAAAGAGCCTCTGGTCCAGTGGGAAAACGACAAGCCTACCGTTGTGGCCCTGCGTGAAATCGCCGAAGGCCTGATGAGCTATGAGTTCATCGCCAACGCTGAAATCGTTGAAGACGAACCGCTGTTTGCAGCGTTCGAGGACGAGTCCAACGAGGCCGTCTAAGCCTATGCCTGGTCGACGTAGCACGGCGCGCAGTCACAGCCTTCGGCAGGAGTTCACACCTTGCCGAGCATAGACGCCCTCGCCGATCGCTTATCGACCTACCTCGGTCCCGACCAGGTCAATCTGGTACGCCGAGCGTATTTCTACGCCGAACAAGCTCACGACGGCCAACGCCGTCGCAGCGGCGAGGCGTATGTCACCCATCCTCTTGCGGTGGCAAATATCCTGGCCGACATGCACATGGACCATCAGAGCCTGATGGCCGCGATGCTGCATGACGTGATCGAAGACACCGGCATCGCCAAGGAAGCGCTCAGCGCGCAATTTGGCGAAACCGTGGCCGAGTTGGTCGATGGGGTCAGCAAACTGACCCAGATGAACTTCGAGACCAAGGCCGAAGCCCAGGCGGAAAACTTCCAGAAAATGGCCATGGCCATGGCCCGCGATATCCGCGTAATTCTGGTCAAGCTGGCCGACCGGCTGCACAACATGCGCACGCTGGAAGTGCTCTCCGGCGAAAAACGCCGGCGGATCGCCAAGGAAACCCTGGAAATCTACGCGCCCATTGCCAACCGGCTGGGCATGCATGCCATTCGCATCGAGTTCGAAGACCTCGGCTTCAAGGCCATGCACCCGATGCGCTCTGCGCGCATTTACCAGGCGGTCAAACGCGCCCGGGGCAACCGCAAGGAAATCGTCAACAAGATCGAAGAGTCCCTGAGCCACTGCCTGGCGATCGACGAGATCGAAGGCGAAGTCAGCGGACGGCAGAAACACATCTACGGCATCTACAAGAAGATGCGCGGCAAGCGTCGGGCTTTCAACGAGATCATGGACGTGTATGCGTTCCGGATCATTGTCGACAAGGTCGACACCTGCTACCGCGTGCTGGGTGCTGTACATAATTTGTACAAACCCCTGCCGGGCCGCTTCAAGGATTACATCGCGATCCCCAAGGCCAACGGCTACCAGTCGCTGCATACCACGCTGTTCGGCATGCACGGCGTGCCAATCGAGATCCAGATCCGCACCCGCGAAATGGAAGAGATGGCCAACAACGGCATCGCTGCCCATTGGCTGTACAAGTCCAGCGGCGACGAGCAGCCAAAAGGCACCCACGCCCGTGCCCGCCAGTGGGTCAAGGGCGTGCTGGAAATGCAGCAACGTGCCGGTAACTCCCTGGAATTCATCGAAAGCGTGAAGATCGACCTGTTCCCGGACGAGGTCTACGTGTTCACACCCAAAGGCCGGATCATGGAGCTGCCCAAGGGCTCCACGGCGGTCGACTTTGCCTACGCCGTGCACACCGACGTGGGCAACAGCTGCATCGCCTGCCGCATCAACCGGCGCCTGGCCCCGCTGTCGGAGCCGCTGCAAAGCGGCTCCACGGTGGAGATCGTCAGTGCACCGGGCGCGCGGCCGAATCCGGCCTGGCTCAACTTCGTCGTTACCGGCAAGGCGCGTACGCACATCCGTCACGCCTTGAAACTGCAGCGCCGTTCCGAGTCCATCAGCCTGGGCGAACGCTTGCTGAACAAGGTGCTCAACGGCTTTGACAGCGCCCTGGACAAGATCCCGCAGGAGCGCGTGCAAGCGATGCTCCAGGAGTATCGCCAGGAAACCATCGAAGACCTGCTGGAAGATATCGGCCTGGGCAACCGCATGGCCTACGTGGTTGCGCGTCGACTGCTTGGCGAAGGCGAACAGCTGCCAAGCCCCGAAGGCCCGCTGGCGATTCGCGGCACCGAGGGCCTGGTGCTCAGCTATGCCAAATGCTGCACGCCGATCCCGGGCGACCCGATTGTCGGCCACCTGTCGGCGGGCAAAGGCATGGTGGTGCACCTGGACAACTGCCGCAATATCACCGAAATCCGTCACAACCCGGAAAAATGCATCCAGCTGTCGTGGGCCAAGGATGTCACCGGCGAATTCAATGTCGAGCTGCGCGTGGAGCTGGAGCACCAACGCGGCTTGATCGCCCTGCTGGCCAGCAGCGTCAACGCGGCCGACGGCAATATCGAGAAAATCAGCATGGACGAACGCGATGGGCGCATCAGCGTGGTCCAGCTGGTGGTCAGCGTGCACGACCGCGTGCACCTGGCCCGCGTGATCAAGAAGCTGCGCGCGTTGACCGGGGTGATCCGCATCACCCGCATGCGTGCGTAGCTCTGCAAATAAGCCATCGCCTATTACAAGGAGTCATTCATGACCAAGACAGTAATCACCAGCGACAAAGCCCCGGCCGCCATCGGTACTTATTCCCAGGCGATCAAGGCGGGCAACACCGTCTACATGTCCGGCCAGATCCCGCTGGACCCGAAGACCATGGAACTGGTGGAAGGCTTCGAAGCACAGACCGTACAAGTCTTCGAAAACCTCAAGTCCGTGGCTGAAGCGGCTGGCGGTTCGTTCAAGGACATCGTCAAGCTGAACATCTTCCTCACCGACCTCAGCCACTTCGCCAAGGTCAACGAGATCATGGGCAAATACTTCGAACAGCCATACCCAGCCCGCGCCGCCATTGGCGTTGCTGCCCTGCCAAAGGGCGCGCAGGTTGAAATGGACGCGATTCTGGTCATCGAGTAAAAACACCCGGCGCAGCCTCAACAGCTGCGCCGGCTTCGTTTCAGAAGGATTTAGTCATGCGCAAAGCGCTTGTAGCCTCTTCGTTGCTCGCCCTGCTGCTCGGCGGCTGTGCCAGCAACCCTGCCAACCTGGATGTGAGCGGTACCTGGATCAACCAGGCCGCCATCGATGCGGCAGCCAAGGGCGGCCCTTTGCGCGAAGCCTTGCAGACCTTTGGCCCGAACCTCGAATGGGAGGTCAACACCAAGGCCTTGCAGGCACGCTACTACAACGGTTTTGAAGTAGCGGAAGGCAAGTTGCTGTCTGAAAAGCCCGGCGCCTGGAGCGTGGACTTCTACGGCAGCTCTGCCACCGAGCTCAAGCGCAAAGGCAAAAAGCTGTTGCAGGTGGCCAATGACAACGAGCCTGAACAGCTGTTCTCCCGCGCCAAGGACCCAGCTCCCGAAGGCGCGCCGTTGGGTGCCAACTTCGAGCGGGCGCTGTATGCGGCTTACATGGGCGGCGACTGGAAGATTACCGACGGCTTCGGCAACGGCTCCATCGTGCAGTTCCAAGCTGAAGGCAAGGTGGTTGGCCTACCCAAGGTTGATCGGTACTCCTTATGCTTGGCAGGCGATTGCGCATCCATGAGCGGCGGCTATGACAGCATCTGGCTGCAACTGAACGGCCAGGGCAACCCTTGGATTTTTTCGCGCAAGGGCAAGCAATTGGAAATCTTCCAGGCGATCAACACGGCGCAGACGGATGAGGTGCCTCAGTTCACTCCAGGTCCGCGCCAATGGC
>NZ_JASLAW010000102.1 GCF_030147005.1 Pseudomonas sp.
GCCCTGAACCAGAATTCTTCATCTTTGATTCGGTCAAGTTCAAGTCCGACATCTCCGGTTCCATGTTCAAGATCTTCTCCGAACAGGGCTCGTGGATGTCCGACCAGGACGTGGAAGGCGGCAACAAAGGCCACCGTCCAGGCGTCAAAGGTGGCTACTTCCCAGTTCCGCCATTCGACCACGACCACGAAATCCGTACCTCCATGTGCAACGCCATGGAAGAAATGGGCCTGGTCATCGAAGTTCACCACCACGAAGTGGCGACTGCCGGCCAGAACGAAATCGGTGTGAAGTTCAACACCCTGGTCGCCAAGGCTGACGAAGTTCAGACCCTGAAGTACTGAGTACACAACGTGGCTGATGCTTACGGCCGTACCGCTACCTTCATGCCTAAGCCGCTGTACGGCGATAACGGTTCGGGGATGCACGTTCACTTGTCCATCGCCAAAGAAGGCAAGAACACCTTCGCCGGCGAAGGTTATGCCGGCCTGTCCGACACCGCCCTGTACTTCATCGGCGGCATCATCAAGCACGGCAAGGCCCTGAACGGCTTCACCAACCCGTCGACCAACTCCTACAAGCGTCTGGTCCCAGGTTTCGAAGCTCCGGTAATGCTGGCTTACTCGGCCCGCAACCGTTCCGCGTCGATCCGCATTCCGTACGTCTCCAGCCCGCGCGCTCGCCGTATCGAAGCCCGCTTCCCGGACCCGGCAGCCAACCCATACCTGGCCTTCGCAGCGCTGGTCATGGCTGGCCTGGACGGCATCCAGAACAAGATCCACCCTGGCGACGCCGCCGACAAAAACTTGTACGACCTGCCGCCTGAAGAGGCCAAAGAGATCCCACAAGTGTGCGGCAGCCTGAAAGAAGCCCTGGAAGAACTGGACAAGGGCCGTGCGTTCCTGACCAAAGGCGGCGTATTCAGCGACGACTTCATCGATGCCTACATCGAGCTCAAAAGCGAAGAAGAAATCAAGGTGCGTACTTTCGTACACCCACTGGAATACGAGCTGTACTACAGCTGCTGATCCGGTAGCGCTGCTTGACGTAGCGTGATGAAAAAGACCTCCTTCGCAGGAGGTCTTTTTTTGCCTGCAGATTGTCAGATGAGCGCTGGGCGGTCGAGCATGCGACTGACCATCAGCGTGCCCAAAGCACTCAACTGGTGAATGGCCAACACAACATAGCGATGCTTGCCGTCCAGGTTATCGGACAAGTCCAGCAACAAAGTGCTGACCGAGGAGAAGGTCTCGAAACTGTTGACCATTAGGGCTTCGTCATCGATATCAGCGGCGATGCTGAAGACGGATGGCGGTGGATTTGGGGTGGGTTTGAACATGTCTTAACTTCCTCGAATGAGGCCGCCATCGACTCGCTACTAAACGATATGGGTGGCAGCTGTGCGCAGGTTAGTAGACCGGGGAAGTTAAGCAAAAGCCGGCGCACCCGAAGGTGCCCTACACACAGCCGCCATAAAGGCCGGCGCGGTACGACTTAACTTAACCTCAGGCTACTAAACCTGATCGCTGATGAGCAGCGACCGAGCAACCTTAGAGACGACAAGCCAGCCGTACAAGCCGGCGGATTCTGGCGTAACTGTAGGTAACCGCGCAAGTTAGGGTAGCCTCTGCCTGACGCAATCCCAGACCTGCAACCCCAATCAAAATATGGAGAACTTCGTTGAAACATAGACTTGGATTCGCCCTGTTGTTCGTCAGCGCCTGTGCATCCGCTGCACCGCCCACCCTCGCCCCCTTGCTCAACAGCATCGCCGAACGACTGGAGATTGCCGACCAGGTGGCCCTGAGCAAATGGGACAGCCACAAGCCCGTAGAAGATAAAAAGCGCGAGCAGGAAGTGATCGCCAGCGCAGTCGCCCAGGCGCCGAGCTATAAGCTGGACCCTGCGGCCGTCGAGCAGTTTTTCACGGCGCAGATCGAAGCGAACAAGCTCGTGCAGTACACGCACCTGTCTGACTGGCAGTTCCAGGGCAAGGCGCCCGACGATCCGCGCCCGGACCTGGTCAAGCAGATTCGCCCGCAGCTGGATCAACTGCAAAAACGCTTGCTGCAGCAACTGGCAGACTTCACCGCGCAACGCACCGACCCGCAGTGCCCGCAATGGCTGGCTCAGGCAGTGCATGAGCCGCCGAACGATCCGCTGCGCCAACTGGCAATGATCCGCGCCACTGCTGAGTTGTGCACTCGCCCTACATGATTTGAGGCCCCTTCCTGCATCTTCACCTGGACCGGTAGCCATAGCCTGACGGCTTACTACCGAACAGGTGAAATCATGGACACCCTCAAATATTTGGCCGCAATGGCAGTGGGTACGTTATTGCTCGGCTGCAACACCCCGTCAAAGAACACGCAAATCGAGAAAGAGGTCTTGCTTGAACGCAGCGAGTCATGGGATGGCACGCCCTACAAAGCCTACCCCTCCGGCCAGCCGCAGCTGACCCTGATACGGCTCAAGATCCCTGCACATACGCAATTGCCATGGCACACCCACCCAATGCCGAACGCGGCCTACATCGTTTCAGGAGAGTTGAGCATTGAAACGCGTGCGAGCGGTGTAACTCGCACCTTGACCCAAGGGCAAACCCTGGCCGAGATGGTTGGCATCGAACATCGCGGCATCACCGGGAGCACGCCGGTCGAGCTGCTGGTCTTTTACGCGGGCACTCAGGGCATGCCGCTTTCCGAGCAAAACTGATACATCGCCTACGCGGATCGTTTTCATCCTGTCTGAAAACGATCCGCCTGCTACTTCCTGAACAACCTTCACAAAACCGCACTATATTGGTGCGATAGACTGCACCCTTCCCACCTGGCCAGCCCATTTTGGTTCGATTCTTCCCGTACAAACTGGCAGAACGCCACAGTTTCGCGCCATAAACCGCTATTTCAGGGCATTAACGCTTCTTTTCGGAGCCTTGGTTTGGTTTTTGCATTTTCCTTGTATCAGCGTGTGCCTCAAGCCTGCGCCTTGCTCCAAAAGAGGTCCCGATGACCATCAGTGATGCACTGCACCGTTTGTTACTCGACAATCTGACTACCGCGACCATCCTGCTCAACGCCGACCTGCGTCTTGAGTACATGAACCCGGCGGCGGAGATGCTCCTGGCTATCAGCGGCCAGCGCAGCCATGGGCAGTTCATCAGCGAATTGTTCACCGAGTCGGCCGAAGCCTTGAGCTCGTTGCGCCAGGCCGTGGAGCAGGCACACCCGTTCACCAAGCGCGAAGCAATGCTCACCGCCCTGACCGGCCAGACGTTGACCGTCGACTACGCGGTGACACCGATTCTGAGCAATGGCGCTACCCTGCTGCTGCTCGAGGTGCACCCGCGTGATCGCCTGCTGCGCATCACCAAGGAAGAGGCGCAACTGTCCAAGCAGGAAACCAGCAAGATGCTGGTGCGCGGCCTGGCGCACGAGATCAAGAACCCGCTGGGCGGTATTCGCGGCGCGGCACAGTTGCTGGCCCGCGAGCTGCCCGAGGAGCATCTCAAGGACTACACCAACGTCATCATCGAAGAGGCCGACCGCCTGCGTAACCTGGTGGACCGCATGCTCGGTTCCAACAAGCTGCCGTCCCTGGCCATGACAAACGTGCACGAGGTGCTGGAGCGCGTCTGCCAACTGGTCGACGCCGAAAGCCAGGGCTGCATCACCCTGGTGCGCGACTACGACCCAAGCATTCCCGACGTATTGATCGACCGCGAGCAGATGATCCAGGCGGTGCTCAATATCGTGCGCAACGCCATGCAGGCCATCAGCAGCCAGAACGAACTGCGCCTGGGCCGCATCAGCTTGCGCACCCGCGCCCTGCGCCAGTTCACCATCGGCCACGTGCGCCATCGCCTGGTCACCAAGGTCGAGATCATCGACAACGGCCCGGGCATTGCGGCCGAATTGCAGGAAACCATCTTCTTCCCCATGGTCAGCGGCCGCCCGGACGGTACCGGGCTGGGCCTGGCCATTACCCAGAACATCATCAGCCAGCACCAGGGCCTGATCGAATGTGAGAGCCATCCCGGCCACACCACGTTCTCGATCTTCCTGCCATTGGAACAAGGAGCCCCCACGACATGAGCCGTAGTGAAACTGTCTGGATCGTCGACGACGACCGTTCTATCCGCTGGGTCCTGGAGAAAGCCTTGCAACAGGAAGGCATGACCACCCAAAGCTTCGACAGCGCCGACGGCGTGATGAGCCGCCTGGCTCGCCAGCAGCCGGACGTGATCATCTCCGATATCCGCATGCCCGGCGCCAGCGGCCTGGACTTGCTGGCACGCATTCGCGAACAGCACCCGCGCCTGCCGGTGATCATCATGACTGCGCACTCGGACCTGGACAGCGCTGTCGCGTCGTACCAGGGCGGCGCCTTTGAGTACCTGCCCAAGCCGTTCGACGTGGATGAGGCGGTGGCGCTGGTCAAGCGCGCCAACCAGCACGCCCAGGAACAACAGAACCAGGAAGCCCCGCCGGCCCTGACCCGCACGCCGGAGATCATCGGTGAAGCGCCGGCGATGCAGGAAGTGTTTCGCGCCATCGGGCGCTTGAGCCACTCCAACATCACCGTGCTGATCAACGGCGAGTCGGGCACCGGTAAAGAACTGGTGGCCCATGCCCTGCATCGCCACAGCCCTCGGGCGACCTCGCCCTTTATCGCGCTGAACATGGCGGCTATCCCGAAAGACTTGATGGAATCCGAGCTGTTCGGCCATGAAAAAGGCGCGTTCACCGGCGCGGCCAACCTGCGGCGCGGGCGCTTTGAGCAGGCCGACGGCGGCACCTTGTTCCTCGACGAAATCGGCGACATGCCGGCCGATACCCAGACGCGTCTGCTGCGGGTGTTGGCGGATGGCGAGTTCTATCGCGTGGGCGGGCATACGCCGGTCAAGGTTGATGTACGCATCATCGCCGCCACGCACCAGAATCTGGAAACTCTGGTGCACGCTGGCAAATTCCGCGAGGACCTGTTCCATCGCCTCAACGTGATCCGCATCCACATCCCGCGCATGTCGGACCGCCGCGAAGACATCCCCACCCTCGCCCGCCACTTCCTCAGCCGCGCCGCACTGGAGCTGGCCGTGGAGCCGAAGCTGCTCAAGAGCGAGACGGAGGAATACCTCAAGAACCTGCCGTGGCCCGGCAACGTACGCCAGCTGGAGAACACGTGCCGCTGGATCACCGTGATGGCCTCCGGGCGCGAAGTGCATATCAGCGACCTGCCGCCGGAGCTGTTGAGCCTGCCCCAGGATTCGGCCCCGGTGACCAACTGGGAACAGGCACTGCGCCAATGGGCCGACCAGGCCCTGGCTCGCGGCCAGTCGAACCTGCTGGACAGCGCCGTGCCGGCGTTCGAGCGGATCATGATCGAAACCGCGCTCAAGCATACCGCCGGACGCCGTCGCGATGCCGCAGTGCTGCTGGGCTGGGGACGCAATACCCTGACGCGCAAGATCAAGGAACTGGGGATGAAGGTGGATGGCGGGGATGATGATGAGGGTGATGAGAGCTGACCCTCAGCCCCCCTGAAGATCACAGATGTGGATCTTCACAATGTTTCGGGACCGTGCACCGCTTCAATGCACCATGAACCGGCATCGCGCACGGACCTGAAAGCCCAAAGGCCGCTGCTGCTGAAAAATTCTTAAGCGCTGAAACCACCAAAGCCCCGGATTCCGGGGCTTTGCGCTTTCTTGAAGTTTATTACGGCGCAATTTGCAAACTCTGGCACGTCCCCTGCAATACCGTTGGTACCACACAGTTTCGGGGACCTTGGTACAGGCAGGCCGAGAATCCCCCTCTTTAACACCGAAGCCTTTGGCTTCACCCCGTTTTGGGAGCCCTGGTACAGGCAGGCCGGGAATCCCCTCTTTAACACCGAAGCCTTCGGCTTCACCCCGTTTTGGGAGCCCTGGTACAGGCAGGCCGGGAACTCCCTCTTTTATTGCTCAAGGAGATGGATCTCCAGGCGCCAGCGGTCATTGACCTCTGCGCCCTTCCACTCTCCGCGCAATGGCCGAGCCGCCACCAGGTTCAGCAGCAGACCGCTGTCGGTCTTGCGCACACGCCAGTTCACGACCTTGTCATTGACCTTCAGTTGCCCATTGGCGGCCTTGCCCTGTGCGTCGAACAGCAGCGCCACGGCGCCGTCGATATGCTCGCCGTGCAACTTGGGCTCGCTGTTGAACCACACCACCAGACCGTCCGCCACAGGTTCTATCTGTTGCAGCTCGACCGGCTCCGGGGTGGTCAAGCGACCAATCATCAAGCCCACCATCAGGCCGACAATTGCCAACGAGCCGAGCACCCGTGGCAATAGCTTCGGCCTTGGGTCGTCTTCGGGAGTAGAATGCAGCGCATCTTTGCCTTCGGAGCCGTGCATGTTTCACGTCATCCTTTTTCAACCAGAAATTCCGCCGAATACCGGCAACGTTATCAGGCTGTGCGCCAACAGTGGCTGCCACCTGCATTTGATCGAGCCGCTAGGCTTCGACATGGACGACAAGCGCCTGCGTCGCGCCGGGCTGGATTACCACGAGTACGCCACCCTCCAGCGCCATGCCGACCTGGCAAGCTGCCTGGAAAGCCTGGGCCAGCCACGCGTGTTCGCCTTTACCACCAAAGGTTCGAGGCCCTTTCATGATGCCAGCTTTGCCGAGGGCGACGCGTTTCTGTTCGGCCCGGAGAGCCGAGGCCTGCCGGCGGAGGTGCTTGATGCACTGCCCGATGGCCACCGCCTGCGTTTACCGATGCGTGAAGGCTGTCGCAGCTTGAACCTATCGAACACCGTAGCCGTTGCCGTCTATGAAGGCTGGCGCCAGCTCGGCTTTAAATAACACTGCACAGCAAATGTGGGAGGGGGCTTGCTTGCGAAAGCGGAATCTCAGTCACTGGAACTATCGACCGAAGTACCGCATTCGCGAGCAAGCCCCCTCCCACATTTTTTGATCGGCGTCGCTCAGAAAGTTTACTGAACGGTCGACGAACCTTCCTGTTGCATGCGCTGCAGCTCTTGGGCGTACAGGGCATCGAAGTTCACCGGTGCCAGCATCAGCGCCGGGAACGAGCCACGGGTAACCAGGCTGTCCAGGGTTTCACGAGCGTACGGGAACAGGATATTCGGGCAGAACGCACCCAGGGTGTGGCTCATGGACGCTTCGTCCAGGCCCTGGATCAGGAAGATACCGGCCTGTTGCACTTCAGCGATGAAGGCCACTTCTTCGCCGTTCTTGACGGTGACCGACAGGGTCAACACGACTTCGTGGAAGTCACCTTCCAGGGCTTTTTGACGGGTGTTCAGGTCCAGCGCGACGCTTGGGGCCCATTCCTGGCGGAAGATGGCCGGGCTTTTCGGCGCTTCGAACGACAGGTCACGCACGTAGATGCGCTGCAGCGAAAACTGTGGGCCTTGAGCTTCTGCTGCTTCGGTGTTCTGTTGATCAGTCATCGCAGATCCTTCTTTATCTTGGGGTCTTTTAGGGGTTAGGCGGACAGCAGCACATCAAGTTTACCGGCGCGCTCCAAAGCAAACAGGTCATCGCAGCCACCGACGTGCCTGTCGCCGATCCAGATCTGCGGGACCGACGTACGACCGGCTTTGCGGGCCATTTCGGCGCGCACTTGAGGCTTGCCATCGACCTTGATCTCTTCGAAGGCGACCTTCTTGCTCTGGAGCAACTGCTTGGCTCGAATGCAATAAGGGCAATAATCGCTGGAATACACGACGACCTGGCTCATATCACTTCACCAAAGGCAGGTTATCGCCACGCCAGCTGCTGATACCACCCGACAGCTTGGCGGCGGTGAAACCGGACTTGAGCATCTCGCGGGCGTGAGTGCCGGAGTGCTGGCCTTGGGCATCGACCAGAATGATGGTCTTGGGCTTGTATTTTTCCAGTTCGGCCAAGCGTGCGATCAGCTTGTCCTGAGGAATGTTCAGGGCGCCGACGATATGACCGGCGGCGAAATCCTTGGCCGGGCGAATATCCACGACAACGGCCTCATCCTTGTTGACCAGCGCGGTCAGCTCCGACGTGCTCAGGCTGCGGCCACCACGGCTCAACTCATGAGCGATCAGCAGCGCCAGCAAGATGACGAAGGCACCCACGAGCAGATAGTGGGCAGTGGCAAATGCAATCAGGTGATCAACCATCAAGGAGGTTCCAGGGCGTTAAAATGGCGGTAAGTATACACAGCCGTCGGGGGCGGCCAACCCCCGTAAAGCGGTGACGCGGTTGGAACTTCGCTTTAAACTGCCACTCACTTTTCGATTGCCTTCCTTTATTACCGCCGCGAGAGGATCTATGACTACCACGCCTAAACCTTTGGTTCTGATAATTCTCGATGGCTTCGGACACAGTGAAAGCCACCACGACAACGCCGTGTACTCAGCGAACAAGCCTGTGCTGGACCGTCTCACCGCCACCGTGCCCAACGGCCTGATCTCCGGTTCCGGCATGGACGTGGGCCTGCCGGACGGCCAGATGGGCAACTCGGAAGTCGGCCACATGAACCTCGGCGCCGGACGAGTGGTATATCAAGACTTCACTCGCGTGACCAAAGCGATCCGCGACGGCGAGTTCTTCGAGAACCCGACCCTCTGCGCCGCGGTGGATAAAGTCGTCGCCGCAGGCAAAGCCGTGCACATCATGGGCCTGCTGTCCGATGGTGGCGTGCACAGCCACCAGGACCACCTGGTCGCCATGGCCGAACTGGCCTTCAAGCGCGGCGCCGACAAGATTTACTTGCACGCCTTCCTTGATGGCCGCGACACCCCGCCCAAAAGCGCGCAGTCGTCCATCGAACTGCTGGACGCCGCCTTCGCCGCCCTGGGCAAGGGCCGTATCGCCAGCCTGGTGGGCCGTTACTTCGCCATGGACCGCGACAACCGCTGGGACCGCGTGGCCCAGGCCTACAACCTGATCGTCGACGGCCAGGCCGAATTCAACGCCGCTACCGCCCAGGAGGGCCTGCAAGCCGCCTATGCCCGTGGCGAGAGCGATGAATTCGTCAAAGCCACCACCATCGGCGCGCCGGTGAAAGTCGAAGATGGCGACGCCGTGGTGTTCATGAACTTCCGCGCCGACCGTGCCCGTGAGCTGAGTCATGTGTTTGTCGACGATGGTTTCAAAGACTTCGACCGCGCGCGCCAGCCCAAAGCCGAGTTCGTGATGCTCACCCAATACGCCGCCAATATCCCGGCCCCGTCGGCTTTTGCTCCGGGCAGCCTGGAAAATGTACTGGGCGACTACCTGGCGAAAAACGGCAAGACTCAACTGCGCATCGCCGAAACCGAAAAATACGCCCACGTGACCTTTTTCTTCTCCGGCGGACGTGAAGAACCGTTCCCAGGCGAAGAGCGCATCCTGATCCCATCGCCGAAAGTCGCCACCTACGACCTGCAGCCAGAGATGAGCGCCCCGGAGGTGACCGATAAGATCGTCGACGCCATCGAGCATCAGCGTTACGACGTGATCGTGGTCAACTACGCCAACGGCGACATGGTCGGTCACAGCGGCAACCTGGAAGCGGCGGTCAAGGCCGTGGAATGCCTGGACCTGTGCGTCGGCCGCATCGTTGAAGCCCTGGACAAGGTCGGTGGCGAAGCGCTGATCACCGCCGACCACGGCAACTGCGAGCAGATGTCCGACGAATCCACCGGCCAGGCGCATACCGCCCACACCACTGAGCCGGTGCCGTTTATCTATGTCGGCAAGCGCGATTTCAAAGTGCGTGACGGCGGCGTATTGGCGGATGTGGCACCGACCATGTTGATGCTGATGGGGCTGGAGAAGCCGGTAGAGATGACCGGGACCTCAATCCTGGTTTGATTTCAGCCTCACCGTGAAACCAGTGTGGGAGCGGGCTTGCTCGCGAATGCAGTAGTCCAGT
>NZ_JASLAW010000117.1 GCF_030147005.1 Pseudomonas sp.
TCGAGCCCTCCAGGTCAAAAGCCAGGTCGCAGCTGAGCGCATTGGCGATCTTTTGCACCGCTTTCGTGGCGAGGGAGCTTGCTCCCGCCGGGCTGCGAAGCGTCCCCAAAAAAGCGGCGGGCGCTGCGCAACCGAGCGGGAGCAAGCTCCCTCGCCACGAAAGCGGTGCAAAAGATCGCCAATGCGCTCAGCTGCGACCTGGCTTTTGACCTGGAGGGCTCGAAACGAGAGGAATTGCTTGGCATTGCGCAGTTGATCGAACTGGCGCGGTTGCTGGCTGATTGTGTGCGCGTCGGTACTGGGCTGGCGACCGCCGCAAGCATCTGATAACACCGTCCAAATGTGGGAGAGGGTTTGCCCCGCCCACATTTTGGGTGTGTTCTGCCTGAGAGTGATTGGGTGAGCTATTTAACAACCCGTATATTCGTGGCCTGTACCTGACCCGAAGCATGAAGAGCTTTTGATACTGGTGCTAAGTCATATTCTACTTTTAGGCCTTCACTCAGGCTTCCTCGCCCATTGTCCGGCAAGTGCGAGCAATGGACGAAAATTTCCGGCCCCTTATCTTCCGGCATAATAAAACCAAAACCTTTAGTTTCGTTGTACCACTTAACAATACCTATCGCCATTACCGTTCTCCTGACACCTCGTTCGTTAACTCGCACGGGCGTCGCTAGATAATTTCCATATTCACTTGTTCGTCGTCGCCATCCATTGCAATCCAACCCTTACCTGTCTTTTGGTTCAAAGACATTACCGTGCCTGTCACCACTTCCATTGCCGCTCCCTCCGCGTCTCTCTAAAAACGTTCGCGCAGTACTTGAAGGTATAAAAGCGCGGGAATGGGAGGCTGGCTACTGTCAGAGTTGACAGGCTGGCGTGGGTTTTCGACGAATAGTAAGGGGTAGCGGCCTGGCAACTCGGGGCGCCTTCAGGAGTCGCGACGCAAATCCGGCGGTATCGGCAGGTCTTTGAGCGGGTCAGGCCGCTTGCCCTTGCCGGCGCGGTATTGGCGGATTTGGTAAACGTAGGCCAGTACCTGTGCAACGGCCAGGTAGAGCCCGGCGGGGATTTCCTGGTCCAGGTCGGTGGAATAGAAAATCGACCGCGCCAGCGCCGGCGACTCCAGCAGCAGAATGTCGTTGGCCACGGCGATTTCGCGGATTTTCAATGCGGTAAAGTCGCTGCCCTTGGCCAGCAACATGGGCGCGCCGCCCTTCTCCGGGTCGTACTTGAGCGCCACGGCATAGTGGGTCGGGTTGGTGATGATCACATCGGCGTCGGGCACCGAGGCCATCATCTTGCGCTGGGACATTTCGCGCTGCAGTTGGCGAATGCGTTGCTTGACCTCGGGGCGACCTTCCTGGTCCTTGTGTTCGTCGCGCACTTCCTGCTTGGTCATCAGCAGCTTTTTGTGGCTTTCCCACAGCTGGATCGGCGCGTCCACCGCCGCGATGAGGATCAACCCGGCAGACATCCACAACGCGCTCCAGCCCACCACTTGCAGGCTATGCATGATCGCCGACTCCAGCGGTTCATGGGCGATGCGCAGCAAATCATCGATGTCGGCCGACAACACCGACAGTGCCACGAACAGAATCAGGATGAATTTGGCCAAGGCCTTGAGCAGCTCCACCAAGGCCTTGCTGGAAAACATGCGCTTGAGCCCGGCACCGGGGTTCATGCGACTGAATTTGGGCGCCATGCTGCCGGCGGCGAACAGCCACCCGCCGAGGGCGACCGGGCCGATCAGCGCGGCCAGCAGCAAGGTGATCAGGATCGGTTGCACCGCCAACAAGGCGATCTTGCCCGAATGCAGCAGGTATTGGCCCATGGAGTCGGGGTTGAGCAACACCTCGCGCGGCAAGCTGAAGTTGTGCTTCATCATCTCCAACAGGTCCAGCGCCAGGCCGCCGCCGTAGATCAGCAAGGCCCCGGCACCGGCGATCATGGTGGCAAAGGTATTGAGCTCTTTGGAGCGCGCAATCTCGCCCTTTTCCCTGGAGTCCTTTTTACGTTTCTCCGTGGGGTCTTCTGTTTTGTCCTGACCACTCTCGCTCTCGGCCATGGCTCAGCGCGCCCGTGCCAGGTCACGTAAAAACTGCAGGGCTTCGGCCGCCAGCGGTTGATACTGATTGAGAATGTCAGCCAGGCCGACCCAGAAAATCCCCATGCCCAACACCAGGGTCAAGGGGAAACCAATGGAAAAGATGTTCAGTTGCGGCGCGGCGCGGGTCATCACGCCAAACGCGATGTTGACCACCAGCAGCGCGGTGATCGCCGGCAACACCAGCAGCAGGGACGCGCCCAACACCCAGCCGAGGCGCCCCGCCAGTTCCCAGAAATGGTTGACCACCAGCCCCGAGCCCACCGGCAAGGTGGTGAAACTTTCGCTCAATACCTCGAACGCCACCAAATGGCCGTTCATGGCCAGGAACAGCAAGGTCACCAGCATGGTCAGGAATTGCCCGATCACCGCCGCCGACACGCCGTTGGTGGGGTCGACCATGGACGCAAAGCCCATGCCCATCTGTACCGAGATGATTTGACCGGCCACCACAAACGCCTGGAAGAACAGGCTCAGGGAAAAGCCCAGCATGGCGCCGATCAGGATCTGTTCGGCGATCAGCATCAATGCGCTGAGGTCGAGCGCGTTGACCGGCGGCATCGACGGCAAGCCCGGCACGATCACCACCGTGATCGCCACCGCAAAATACAGGCGCACACGCCGCGGTACCAGGGTGGTGCCGAACACCGGCATGGCCATCAACATGGCCGTGACGCGAAACAGTGGGAGGATGAATGAGGCCACCCAGGTACTGATCTGGGTGTCGGTCAAAGCCAGCAAAGACTGCATCGGTTCAGCCGATCAGCTGCGGAATACTGCCGTACAGCTGCAGGATGTATTCCATGAAGGTTTGCACCAGCCACGGGCCGGCGACGATCAGCGTGACCAGCATCACCAGCAGGCGCGGCAGGAAGCTCAGGGTTTGTTCGTTGATCTGGGTGGCGGCCTGGAACATCGCCACCAACAGGCCGACCAGCAGGCTGGGCACCACCAGCACGGCCACCATTACTGTGGTCAGCCACAGCGCTTCACGAAACAGGTCGACGGCGACTTCCGGGGTCATAGCGCTATACCCCTCCGAAACTGCCGGCCAAGGTGCCGATAATCAGCGCCCAGCCGTCCACCAGCACAAACAACATGATCTTGAACGGCAACGAGATGATCAGCGGCGACAGCATCATCATGCCCATCGCCATCAGCACGCTCGCCACCACCAGGTCGATGATCAGGAACGGTATGAAGATCATGAAGCCGATCTGGAACGCGGTCTTCAATTCCGAAGTGACGAACGCCGGTACCAGAATGGTCAGGGGCGCCTGGTCCGGTGTGGCGATGTCGGTACGCTTGGACAGGCGCATGAACAGTTCAAGGTCGCTGGAGCGGGTCTGCGACAGCATGAAGTCCTTGATCGGGCCCTGGGCCTTGTCGATGGCGTCCTGGGCCGTGAGCGTTTCCGCGAGATAGGGTTGCAGGGCTTGCTGGTTCACCTTGTCGAACACCGGCGCCATGATGAACAGCGTCAGGAACAACGCCATGCCGGTGAGGATCTGGTTCGACGGCGTCTGTTGCAGGCCCAGGGCCTGGCGCAGGATCGAAAACACGATGATGATCCGCGTAAAGCTGGTCATCAGCATCACGAACGCCGGGATGAAACTCAGCGCGGTCATGATCAGCAGGATCTGCAGGCTGACCGAGTATTCCTGGGCGCCGGCCGCATTGGTGCCCAGGGTAATCGCCGGGATCGACAACGGGTCGGCGCCCAGTGCCATCGGCGCGGCAAGCAACAGCATGAGCGTCAGGAACACGCGCATTACTTTTTATCCTTCTGTTCCTTGCCCAGCAATTCCATCAGGCGCTGGGCGAATTCTGGCGTGGCGGCCTCGGTCTTGGCCGCGTCCACCGGTGTCTTGAGTACGTGCAACGGGGTGATGCGGCCAGGCGTGATGCCGAGCAGGATCTGCTCCTCGCCGACCTGCACCAGCACCAGGCGGTCTCGCGGGCCCAGGGCGCGCGAGCCGACCAGCTCGATGACCTGGCTGTTGCCCGGGCCGATACGCTGCACGCGGCGCATCAGCCAGGCCAGCACGAAGATCAGGCCGACCACCAGCAACAGGCCGAGCATCAACTGCGTCAACTGCCCGCCGACGCTGCCGACCGCTGGTGCCGCAGCCGCCTGCGCGACCGGTTCCACCGCCAGGGCGCTCAATGGCAGCGCCAGTAACAGTCCCGCCATCGAGTACTTCATTTCAGCGCAACTTCTTGATGCGTTCGCTCGGGCTGATCACGTCCGTCAGGCGAATGCCGAACTTCTCGTTGACCACCACCACCTCGCCATGGGCGATCAGCGTGCCGTTGACCAGCACGTCCAACGGCTCGCCGGCCAGGCGGTCAAGCTCGATCACCGAGCCCTGGTTGAGCTGCAACAGGTTGCGGATGTTGATTTCGGTGCTGCCGACTTCCATGGAAATCGACACCGGAATGTCCAGAATCACATCCAGGTTGGGGCCGTCGAGGGTCACCGGGTCGTTGTTTTTTGGCACGCTGCCGAATTCTTCCATCGGCAGGCGCTTGCCGGCCGGCGCAGAAGCGGCGTCGGCGGCCAGCAGTGCGTCGATATCGTCCTGGCCGACATCGCCGGTTTCTTCCAGGGCCGCAGCCCACTCATCAGCCAGGGCCTGGTCTTCGGCGGAAGTGTTTTCGTGTTCGGTAGCCATTACATGTCCTCGGCGCAGCAAACAATCATAAATAGGGGATGCAGCATGGGGTGAGTCAGCGTCGGTTGATCGGCTCAATCACTTGCAGGGCCAGGTTGCCCTTGTGGGAACCGAGCTTGACCTTGAACGACGGCACACCGTTGGCGCGCATGATCAGTTCTTCCGGCAATTCGACCGGGATCACGTCACCCGGCTGCATGTGCAGAATGTCGCGCAGGCGCAGCTGGCGACGGGCCACGGTGGCGGTCAGGGGAACGTCGACGTCGAGCAGGTCTTCGCGCAGGGCCTTGACCCAGCGTTCGTCCTGGTCGTCGAGGTCGGACTGGAAGCCCGCGTCGAGCATTTCGCGCACCGGCTCGATCATCGAGTACGGCATGGTCACGTGCAGGTCGCCGCCGCCGCCATCGAGTTCGATGTGGAAGGTCGACACCACAATGGCTTCGCTCGGCCCGACGATGTTGGCCATGGCCGGGTTCACTTCCGAGTTGATGTACTCGAAATTGACTTCCATGACCGCCTGCCAGGCTTCCTTCAAGTCGATGAAGGCCTGCTCCAGCACCATGCGCACCACGCGCAGCTCGGTGGGCGTGAATTCACGGCCTTCGATCTTGGCGTGACGGCCGTCGCCGCCGAAGAAGTTGTCCACCAGTTTGAACACCAGCTTAGCGTCGAGGATGAACAGCGCAGTGCCGCGCAACGGCTTGATCTTGACCAGGTTGAGGCTGGTGGGTACGTACAACGAATGCACGTATTCACCGAACTTCATCACCTGCACGCCGCCCACCGCCACGTCCGCCGAACGGCGCAGCATGTTGAACATGCTGATGCGGGTGTAACGGGCGAAACGTTCGTTGATCATTTCCAGGGTCGGCATGCGTCCACGGACGATGCGATCCTGGCTGGTCAGGTCGTAACTTTTGACGCTGCCGGGTTCGGCAGCCATTTCGGTCTGTACCAGACCATCGTCGACGCCATGCAACAGCGCATCGATTTCATCCTGGGACAGCAGGTCTTGCACGGCCATGTCGTGGTCCTACTGCAATACGAAGTTAGTGAAGAGTGCCTGCTCGACCACGACTTTGCCGAGTTCTTTCTGGGCCACTTCCTGCACGCTGGCAGTGACCTTCTGGCGCAGCATTTCCTGGCCGACCGGAGCCGTCAGGCTGTCGAAGCTCTGCCCGGAGAACAGCATCACCAGGTTGTTGCGGATCAGCGGCATGTGCACCTTGAGCGCGTCCAGGTCCGCCTGGTTACGCGCGAGCAAGGTGATGCTCACCTGCAAGTAGCGTTGGCGACCGTTCTGGTTGTAGTTGGCGACAAACGCCGGAAGCATCGGCTCGAAGATTGCCGGTTGCTTGACGTTAGTGGCGGTGTCGGCGGCGGGGGCCGGCGTGCTGGCACTGCTGTGCATGATGTACCAGGTTCCGCCAACCGAGGCGCCAACGGCCAGGAGCAGGCCGAGCACAATCAGCAGGATCAGCTTGAGCTTGCCTTTGCCTGCGGGGGGAGTTGCTGCGTCGTCGCTCTTCGCCATGCCAATAATCCGTCACTATTCGGGGATTCATAGATCTACGGATAGGCAAGAGCAAGTGTTATGCCAGAGTTGTCTGACACCAGGGCAACTCAAATCAAATGTGTGAGGGGGCTTGCCCTAATGCCAGTCAGTTAAGACAGAACCGGTCCCTGTGGCGAGGGAGCTTGCTCCCGCTGGACTGCGTAGCAGTCCCATTTTTGGGGCCGCTTCGCGCCCCA
>NZ_JASLAW010000165.1 GCF_030147005.1 Pseudomonas sp.
TGTACAAATCGGAGATCTCACCGAATGAGTTCTGGAATGCGTGTTTGGGATAGCGCGGGACGACTCCAGCTTGATGAAACGTCTTTCACAATGCGAGTTGTGTATTCGGCCGTTATATCGCCATCAACTTGGGGTGCTGCTAAATATCTTGATATAGCGGTTGCTGGTATCACGCCTCAAAATGCAGCGGCTTTCCCTACGCCAATCGGCGCGGTCGGCACATTCAATAACGCTCAAGTTGAGCCCGAGATCTTGAATGGAGTGGTAAGGGTGTGGAGAACTATTCGTGGAGACCCTTATGGAAACTCAGCGCTTACAAGCTTTCAGCAGCGACTGGTAGTCGTGAGGTTCAAGTAAATGGCAGACTCGTACGGCTTACTTTTTACTGCTGGCGACGATAATAGGGTGGTGGTTGATTCGGAGTTCTCTCGGATGTCCACCCTATACAAAGGAACCTACGTCGCCAATGAATCAAGTGGCTCATCATCGCTTACGTTGTTTCCAGCCGCAATAACTACGCAAGAACAGCCACTCGTATTCATCCGCCCGAACAGCGTTAACGGCATCATAGGCATGAGCAACCTAGAAATCTTGGGGTCTCCAGGAAATTGGACTGGCTTTAGGGTTAGGCAATTCAACTTGCACACGATCCAGCCGAACGGGCGCTGGTTTGTCGCCAACTTTGTGACGCAGCCGATTGCCTCGTATGGCGCGCGATTTTGGAATTCCTCAGGGACTCCAATATTTGACTCTGCATCCCCGCCCGCTATTTTTGTTAGGTCAAGCAATAACTGGACGTACACGGGGAATGGTCAGGACGGACAGGGGCAGTCGATTAGCTATTTCAGCGCACCTTTCAATATGGCGGAAGATGAATACTTCATGATCAACAATTTCGTCATGTCTGCCGTTGCCGGATCATCTGGCATAGGAACGAGGCAAATAGCAGCTATGTGGGATTACCCATCAAGGCTGATCAGGATCGGTCTTATAACGAATTCTGGTAACACCGTTTCGACCGGATTAACAGTTATGGTTGGAAAAACCATCCAATAAGGAATGTTTTTATGGCACGGCAAGAAATCAATATCGGTACAGCGCCTACAGGTGCTGGAGGCGATACCACGCGTAGTGGCGCGGTAAAGATCAACGCCATGACGTCAGAACTATATGCACGCACCAATAACATGGGTACTGCGGCCTATTTAAATGCTGGTTCGGCTGTTGGCAATGTAATGCTAACTGGCGATAGGGCTTCACCCCTCACCAGCACCATTAACACATGGGGTAATTCATTTCAGATATGGAACAACACTACAGCAGGTTTCCCTGAAGCGAATCAATCAGGAACGATAATTAACACTGCCTGGCCGGATGGAAATTACGGCGCTCAAATCTTGATGTCGTTTAGTGGGAAAATGTTTTTCCGGTCTGGCAGTTACGCCACCGCGCTTATGCGTGAGGTCTACCACACGGGAAACACGATCAGAGGATCTGGCGGTGCGCTTTCAGCAGCGTCCCCAATCGTGCGCATTGCGAACGTTGCCGCCACCGAACGACGAGACCTCCAAGAGCAAACATTTGAGCCAGCTGGTGATTGGGGCGTTGCTAACGATCAAGCCCAGGGTGTTGTCGTTGAACGACTGAGCGTAGGGGTCTATAGCCTGACAGGCAGTCTCGGGCTTGCTCTAGAGGGGTGGCGTACGCACGACCCAAGCTCGCCTGATGGTGGGCGCACGCTCGGAGTAACCGACAGCGCCCAAGCTGAGGACGGGTCTGTCGTGATTCGTCTCTTCAAGCAACGCTGGACGCTTTCCGAAGATGGCGAGATGGTGCCAGGTCGCGGCGCGCCAATGGATGTTCCCCTGAACAGCTGGATCGACGTCCGTCTTGAAATGCCGAATATTGAAACGCCACCACCAATGGCCGTAACCGAAGAATAGCAGCCCGCCACCGAGCGGGCTTTTTTACGCCTGGAGAAAAGTATGCCGACTACCGAAACCCGCGGGGTACGCAACAACAACCCCGGCAACATCGATTACAACTCGGCAAACCAGTGGCAGGGCCAGCTCAAGCCTGACCCTGCAATCGAAAAACGCTTTGCTAGGTTCGACACCCCGGAGAATGGCATCCGCGCCCTGGGCAAGCTGTTACTGACCTACCAGCGCAAGCACGGCCTGAAGACCGTGAAGGCAATCATCAACCGCTGGGCGCCGTCGGTGGAGAATGACACCGCCGCGTACGTGCGCGCAGTTGAGGCGAACACCGGTACCCGGCCTGGCGCCGAGGTCGATCTGAACCGCCCCGCAGTAATGTCTGGCTTCGTCAAGGCGATCATCCACCACGAGAACGCAGGCTATGCCTACCCTGATGCGGTGCTGGCCGAAGGCGTGCGGCGGGCACTGGCATGACGCCGGTTCAGAGGCTGGCCGGACTGGTCGTGCTGATCCTGGCGCTGATGGCGTCTTCCGCCGGCGCGGCCTGGCAGATTCAGGACTGGCGAATGGGCGAAAAGCTGGCTGAGCAGGCCGGCTTGCACAAGGATGACCTGAACAGGATCAGCATGGCCGCCGCCGCCCAGGCAAGCGCCGAGCAGGACAAGCGCCTGGCCACCGAGCAGCAGCTCGCCATCCTGGACCAACAACACACCAAGGAATTGACCGATGCTCAACGCAACCAGGCTCGCCTGCGTGACCAGCTTGCTACTGCTGATGTCCGGCTGTCAGTCCTCCTTGCCGAGGATCCAGCCAGTGGCTGCAACATGCCTTCCGCCACCGGCGCCGCCGGCGTGGTTCATGCAGCCCGTCGAGCCCAACTTGACCCAGCGCATGCTCAACGAATTATTGCCATCACCGACGACGGGGACAACGCAATAATCGCCTTGCGCGCGTGCCAGGCTTACGTCAGAGCAGTGGCGCGCTGATCGGCCGGATTAGCTCAGGGCCTTTGTTCCGCACGTTGCCCACGGCCGTGTCGACCTTAAACCACTCAAATACTTCTGACGGCTCGCCCTGGTGCAGCACCATCTGCTCGGCGCGCTCCTTTGGCGTTGCCGGATCCAACCATTCTTTGGCCAGGTCCGGCGGCAGCACTACGGGCCGCCGATCGTGAATGTCCACCATGCCGCCGGCACTGTCGGCGGTGATGATCACAAAACCGTCATGCTCGCCTGGGCCTTCATCGACATCCGGTAGTTGGCCGATGGCAGCACAGAATATCGGTGCACCATCCCGCCGGCGGATCAGGTAGGGCTGCTTCTTGGTGCCGCCTTCATCCACCCACTCAAACCAATTGTCGACAGGCGTGATTGCCCGGTGCGGCCAGATTGCCCGGAAGAAGGGGCCGTGGGCGACTTTCTCCACGCGTGCATTGATCGGCGCGGCGCGGTCCTTGGCCCAGTGTGGTCGCCATCCCCAACGCACGGGATCAGCGTGTAGCAGATCTTCCTGTAGGTGGAGCAGGGCGACTTGGGTTGTCGGGGCGACGTTGTAGCGCCCGATCGGCGAATCACCCACGGAGTTCGCCAATGCATTGGGCATGCTCAGCGCCGCTACAAAGTCGTGGATGCCGCTGTATTGAGAAAGTCTGCCGCACATACGCATCTCCGCTTGTCAAATTCTGTGAGCAGCCGAGCCCTGGCCACTGTCTAGCTTCTAGACACCGGAAAGGGAGATCCGTCATGACTATACAAAAAGCGAGGGATGTGGACGCTGGTGCCGGGCTCCGCAAATCGACCTCATTCTTTTCGGCGACGCCCGAAGAAAGATACGAATTCCGTATCCTTATTGCTGAGTACTTAACACAGCGCCGCCTTATCAACGAAGGCGAGCGGCGCGAATTGGTTGAGGAAGCGGCTGCAGCCTACGCCGATGAGCTTGGCTGACCTGAGTACCTCGGTAGAAAGCCGCAGCCTATACAGGCGTGGCAGCCTTCCCGAAGTTTGAAGTTATCCAGACAGGCGCCACACTTGACGAAGTGAGCGGACAATATCAATAGACGGGCTTTTCGATAGGTATCGAAGTCGTGATTCTCCAAGGCTACCTGGGCGCGATCCACCAGCGCCCGGTAGCAATCAGGGTCTCCAATGCTTGGATAAACCGCCCCGTTAATGTTTTGTGCGAACTGCACCAGGTCGTAAGCTTCTCCACGTGCAGAATTCAGGACTAATCCATCCAAGGGCCATGGCTTGCCACCGTGACGAAACTCTAACCTTGCGCCGGCGCCATCGAAAAATACCTTGCCGTCGAACCCGTCCGCTCCTGGGCCCTCCGCGGAATAGTAGGTATTGGCAATAATCTGACCGACACATGATCCATCGCTCCGCATCACCCGGTAGTGCCCGCCATACAGGTAGCCGACATCCCCCGTTACCAGTTCCTCCACGGCGTGCCAATAGGCGGCATTGGCCAGCTCATCCATCTCCATTTTTTCTGCCTGATCAATGACGCCCTCGGCAAGCATGTCGCGTGTTTCCCAGTGGCACAGAACCCTATACGCCTCAGGATGCGCCATGCGGTGATCATGATCATCGAGCATCTTTTGCCACTTGGCGGTCCAGGCTGTTTTGAGTTCTGCAGGAGACATAAGTGTGATTCGCGCGATTACTGTATGTGCGTACAGTAATCGAGGTTCGCTTGAGACGCGATTTAGGGCGACGAGCTGCAGGAGCGCCGACTATTCCGACTCCATCAGAACGGCGAGAGTCATTTTGATGAACTCTTCGTTGTGACCGATTGTGAAGAGCGCGCCGCGCACGTTATCCGCCACTTCAGCGGAGCCTCGCTGCTCCACCCAATTCGACAGTTCCATGATTGAGGCCTCGAGGGCGAGTTGGTTTTCGTAGAGTTTGGCTAGTAGGGAAGGGATCAGGTCAGAATTCGGCATCGTTGTTCCTCCGTGGAGTGGACAGCGTAGCAGGCAAATTATGGAGTTGGGAGATAGGTTGGCAGAACGCCGGCGGAGGGGAATTGCGGAGCGGGGTCTAGAATTGCGGAGCAAAAAAAGTAAGGGCCTGCTCAGGTTTCCCCGGCAAGCCCTTGATATCTATGGTGCCCGAACCCGGAATCGAACCGGGACGCCCTTACGAGCGGGGGATTTTAAGTCCCATGCGTCTACCAGTTTCGCCATTCGGGCGGTAGCGCGGTGCAGCAGGGTTGCGAATATATAGACCCGGGCGCTCGCGCGCAACCTCAATGCACGCTTTCGTGCACAAACAAGCCTATGAAAAAACCTGCAAGATCAGTGATCTACACGGCCTTCCAGATTGATCCAAAGGTATCGACCCGGCCCCGGAACAAGTTCTCCGAATCAGAGTCATAGCGATATGCCATCCCGGCAGTTCGTTAAGGAATCAGTTGATGCTCAAGGTCCGTATGCATTCTTGGATGATGGCTGCAGGCATGGTGGGGTTGTTGAGTGCTGCGGTGGTCGGCCCCGCGCAGGCCGCAAGCGCGGCGCGGTGGGGGGATTTCAATGCGTCGGGCGCAGATGTGTTGGCCGGCGCCTCGATGGATGCGGGCCTTGGGTATGTGTTGAAACCGACGAAGATTTCAATCAGGGATATAGAGGCGCTTCAAGAGCGGCAAAAAAGTAGCGACAGCGAACTGCAGAATCTCAAGAGCAAGGTGGAGGGCCAGGACCGCGCTTTCGACGAGTTCAAGCGCAAGGACGGTTCCAGCACCAGCAGCAGCGACAGCCAGATTACCAGCCTGAAACGTGCGCTGGATGAGCAGAAAAACACGATAGACCGGCAGAAGGGCGAGATCGACGGTTTGAAGCGCAGCCTGGATGATTTGAAGCGCAGTGTGGAGACGTTGAGCAGCAAGGTGAAGTGATGCGTCGTCGCGACACACGGTCGGTCGCTGCGCCGGCGGCGGGTGTAAGGTTGGGGCGCAACGCTTGGAAATCTCAGGAAACGGAGGTGACTATGAGCGCTTCATTACTGAAAAAGCTGCATCTGAACGGGTATGACATCGTGCAGGTCAATTACGGACCGTGGCGGGTGTGTACCCGGAAGAACCGGTTGGCGTCCTTCAATTCCCGCGAGCAGGCGCTGGCCTATGCCGCCACACTGCCGACGCATAGGGCGCGCGCCAGGCCGGTGTCCAACGATGCATGAATGAGGGTGGCGAGAGCCAGTGTGGGAGGGCGTTAGCGCCCTCCCTATTTATTTTGGGCCGCCTGAAAGGTTGATGCTGTATCTAGTCAATCAGCATCACCAGGTCGGTATCGCCCACGTCCACACCGGCTTGACTCAACAGTGTGGTCACTTGTCCGCGATGGTGAGTCTGGTGGTTGAAGAAATGCACCAGCAGGCCGAAGAACGGTTTTTCAGCGGCCGCGCCGCGCATGTTGTGGTAGCGCAAATGCTGGTCCAAATCCGGCTCCTGCAGGCTGTCGGCCCAGTTGAGGATAAGTTGATCCAACCAGGCGCGATGGGCCGAGAGTTCACGGATGTCTGCAAAAGCCAATTGCTTGAGGTCGCCGGGTGTGGTGATGGCGCTTAAGGGGGCCAGCGCGGAAAAACCTGCCGGGTGCTCGGCAAAGCGCTTGAGCCAGACCGTGTCGCCCAGCGCCAAGTGATTCAGGGTGCCGAGGATCGAACCGAAAAACGCTCGCCGGTCGGCAACCAACGCCGCGTCTGTCAGCGTGCCGGCGGCTTCGTAAACTTTGCGATTCATCCACTGGTTGTAGTTGGCCATCAACGCAATCTGCTCAATGCGGTTCACCGATGCATCCTCCCAAATGGCGTGATCACGCCGTCATAAAGCTTGCCCGCCCGGCGGTCGTGGTGTTCCATCACGGGCGGACTAAAGTTGAATTAACGCCACTATGCGCCTTGGAGGGCGACATCATGACTACCAGCGATCTACTGGAACAACTGTTGCGCGGCGCAGGGCAAGGCGGCGCTTCCTCGGGTGGCGGTTTGGGCGGCCTGCTTGGTGGGCTGCTCAAAGGCACCAGCGCCGGCAATGCTTCGGCCGGTGGCGGCCTGGGCGGTCTATTAGGTGGCCTGGGTGGCATGTTGAGCGGTGGCGCGGCAACGCGTCCGGCGCAAGGGCGCGCCGGTGGTATGAACTATGCCGCGTTGGCTTCTCTCGGGATGATGGCTTACAAGGCGTATCAGGCCTGGCAGAGCCAGCAGGCGAGCCAGCCGCAGCAAGCTTTCCAGACGGCGGACCAGCTCTCTGGGGCGCAAATCGAAGCGCACAGCCATGCCGTATTGTGCGCGCTGATCGCTGCCGCCAAGGCCGATGGCCGGATTGATGAGAAAGAGCAGCAGCTGATTTCCAATGAGCTGGGCAAGCATACTGACGACCCGCAATTGCAGCAGTGGCTCGACGCTGAAGTCGCCAAGCCTCTGGATGCTGCGGATTTCGCTGAGTTGGCTTCCGACCCGGCGTTGGCCGCCGAGGTGTATCTGGCCAGCGTCATGGTGGTCGATGACCAGCAGGATGCCGAGCGCAATTACCTGGACGATCTGGCGGGTCAGTTGCAAATCGATCCGCAGTTGCAACTGCACCTTGAGCAGCAGACCAAGGCCTGAAGCCTCAGGCGCGGCCTTCCTGGCTGTAGCGCTCGGCGATCAGCGTGAGTAGCAAAGCGTCCGGCCGGATAAGGGATAGCCGATATGACTTCAAATACCCTGCGCCGCGAGAATGGCCAAATAAATCAATACCACGCCGCAGACGCCATAGCTGATGCGTTGCCACATCGGCGAAGCATTCTTGCGCAGCACGTTGACCAGCGCGGCCGTTAGAAAGCAGGACAGTACCGACGCCAGCATGAAGCCGGCAAAAAACATCAGGGTTTGCCCATGGCTCGGGGTGCTGCCGACGATGCCCGACAACGCGCTGCCCAGGGCGCCCCAATAAACGATGTTCTTCGGGTTGGCCAGGGAGATCGCCGCGCCCACCGCGAGTGCGTTTTTAGCGGAGCTGGCGGGGGCGCTGTCGATTTGCGGTAACTGCCAGGCATCGATCAAGCTGCGGATGCCGAGCCAGGCCAGGTACAGCGCGCAGATCACCGTCAACGGCACGCGCACCGCGTCATGCTGGATCAACAGCGCGATGCCTGTCAGCCCGATCACCGCCCAGACCGCGTCGCCAACCAGCGAGCCAACCTGCACCAGCAGAGCCGGAGTGAAACCGTGGAGCAAGCCTCGGCGCAGGGTCTCGGCGAGCACTGCGCCGGGAGAGAGGCAAAACACAAAACCGAAAACCAGCGCGTAGAAGAAAATTGTCAGCATGCCCGCATCCTTCCGAGAAAGTGCGCGAGCATACGTCAGTGCCCGGATGGGTATCCAGAGGGATATAACGCTGGGACGGGTTCGCCTTGCGGACCCGAGCGGCTAGCAGGCGATGCGGTCAAGTTCAGCCTTTAATTGAGCAGGGCTGAGGCGGACAAAGGACAGGGCGAAGAATGCCTGGCACCGGTGCGTAATGATGTCCAGCGTCGCACTGAACGCGGCGTCCACGCGGGCTTCATCGCCGTGGACATCCGACGGGTCCTCCAGGCCCCAGTGGGATTTTACGCACGGTCCGAAATACACCGGGCAGGCTTCACCCGCAGCGTTGTCGCACACGGTGATCACCACGTCCGGCGGGCTACCTTCAAAAGCATTATTGCCCTTGCTGTACAAGCCTTCGGTGCTGATGCCCGCCGCTTGCAGCGTACTCAGGCTACGCGGCAGCACCTGGCCTTTGGGGAAACTGCCGGAGCTGATCGCCTCAAAGCCTGGCGGGGCGAGGTGATTGAACACCGCTTCGGACAAAATGCTGCGGCAGCTGTTGGCGGTACACATGAACATCACTTTCATGACGGCATTCCTTTAGAGGCTCAGGCGCAAGGCGAGGGCGGCGAGGGTGACCAACAGCACCGGCACGGTCAGCACGATCCCGACCTTGAAGTAGTAACCCCAGGTGATGGTGATGCCTTTGCGTGCAAGGATATGCAGCCACAGCAAGGTGGCCAGGCTGCCGATCGGGGTGATTTTCGGGCCCAGGTCGCTGCCGATCACGTTGGCGTAGATCATCGCGTCCCTGACCACCCCCACGGCATGGCTGGACTCGATGGAGAGCGCGCCGATCAACACCGTCGGCAAGTTATTCATCGCCGAGGACAACAGCGCGGTCAGTACGCCTGTGCCCATGGCCGCGCCCCATACGCCATAGCCGGCGAAGGTGTCGAGCCAGGTGGCCAGGTAGTCGGTCAGGCCGGCATTGCGCAAGCCGTACACCACCAGGTACATGCCCAGGGAAAAGACCACGATCTGCCACGGTGCGTCTTTCAGTACTTTGCGCGTGGAGATCTTGTGGCCCTTCGCGGCAATCACCAGCAACAGCACGGCGCATACCGCGGAAATCGCACTGATGGGAATGCCCAGCGGTTCCAGCGCGAAGCAGCCCACCAGCAAAATACCCAGTACCCACCAGCCGGCGCGAAAAGTCGCACGGTCGTGGATGGCATTGGCGGGTTGTTCCAGGTCGGCGGGGTCGTAGGCCTGCGGAATATCGCGGCGGAAAAACCAGAGCAGCACCGCCAGGGTCGCGGCGACGCTGACCAGGTTCACCGGCACCATCACCGCGGCGTATTCGTTGAAGCCGATCTTGAAATAGTCCGCCGAGACGATGTTCACCAGGTTCGACACCACCAGCGGCAGGCTCGCTGTGTCGGCGATGAAACCTGCGCCCATGACGAAAGCCAGCGTCGCCGCCGGTGAAAAGCGCAGCGCCAGCAGCATCGACATCACGATGGGGGTGAGGATCAAGGCCGCGCCGTCATTGGCGAACAATGCCGACACCAGCGCGCCCAGCAGCACCATATAGGCAAACAATCGACGGCCCCGGCCACGGCCCCAGCGCGCTACATGCAACGCGGTCCAGGCGAAGAACCCGGCTTCATCCAGCAACAGGCTGATGATGATCAACGCGACAAAGGTGCCGGTGGCGTTCCAGATGATGTGCCACACCACCGGAATATCCGCCAGGCTGATCACCCCGCAAGCCAGGGCCAGGATCGCGCCCAGTGTGGCGCTCCAGCCGACGCCCAGGCCCTTGGGCTGCCAGATCACCAGCACGATTGTAACGAGGAAAATCGCAATTGCGACAAGCATGAATTAACGCTCCGATGGCTCAGCCGGTGCTGGCCCGTTGTGGTGTGTCGCCCATTGCATCCCGACGCAGCGCACCGTGTTGCAAGCAGGGCCGGCTTTCATCCAAGGCATGGATCAGTTCGCCTGAGTAAAGTTCGCGCTCGCGCTGGATTAATAGCGTCAGTCGCGCTTGAACGGCATCGGCCAGGCATTTGATCAGCACAGCCACGTAAGTCAAATCCTGATTTGGTTTGACGTGGATCAACTGCCCCACGCTCAACCACAAGTGATTGAAATTAAACTGAAACATGAATGTCCTAAAGTGCCTGCCCATTGCTGATGAAGGAAGATCCCGCGTGACCCGAGCCACTCGTAACCTGCGCAAGACCCTGGATTCCGTCGCGGAAAATAACGAAACCGCGGCGTTCGATCTGATGCGCGCCGTCGAAAAGCTCGGCGATGAGGTGCTGCGCCAGCGCCTGCTCAACACCATTCACCGGTTGAACCAGGACGCCTACGAATTGCGCGAAGCACGCGACTCGGTGGAGTTGGTTTCGGTAAAGCTGGCCTGAGCAAGATCGTTCAAGACACGCGCCCGAGTGCGCCGGCATGCTTGTCGACTGTCTGTCGATGAGCCCAGTCCATGTCTATTGCCCTACCTCATGACGCGTTCACGCGTGGCGCAATCGCTGTCATTCCGTTATCCCTGGCTTGTGCCCCCTGGGGGTTGCTCGCCGGTTCAATGGCCATCGATGCGCAGTTCACCCCGCTGCAAGCCCAGGGGTTGTCCGCCATCGTATTTGCCGGTGCCGCTCAATTGGTGGCGATCGGCATGGTCAAAAGTGGCGCCAGCCTGATCTCCATTGTGCTGACCACCTTGTTGCTGACCTCCCAACATTTGCTTTACGGCATGCACATGCGCCCGACGCTGTCCTCGCTCAACGCCCGCTGGCGCATAAGCCTGGGCTTTCTGTTGACCGACGAGTTCTTCGCCCTGGTCAACCACTATGACCGCCAAACCTTCAACCGCTGGTATGCCCTGGGCGTCGGGCTGACGTTTTATATCATCTGGAACCTGTTCACCCTGGCTGGCATTGTGCTGGGCAAAAGCATTCCCGGGCTGGACCAGTTGGGGCTGGAGTTTTCGATTGCCGCGACCTTTATCGCTCTGATCACGCCGGTGGTGCGCGACGTGCCGACGGTGGTATGCGTCGCCGTCTCGTTGTTGTGCTCGGTGTGGCTGAGTTACCTGCACTGGGAATCGGCGGTGGTGGTTTCCGGCGTGTTGGGGATGAGCGCCGGGTTTGCCTGCAAGCGCCTGGGGGCAGGGCTGCGATGATCTACCTGATGATTGTGGCCATGGCACTGGTGGTATTTTTCAATCGCTACCTGTTTATCGAACCGCGCCTGCCGGTGCGGCTCAGTCGTGGTGTGCGTGAGTTCCTCGGGTTCGCGGTGCCGGGCATGCTCACCGCTATTTGCGGGCCGATTATTTTCCTCGCCGACCACCAGCTCAACCTGAGCCCGAGCAACCCCTATTTGCTGGCCGGGATCTGCGCCGTGGCGCTGATGGCTTACACGCGCAGCGTGCTGGTCACTGTGCTGTCGAGCATGGCGTTGTTCTATCTGCTGCGCTGGTGGTTCTGAGCCGCAGGCGAAAAAAAGCCCGCGGGAGGGCGGGCAGAAGGGAGACTTCTAAAAATGAGCCCGGCCACTATAGGCGGCCGGTTTTGCCTTCACAGTGAAACAAAGTTCATGGGCACGTCAGTTGGCGGCGGCGCAATGGTAGAGTCACGTTTTTCCAAGGAAGTACAGGCATGCACAAAGTGTTTATAGGCGCATTGATACTGGCAACACTGGCCGGTTGCGCGGGTTCGAAGATGAAAGAGGCGCGCGCGGGCAGCCCCTACAAGACCATGGCGTCGGACAAGGCTACTCTGGTGGTTGCCCAATGCATCCAGTACGGCTGGCAGGATGAAAGCGTGTTTGGCGTTGATGCCGGCGGGTTCAAGGAGGCCACCGAGGCAGGTGGCTTCACGGTGTACACCACGGGTGGGGACTACTTTGTGGATGTGCTGAGTACGGGCGCCGGTTCTACCGTCAAGTATTACGCCGCACAAGACACGATGCCCGCCAAGCGCCGTTTGGCTGCACTTGCCACTTGTCTGTAATACCTTGCCTTAGTTCTATTCGCAGTTGCCCGGTGGGACAGCCGTCGGGCATTGGCTTATTATTCACCCGCTCGCCCGACGTGATGGCTCTTTACCGGTACACGGATGTCGAGGCCGAAACGTCGGGCGGGCACCTTTTTAAAGCCACGGTGTTCAACGTGGCATGAAGCCTAACTGCCAGCGCCGGGGAATCGCCAGGGTCGCCAGCCCCAACAACCCCGCCAGCGCACCGCTGACCCACAGGGCGCGCAGGCCGATCTGCTGCTCCAGCAGCGCCCCAATCACCGCACCCACAAACATCCCTGCCCACGGTATCAGCTGCATGCGCCAGCCATTGCGGCGCTCGCCCAACAACCAGCGGCCCAGCCCGCGACCAAAACGCGAGAGCGCCCCAGTCACATAGGTGAGGCCCACCGGTACCCCGTTCACTTGCTCGACGGCTGCGTTGAGCATGCCCATCGCGACAATCGCCGCCAACAGGGCGGGCAATGTATCGGCCCATGGCAGCAAGGCTGCGCCGCAGAGCAGGGCGCCGATGCTCAGTAACAAGGGCAGCGCATGCCGCCTGCTCACGCGGCTGACAATCACGCCCAACGCGTTGCCGACAATGAAGGTGGCGACAAGCAATACCAAGCGCCCGGTCAGGCCGAGGTCGCCCGCACTGATCGCGACCGCCAGGCGCGTGGTGTTGCCGCTCATGAACGAGACAAAGTCGCCGCTGGCCATGAAACCGATTGCATCGGTCATGCCCGCCAGCACCGACAACCCGGCCACCAGCATCAAGCCCACGCGTCCACGCCAGCGCTGACGATGGGCGAGCGCCGCATTGGCGTAAGGTTTGGCGGGCGAAGGCAGCATGGGGCCGGTTTCCAGTGAGGTTATCCGGCCACTACCCTAGGGCGCTTTGCGAGTGCGCGCAATCACCTCACACAGATGTCAGGCGCCAACCCGTGCTGTGCCAGCTCAGATAATGGCTTGGCTCGATTGCCTGCAAGAACGCCTCATCGTGGGACACCGTCACCATCGCTCCGGTAAATCCCTTCAAGGCCTGCTCAAAGGCAATCACCGTTTCCAGGTCCAGGTGGTTGGTCGGCTCATCCAACAGCAACAGTTGTGCCGGTGCCCCGCGCCACAAAGCGAGCGCCATCGCCGCTTTCAGACGCTCGCCACCGCTGAGCTGCCCCACTGGTTGGGTCACCCGCATGGCGTCCAGTTGCAGCAAGGCCAGGCGCGTGCGCAGTTCGGCTTCGGCCAGCGGTGTGTCGAGCAGGTTGAGCTGTTCCACAATGCTGCGCCGGTCGTCGAGTAGCGTCAGATGCTGGTCGATATACGCGCAGGACACCGGTACCGCGCACGTGCCACTCACGGCTTGCGATTGCCCGGCCAGCAGCTTGAGCAAAGTGGATTTGCCGCAGCCGTTCGGCCCGCGCACCGCCACCCGCAGAGGGCCGGTCAGGTCAAGGGTCAGGTAGGTTGAAGGTGCAAGGGGGTCCAGCCAGGGCAACTGCGCCTGTTGCAGGCTCACGACCTGGCGCCCGTTGGACACCGCCGAACCCGGTAAGGCCAAAAAGGTTGGCGTGTCGTCCACCACACGCTCGTAGGCCTGGCGCACCTGCGCCTCGAGTTTGTCTTTGTGATCGCGATGGGCGCTGCCCAGCGTACTGACGATTTGCGTGGCCGCACCTTTCCATCGCGCTCGGGTGAACCGATCGACGTTGGCGGTCTCGGCATATTTGCGTGAGCGCGCCGCGTTGTGCTGCAGGCTGTCATGCGCCTTTTGCAAGCGTCGACGTTCGCGGCGGCGTTGCTCACGGGCGAACTCCCACGCTGCGATGGCCGCTTGCTGGTGCGTGTCGCGTTGCTGAAGATAGGCATCGTAGTTGCCGCCATAAACCTGCGCACCCAACGGCGAAAGTTCGATAATCCGGCCCATGGCATTAAGCAACTGCCGATCATGGCTGACCACCACCAGGCCACCGCGCCAATTGCCCAATTGCTCCAGCAGCCAAGCGCGCCCGAGGCTGTCGAGGTGGTTGCTGGGCTCGTCGAGGATCAGTAGTTGCGGCGCCGCCAGCAATGCGCCGATCAGCGCGACCCTGGCCAATTGACCACCGCTGAGCTGATCAGCCCGAGAAGCCGCGCCGAGTGCTGCCAGCCCCGCCGCATCCAGGGCCGCGCGCAGGCGTTCGGCAAGATCCCAGCGATCATCGATCAGTTCCAGGTCACCGGCCAAGCCTGCGCCCTGAGCCATGCGTTCAAGGGCGTCCAGGCACTGGGCGGTGCCGGTGAGGTCGGCGACGGTTGCACTCGGCCGAACCACCACGGCCTGGGGAACGTAGGCCACATGGGCGGGTGCCTTCAGCGCACCGGAGGAGGGAAGCAGGATACCGGCCATCAATTGCGCCAGGACACTTTTGCCGCGCCCGTTGCGGCCGACGATGCCGGTAGGCGTCTGGTCGATGGAGAAATTGAGGTCTTCCAGCAAGGTTTCGCCATTGGCGAACTGGAAACACAGGTGTTGCAGGGAAACAAGCGCGGGCAGCCGGTTGACGTGAGTCATCAGCACCTCCAGGAAAATGTCGAACAGGCCAACAAGCGCGCCAGGCGGCTCGTTGCAGATACATTTTGGAAGGCTTAGTTGTTCACGTCGGCAATCGTCCCGTGAGTCAGAAGGGAGGCAGAGGCTAACCCACCTTGGCCTGCTCGGGCAAGCGTGCGACCAGTTGCTCAAGGAACATGGCCAGGGCGACTTCTTCGGCTTTCAGGCCCTTGCGCACCCGTGGCTTGGGCAGCTTCGACAACTCGCCCAGGCTGAAATGCTCAAGCACGGCCGGGTGGATGTAGCACTTGCGGCACACCGCCGGCGTATTGCCCAGTTGCCGGGCGACGTCCTTGACCATCGCCACGACATGCCGTTTGGCGTCGGACTCCGGTTGCCATTCCAATTCGCGCAACACCGCCAACGCCATCGCCGTGCCGGCCCAGGTGCGGTAGTCCTTGGCGGTGAAATCCTCGCCGGTCAGGCTATGCAGGTAAGCGTTGACGTCCTGGGAGCTGATGGTATGGCGCTCACCGTTTTCGTCCAGGTACTGGAACAGGTTCTGTCCGGGCAGCTCCATGCAGCGCTTGACCACATTGGCCAGGCGCCGATCCTTGACGCTGATTTGATGCTCCACGCCGCTCTTGCCACGAAACTGGAATTTTATTTCGCTGCCCTTGATGTCCACGTGTCGGGTGCGCAGGGTGGTCAGGCCGTAGGATTTATTATCGCGAGCGTACTGAGTATTGCCGACGCGGATCAGCGTGGCATCGAGCAACATCACTACCGTGGCCAGCACCTTTTCGCGGGTGAACCCGGGCTCGGCGATCTGCGCTTCCAGTTGTCTGCGCAACTTGGGCAAGGCATTGCCGAACGCTTGCAGCCGTGCGTACTTGTCGCTGTCGCGCACTTCGCGCCAGCGCGTGTGGTAGCGGTACTGCTTGCGGCCACGGGCATCGCGGCCGGTGGCTTGCAAGTGGCCGCGCGGGTCGGCGCAAATCCACACATCGGTGTAGGCGGGCGGTACCGCCAGGGCATTCAGGCGCTTGATTTCATCGGCATCGGTGATGCGCTCGCCGTCGGGGCCGAAATACTGAAACTTGCCGCGTAGCTTTTTGCGGCGGATTCCGGGTTGGGTGTCGTCAACATAATGCAGGTCGCGGGGCAAATCGGCGGGCAGCGAAGAGTCGGGCATTTGCAGGTTCCTTGGCAACGGATCAGGCCGGTATCTCTGATTGACCGCGTCGCCATGCGGTGGTGCCAAATGGTTTAGGCCAGCACCGCCACCGCCTTGATTTGCGCCCACACTACCTGCCCAGGCTGCACGTTCAGTTGGTCCCGCGAGAACCGTGTGATGCGTGCCAGCAACGGCGTGCCACCGGCATCCAGGCGCACCAGCGCGTGGGCGCTGTTATCCGCCGCGACGTCCTGGATGACCGTCACCGGCAAGCGATTAAGGATGCTGCTGTGCTCTTGCGCCTGGCGGCTGAGGCTTACGTCCCGTGCCTGAATCTTCACCCGCAGCTGTTTGCCCAAGGCCATCGGCGTGTGGGCAACGCGTATTTGCAGCGGGCAACCCGGCAGTTGCAGGGTGAGCAACTGGTAGTGATCATCGTAGGCAACCACGCTGCCAGTGACGACCACACCGGCATCGTCGCCCCGCGCCAGGGGCAAATCGAGCCGCGCCAGGGTTTCACCGATTGGCCCGCTCGCCAGGGCCTGGCCCTCGCTGAGCAAGACGAGGTGGTCGGCCAGCCGCGCCACTTCGTCCTGGGCGTGGCTGACGTACAGCACCGGGATATCCAGCTCGTCGTGCAGGCGTTCAAGGTAAGGCAGGATCTCGTTCTTGCGCTGGCTGTCGAGGGCCGCCAGAGGCTCATCCATCAGCAGTAATTGAGGGCTGGTGAGCAATGCGCGGGCGATGCCGACGCGCTGGCGCTCCCCACCGGACAGGTGTTGCGGATAGCGCTCCAGCAGGTGAGCGATACCCAGCAACTCAGTGGCGTGGGCCATCTCCACGCGCCGCTGCATGCGCGGAATGCGCTTGAGGCCGAACGCCAGATTGGCGCGCACCGACAGATGCGCAAACAGGCTCGCCTCCTGGAATACGTAGCCCAAGGCGCGTTTATGCGGCGGCACGAACAGCCTGTTACGGCTGTCTTGCCAGACTTCATCGTTGATCTGCACAAAGCCGTCATCGGCGCGCTCCAAACCGGCGATACAGCGCAGGCAGGTGGTCTTGCCGGAGCCGGATGGGCCGTAAAGCGCGGTGACGCCGCGGCCGGGCAATTGCAGCTCAACGTCCAATGCAAAGCCTGGGTACTTCAGGTGCAGGCGTACTTCCATCATCGCGATCAGCTCCAGCCCATTTTGGTTTTACGGCTGGAATAGAGCGCCAGCAACACGAGGAACGCGAACACCACCATCGCGCCGGCAAGCCAGTGGGCCTGAGCAT
This sequence comes from Pseudomonas sp., assembly GCF_030147005.1. Taxonomy (GTDB): domain Bacteria; phylum Pseudomonadota; class Gammaproteobacteria; order Pseudomonadales; family Pseudomonadaceae; genus Aquipseudomonas. The sequence goes on from NZ_JASLAW010000165.1 coordinate 17,259, forward strand.
ATTCCATGGCTTCGACGTGGTCGTAGATTTGCACCGAAACCACCCGGGTCTTGTCCGGGATATTGCCGCCGATCATCAGCACCACGCCGAACTCGCCGACGGTGTGGGCGAAACCCAGGATCGACGCGGTAACAAAGCCTGGGCGAGCGAGGGGCAGGATCACCGTGAAAAACGTGTCCCAGGGACTGGCGCGCAAGGTCGCGGCCACTTCCAGCGGGCGCGTGCCGATGGCGGAGAACGCATTCTGCAAGGGCTGTACGACGAAGGGCATGGAGTAGATCACCGAGCCGATCACCAGCCCGGCGAAGCTGAAGGTGAGGGTGCCCAGGCCCAACCACTGGGTGAACTGGCCGAAATAGCCATTGGGGCCCATGGCCAACAGCAGGTAAAAACCGATGACCGTCGGCGGCAACACCAAGGGCAACGCGACGATTGCGCCTAGGGGGCCGCGCCACCACGAACGGGTGCGCGACAGCCACAGGGCGATTGGCGTACCGATCACCAACAGGATCACCGTGGTCAGCGACGCCAGCTTGACCGTCAACCAGATTGCGGCGAGATCGTCGCTCGTCAGAGGCATTTACAACTCATAACCGTAGGATTTGATAACCGCAGCAGCCTTCGGCCCTTTCAGGTAGTCCATGAGGGCCTTGGCGGCGGCGCTGTCTTTGCCTTTATTGAGGATCACGGCGTCTTGTTTGATCGGGTCGTGCATGGAAGACGGCACGATCCACGCCGAACCGCTGGACACTTTGCCGTCCTTGTAGATCTGTGACAACGCCACAAAGCCCAACTCGGCGTTACCGGTGGACACGAACTGATACGCCTGGGTGATGTTCTGGCCCTCGACGATCTTGGCCTTGACCTTGTCGGTCAGGCCTTCCCTGGCCAGCACTTGAGTGGCGGCCAGGCCGTAGGGCGCGGCTTTCGGGTTGGCGATGGACAGGTGCCGGAATGCATTGCGCTTGAGCACATCACCATTGGCATCCACGTAGCCTTCTTTTGCCGACCACAGGGCCAGGGTGCCAACCGCGTAGGTGAAGCGCGAACCTTTGACGGTCTCGCCTTCGGCCTCAAGTTTTTGCACGGTGCTGTCATCGGCACTGAGGAACACCTGGAACGGCGCGCCATTCCTGATCTGGGTATAGAACTGACCGGTGGCGCCGTAGGCCGCCACCAGCGTGTGACCGGTGTCTTTCTCGAAATCGGCGGCAATCGCCTGGATCGGCGCGGTAAAGTTGGCGGCGACGGCCACTTGCACCTCATCGGCATGCACTGAGCCCAAGGCAAAGACGGCAAACAGGGGGGCCAGACGCGAGGCGCGGATCATCATGAAGCAACTCCTGAAGGGTGTACGGCTTATTACCGCTATGTACGGGAATATATAGCGGTTGCCTGCTGCCGGTACAGTGCGAAGTTGCTCAAGGTGCTGATTCGCTTAGCGCAATTTGGCCAACGTCTGCTCAGCCAGATCACGGGTCAGGTCATACGTTGAACGTTCGCACCCCAAACGCAAGGCCTGGCCTGCCCACAGGTTGCTGAAACCCGCTTCGTCCTTGGCCTTGAGCGGCATCAGCGCACCACCGGCCCTTGGAAACGCCGGTGCAGCGGGGTTGATCGCGCCCAGCTCACGCATCACGCGATTAACAATGCCCCGCGCCGGGCGACCGGTGAACAGGTTGGTGAGGGCCGTTTCGCTGGCCTGGGCATGTCGCAAGGCCTGGTGATGGGAGGCGCTGACGCTGGCTTCGGGGGTGAACAGATACGCCGTGCCGATCTGCACCGCCGAGGCGCCCAAGGCAAACGCCGCGACCATCCCGCGCGAATCTGCGATACCGCCGGCCGCGATCACCGGCACGCTGACGGCGTCAACGATTTGCGGCAGCAGCGCCAGCAGTCCGATCTGGCTGTTGAGGTCGTCGCTGAGAAACATACCGCGATGCCCACCCGCTTCAATGCCCATTGCAATAATGGCGTCGCAGCCATTTTCTTCCAGCCAGACCGCTTCCTCGACCGTCGTGGCCGATGACAGCACTTTGGCGCCGGTGGCTTTTACCCGGTCCAGCAAGGTTTTTTCCGGCAGCCCAAAGTGAAAACTCACCACTTCAGGGCGGTAGGTTTCAATCACTTCACACGCCGCTTCATTGAAGGGAGCACGGTTCGATACCGGGGTCGGCGCCTCAAAATTGGCACCCAATTCACGGTAGTAGGGTTCCAGCAACGCTTTCCAATGGCGGTCGCGGCCCTCATCGTCTTCAGGCGCCTGATGACAGAAAAAGTTGACATTGAGGGGGCGGGCATCGGCTTGGCGAATGACGGTGAGCGCCTCGCGCAGTTGCTCGATGCTCAGCGCCGCTGCGGGCATGGAGCCTAGCGCGCCGGCCCGGCAGGCGGCAATCACCATGGCGGTGGTGGTCGCGCCCGCCATAGGGGCCTGGATGATGGGCAGGCCGATGCCCAGCAGGTCAAGAATGCGTGTGTCTGGCCAGGTGCTCATGGGAGGCGTCTCCAGCGTCAGTGAGGCTTTTCGCTGTTTTAGCAGGGGCCTTGGCGCCCGGCCAGTCTGTTTTATTCACTGGACGAGGGGAGTGCTTTGTGCGACGCGTTCAGCCCGGCGTTTCCCGCTCCAGCAATGTGCGCTTGCGTTCCACGCCCCAGCGGTAGCCGGACATGGCGCCATCGCTGCGCACAACGCGATGGCAGGGGATCGCCACCGCCAGGTGGTTGGCGCCACAGGCCTGGGCCACGGCGCGAAAGGCGGTAGGCGCGCCAATGCGTTGGGCAATCTGCGCGTAGCTGGCCGTGCTGCCCACCGGAATGTCCCGCAGCGCCTGCCATACCCGCTCCTGGAAGGCCGTGCCGCGTAAATCCAGCGGCAGATCCAGGCCCAGGGCAGGGGCTTCGATAAAGCCCACGACTTGGGCGACCAACTGTTCGAAATCCCGATCCGCGCCAACCAGTTCAGCGTTGGGAAATTGGTCCTGCAGGTCCCGCACCAATGTGTCCGGATCGTCGCCCAGCAAAATCGCGCACACACCGCGCTGGCTCTGCGCCACCAGAATCGCCCCCAGCGAGCATTGGCCCACGGCGAAACGAATCAGGTTATTGGCACCGCCGGCCTTGTAATCCTGCGGCTTCATGCCAAGCAATTGATCCGCAGCCTCATAAAAACGGCTGTTGGAATTGAAGCCGGCGTCGTACAGCGCATCGGTCACCGACTGCTGCGCCTTAAGGCCGTCACGTACCTTGCGCGAGCGCAGGGCGCTGGCGTAACCCTTGGGCGTGAGGCCGGTGATGGTTTTGAACACGCGGTGGAAATGGAACGAACTCAAGCCGGCCCGGCGGGCGAGGGCCTCCAGGCTTGGTGGCGTTTCGGCCTGTTCTATCTGGCGACACGCGTCCGCGACCAATTGGCCATGGTGGGCGGCCAACTGGGTCTGGTCTCCGGCGGCGCGTCGGCTGGGGCGATAACCCGCAGCTTCGGCTTGCGCCGGGGTGTCGAAGAATTCGATATTTTCAGGGCGCGGCAAACGTGAGGCGCTGCTGGGGCGGCAGTACACACCGGTGGTTTTCACGCCGTACACAAACAGTCCATCGGCCGTGGCGTCACGGGCGATGATAGCGGCCCAGCGTGGGTCTAGCGGGTTGTTCATGGCCAACACTCTTGGACGGTCATCGGCAGATTAACCCTGCGAGCCACGCCCGGCACTCCGAAGCTTGCGGTCAAATCAGCCGGCGGTGCGAAAGGTCAGGTTGATGCGCTGCGGTCCCATGATTGGGTGCACGCCTTCCTTGATGGGCATCACCCCGTGGTAGCGCAAACGATCCACGCCTCCCCAAACCACCACATCACCGTGGAACAGCGAAACCTTTTGCGCTTTGTCGTTGCGCTGATGGCCGCCGAACAGAAAAATCGCCGGCAGGCCGAAGGACACAGAAACTACCGGCGCGTCATAGCGCCGCTCGTTTTTGTCCTGATGCAGAGACATTTTCGCGCCGGGCACATAACGGTTGATCAGACAGGCATCTGGCGAGAAGTCGCTGAACCCTGCGGCGTTTGCCGCCGACACGGCCAGTTCGCGCAAGGCGTCAGGCATCGCCGGCCAAGGTTGCTGGCTACGCGGGTCGACAGGGCTGTAGCGATAGCCGGTCGTGTCGGTAGTCCAGCCCAGCTCGCCGCAACTGCTCAGCGCGGCCGACATGGTAAAGCCACCGGGCGTGACCATCTGCCGAAACGGCGATTGGGCCAGGACACGCCGCAACTCAGGCAATAAACGTTCAACCCAGGGGAGGGCGTAGCTCCTTAGAACGTAGGAATCTTCGCCAATCTGTTCGCGCCTTGCAGGTTGCTGCAGGGCGTCATCGGCGAACAGGTCAACGGTAGGCCCTGGCATGGCTTACAACGCCTTGCTCACGTTGATGATGGTAATTTCGTCGCCTGATTCGTGGGTTTTCGCCAGGGATTGCTTGGCTTCCTCGACGCTATTGCTGGTCAGTTGGGCAAATTCGAAGCGAAGTTCGCCGTTGAGCTTGTATTTGATGACGTATTTGGTCGTGGTGTTCACAGCTTTTTTCCTTGCGATGTTCGAGTCAGCTCAGCTTGGTGCTGGTGCGACGAACGATACGAATTTTGTGGGACAACGCTGGTTTGCGGGTAACGCTGATGGCGCGGCGCGTAACCACATCGAGGGTAATGTTCCAGAAACCGGTGCTGGGCGCGGTGATTTTCGCCGGGAATTTGTCGAATGCGCCGCCGTGGTAGGTATGGCGACCACCGTTCTTGAAGCTGCGGAAATTCGCATCGCTCATCAGACGAATATTACAGGTCTGCGAGCATTCGATGACGACAATGTCCCCCTCGTTAAGGTGCTCACGCTGATGGATAAATTTCATGGGGTGTCTCCAGAAGGGCTTTTTCTGAAAAATCAGAACGATACGTAGGTTAAGATGGAGTTTATCAGCCCCAGCGCGTTTATTATCGCGTCGTCGTCGACGACTTCGACAATTTAAAACAGTTATTTACCCAGTTTTCAGAGATAAATCCTACATTGGAGGGAGAAATTTCCTGTGCCCGCTGTCGTAGGGTCTTTATCGGAGGTTTTAGTATGAAGTGGAGTGTGTTGGTGCTGGCCTTGGCGATAGGTGGGTGTGCTTCGGTTGCAGATATCAAGCAGACCCCACCCACATTGGTGGTCATTTCCGGGAAGAAGCCGCAGGAATATGCGGCGTGTGTAGTGCGCAAGTTGGAGGCGACACGTCGTCCACCACAAATCGAACGTCATAAAGAGGGTTTTCAAGTGATCGTGCCGCAGAAGTTCTCGGCCGATCCGTCGGCGATCTTCGAAATCGAAGACCGCTCCAGCGGTAGCAGCATCAAACTCTATGAGAGCATGTCCAACGTGCCAATTCGGCCGGGCGATGTGAAGAAAGCCGGGGAAGATTGCATTTCGGGTTAAGCCAACGCGAAAGCCCACGCACTGAATCCGATAAAAGCCCCACCCAGTAGAAACGAGCGCGCTCGCTTCTACTGGGTGGGGCTTTTTTGCGCGTTGTCGAAAGTTGTAGCGAGTGCCCAATTCCCATACCATCTGCATGGTTATATATTTATTGCCTAAGCTTATAACTATAAAGATGGAGCTGTGATGATGTCTCTGGAACGAGCACGAGCACGAGCACTGGTGGGAGGCGCGTTGTTGCTGCTGGTGGGTGACGCCTACGCGCTTGACGGCAACAAGATTTTTACCCAAGGCGGTTCGCAGCCGGGTGCGATGGCCTGTGTCGCGTGCCATGGCGCCGACGGGCTGGGAGTTGCCGCGGCTGGCTTCCCCAGGCTGGCCGGTTTGCCAGCGCAATACGTGCGCAGGCAATTGGCGGACTTCGCCAGCGGAGCGCGAAGTAATCCGGTGATGCAGCCATTGGCAAGCGCGCTCACCGATGCGGAAATCGTGGCGCTAAGCGATGCCGTGGCAGCGATGCCGGCTCCGGTAACCGCTGTGGTGCCCCGTAGTGAAATGCCTGCCAATCCGATACAGAAGCTGGCCCTGCAAGGCGCGTGGGAGCGGCAGATCCCCGCTTGCGTCAGTTGTCACGGCCCTGCTGGTATCGGCGTAGGGGACGCGTTCCCACCGTTGGCCGGCCAGCCCGCTGCTTATCTGGCAGCGCAATTGAGCGCCTGGCAGAGCGGCACGCGGCGCAATGATCCAAACGACCTGATGGGGCACATCGCCAAAGCGCTGACCCCGGATGAGGTGCAGGGCGTGGCTCACTACTTCGCCTCATTGCCCTTGGAGGCCAAGCCATGAAAACGATCATGTTTATGGGAATGCTGATTGCGTTGCCCGTCCATGCCGCAACGATCGCCATGGAAGACCAATCGCAATTGCAGGCCGCAAAGCATTCCGATGCCGTTGCCTTCCAACCCCCTCAGGAAAGCGAATTGCCCGACAATGCCTACGGCAAGCTGGTCAGGCAGGGTTACGGCTTGTTCGTGGACACCAAGCGCCTGGCGCCGCAATTTGTCGGTAACGGGCTCAACTGCAGCAACTGCCACCTCGATCAAGGCCGCATGGCTAACTCGGCGCCATTGTGGGGCGCGTACCCCATGTACCCGGCCTATCGAAAGAAGAACGACAAGGTCAATACCTTTGCCGAGCGCTTGCAGGGCTGTTTTCAGTTCAGCATGAACGGCGGTACCCCTCCGGCGGCGGACAGCCCAGAAATCACCGCGTTGTCGGTTTATGCCTACTGGCTCTCCAGCAAAGCACCCTTGGGGGTTGAATTACCGGGGCGCGGCTATCCCGATGTGGCGCAGCCGGCCAACGGCTACGACCTGGCCCAAGGTGCACAGGTATACAAAGGGCAGTGCGCCGTCTGCCATGGCGCCGAAGGGCAAGGGCAGAAAGCTGGCGAGGGGTATGTCATGCCGCCCTTGTGGGGTAAGGATTCCTACAATTGGGGGGCAGGCATGCATCGGATCAACACGGCAGCGTCCTTCATTAAACACAACATGCCGTTGGGCAAGGTCGGCAGCTTGAGCGATCAGCAGGCATGGGATGTCGCGGCGTACATCAACAGCCACGAGCGCCCCCAGGATCCGAGGCTGATTGAAGGGTCGGTAGAGAAGACCCGCATCAAGTTTCACGCCAATGATGGGGTCAATCTCTATGGTCAAACGGTGGACGGCGTGTTGATCGGGCAAGGCATCCGTTAAACTGGCGGCCACTGTATACGACAATGCCGCTCAAACACTGGGTCTGAGCGGCATTGTCCTGCCTGGAATGCCCCCATTATGAAGCAAGAACACGTCAGAGCCCGCCACGCCGAAGGTCAGATCACGGCAACCCACGTCATTCAGAACCCCGCCGACCTGGGTGAGTGGATCGTCTTTTTCAAGAAGAGTGACGGCCGCAGCTACTTCCTCGTGGACGATCAGGACGAGGTCGAATCATTCCCGCGTCTGGATGACTTGATCGAGATCCTGCGCAGCCTGGGAATCAAGTTCGCCGAAGTTCATCTATAGAGCAAAGGCTTACTTGCACACCACCAAGACGCTGCGGCTTTTGAAGTTGCCCACGTCCTTGCCCAGCGTCTGTTCGCTTTCCTTGAGTGCCGGCGTTCCGTCAGTGCCGACGATGCGGTAGCCGGTGCCCGCGCAGGAGGCGTCGGCTTTCTCGTAGCAACTGGCCCATGAGTTGGCTTCGCCCGAGCAGTCGATGGTCAAACCTTGCTCACCATTTTTCAGGTAAGTGTCCGACGTGGTGGTGCAGCCGGCCAGCGCCAATACCGCAGTGAGTGCCAGGATCTTGTTCATAAAAGTCATCTTCGAAGGTGTTGAGGGGAGCGCTGACACTGTCGTGGGGCGTTGGAGGAAGATTATAGCGAACTGCCATCAAGGTACAGCCAAACACAAAAAAGCCCCGCTTGACGGGGCTTTTTGATGCAATGCAGGGCGGTTTACTTGCCTTTCGGCCGCTTGCTCGACGCGTGGCCTGCTTCGTCCACAAACACTTCGGCTACCGCAGTCGCCATGCTTTCGCTCTGGAAAACGCCCGCGACGCTGTCGCCATGGAAGTTGATCAGGTGCCAGCCGTCCGCACGTTTGGTGATCAGGTAGCCGTTTACGCCTTTTGGTTCTGACATCTAATTAGCAATCTCGTAAGCTGATTCAAGGGTGCAATGATAGCGCCAAATACCAGGGGCTTGCCCAAGTAATTCAGGCCCGGTGCCAGGCGTCGAAAAGCATGCTACAAGGATCAGGCGCTTTGAAACATCAACACTCAAGTGCCGTTCAGCCTGCCTGTTGAAAGATCAGCGGAACTTACGCCGACATTTTTTCTCTATGATGACATCGCGGCGCCAGCAGCACCCATTGTAAGGTGACTGCGGCCTGATTAGACTGCGCCGAATTCCGTACGCATAGCCCTCTGTAAGGACTCATATGATCAAGAAATGCTTGTTCCCAGCAGCCGGTTACGGCACTCGCTTCCTCCCAGCGACCAAAGCCATGCCCAAAGAGATGCTGCCGGTGGTGAACAAGCCACTGATTCAGTACGGCGTCGAAGAGGCACTGGATGCCGGTTTGAATGAAATCTCCATCGTGACCGGCCGTGGCAAGCGCGCGCTGGAAGACCACTTCGATATCAGCTATGAGTTGGAAAACCAGATCAAGGGCACCGACAAGGAAAAATACCTGGTCGGTATTCGTAAACTGCTCGACGAATGCTCGTTCTCCTACACCCGTCAGACCCAGATGAAAGGCCTCGGCCACGCCATCCTCACCGGTCGCCCGCTGATCGGTGACGAACCGTTCGCCGTGGTACTGGCCGATGACCTGTGCGTAAACCTGGAAGGCGACGGTGTGCTGACCCAGATGGTCAAGCTCTACCAGAAATACCGTTGCACCATCGTCGCGGTGATGGAAGTCAACCCGACAGAAACCAACAAGTACGGCGTGATCGCCGGCGACGACATTGGTGATGGCCTGATCCGCGTACGTGACATGGTCGAGAAACCAGCGCCGGAAGATGCGCCATCGAACCTGGCGATCATCGGCCGCTACATCCTGACTCCGGACATCTTCAAGCTGATCGAAGAAACCGAGCCAGGCAAAGGCGGCGAGATCCAGATCACCGACGCCCTGCTCAAGCAAGCCAAAGATGGTTGCGTGATTGCCTACAAGTTCAAGGGCCAGCGTTTCGACTGCGGTGGCGCTGAAGGCTATATCGAGGCCACCAACTTCTGCTACGAGCACTTCTACAAGACTGGCAAGGCTTACTGATTTATATAAGCTATTGCAACGGCGGGCCGTTTCAGCGGCCCGATAAAATGCCCCGACATGTTCGGGGCATTTTGCTTTTGTCTAAGAATAACGCCTCGCTTCTAAACAAGGTTTGTTGAAGGAGCGGATCCGTTAAGAATCAATTTATCGCTGTTTTGATTGTCAGTTCCTTGCTGACGATCAAGGATCTATTGCCTGCCTCGTCTGTGCCATAAGCGCAATAATGCCAATCCCGTTCTTTGGGAAGTGTCAGCGGTTCCTCGACCAGGGAGTAGCCGCTTTCACTCGCGCAGTCGATGGATTTAAGCGCTCCGTATTTGTGATGCACCTCCACAATTTCGTTAATGTGGGATGCGGTGATAATTTGCCAATTGTCATCACCATGATCAAAAATTTGGACGTTCGGTTCGATCTGCGGGCCTGTATTGTCCAGTTGGCGTAATTTCGCGGTCGCAAATTTCATAGATTGCCATGACGTTTGCCCAAAGCGTTTACCAATGACGCAGATCGCCAGAATTCCCTCTCGTTGACCGACGCCCAGTTTCAACAGAGGCTGCTCATCCGCTTTGACCGGCGCTCCATACCCCTTTGGCAGTGCGCATCGAATTGAACTGGCCAAGCCGGTCTTATAGCGAATCCACTCAACGTTGTTACTGATCTTCAGACCCCACGACGCAGGTTGCAACTGGCCTTTTTCATTGGGGATCTCGGAGCGCGTCGACCAGGCGCCCATTCGTTCGATAACTACCCCGGTACCGGGATCAAGTTTGCTCAGATCCAACGTGTTGTCTGCACGAAATGCTGCAAGAATATGATCAACCGCGTTGGTGTAAACCGCTTCAGGCCGGCTTACAGGCCCGTTAGCAGTCAATTCGCAGGGGCGAGCGAAGCCGCAACCATTCAGATGGGAATCGGTCCCTGTCGATAGCACGCCGATTACCTGTTTGCCCTCTTTTGCAAAGACCGGGGCGCCCGAAGACCCGCCGTATACACCGACGCAGTCATTGGCGCGTGAGTCTGACCAATACCAGGGAAGGTCTCGCCGAATCGGCCAAGCGCTTTCAAAAACAGGCATGGGCGGCTGCGATTGGCACATCGAATGGCGTAAAAAGAACCCGCCGGGGAAAGCCCCCTGAGGTATATGTGCCAACTCAATATTTTGATCGGTCGCCTCAAAATTCTTTAACCGCACTGGCTTCACGCCTCTTGAGCGCAGTTCGCCGTAGGTTGCGGCCAGCTCCAGCAATCCGATTTCCGACCCCTTCATGCTTGAATAAACAATGCGCTTAATAGCGTATTCGTGGTGCTCATCGATATTGTCAAAAAAATAGGCAGGTATAAAAACAAAGCCAACTGCCATGGGCTTATCAATAATGACGTCATTATCAGCATTATCAATGGCGACAAGAGGATCAACGCTGCAGTGTCCTGCCGTGAGAATAAGCGCGGCCTGATCGTCATTCGGCGTCTCACTGTTGGCAACTAATGTCGCAGTACACTCCCAGGCCAGGCCCCGAGTCTTCCTCATTAACCCGACAGCAAAGAACCGCTCGGACCCCGGTGCTGTGGCCGATAACAGCGGCGCTACTCCGGCTGTCGCTGCGGCATAAGGGTTTGGAGTGGAGGCAACCATGCTGTTGGCATGACTCACATTGCTCCATGCACCCAGCGCGACGATAAGTGTTAATAGGCGGGTAAAACTTGAACTGAAAGGTAAGCGACAGTTGTAAATCATAACGATGTTCCGTGATCACGGTAGGGTAGGCAAATGCCTGTGTCATCCAAGTTGCATTACGAGGCGCGTCACTCAGCCTTGTCTACTGTCAACGATTACAGTTGACGTCTGCAGTTTTTGAGCTTGTCGCGAACGCACGCACAGACAAGACGCTATCTGGCGCCTGGCAGGTGGACCGATACACCGCGCCGCTTGGCTTTTTCGTTTCTCGCCCTCACCTAAGTCGGTATGCTGGTGTCCTGCCGAGGAGAATGAAATGGCCTACGATTTTGACCTGTATGTAATTGGCGCCGGTTCCGGCGGTGTTCGCGCGGCGCGCTTTGCCGCGGGCTTTGGCGCCAAGGTGGCCGTGGCGGAAAGCCGTTACCTGGGCGGTACCTGTGTGAATGTCGGCTGCGTGCCGAAGAAACTGTTGGTATATGGCGCGCACTTTGCCGAAGACTTCGAACAGGCCAGCGGTTTTGGCTGGTCGTTGGGCGAGGCGAACTTTGATTGGGCAACCCTGATCGCCAACAAAGACCGTGAGATCAACCGTCTCAACGGTATCTATCGCAACCTGCTGGTCAACAGCGGCGTAACTTTGCACGAAGGGCATGCGCGCCTGGTTGATCCGCATCAGGTGGAAATCAATGGCGAGCGCTTCACCGCCAAACATATCCTGATCGCCACGGGCGGCTGGCCGCAAATCCCGGAAATACCCGGTCGTGAGCACGCCATTGGCTCCAACGAAGCGTTCTTTCTCAAAGCGCTGCCAAAGCGCGTACTGGTGGTGGGCGGTGGCTATATCGCCGTTGAGTTTGCGGGCATTTTCCATGGTTTGGGCGCGCAGACTTCGTTGCTGTATCGCGGCGATCTGTTCCTGCGCGGCTTCGATGGCGCAGTGCGCAAGCATTTGCAGGAAGAGCTGACCAAGCGCGGCCTGGACCTGCAATTCAATGCCGATATCGAGCGGATCGACAAGCAAGCCGATGGCAGCCTCAAGGCCACGCTGAAAGACGGCCGTGTGCTGGAAGCCGATTGCGTGTTCTATGCTACGGGCCGGCGTCCGATGCTGGACAACCTGGGCCTGGAAAATACCGGCGTCACCCTCGATGAGCGTGGCTTCGTCAGTGTGGATGAGCTGTATCAAACCGCCGAGCCGTCGATCCTGGCCATCGGTGACGTGATCGGCCGAGTGCAATTGACCCCGGTCGCCCTGGCCGAAGGCATGGCTGTGGCGCGTCGCCTGTTCAAGCCTGAGCAATACCGTCCGGTGGATTACGCGATGATCCCGACGGCCGTGTTCAGCCTGCCGAATATCGGTACGGTGGGCCTTACGGAAGAAGAGGCGAAGAAGAACGGACACAAGGTGCAGATCTTCGAAAGCCGTTTCCGGCCTATGAAGCTGACCCTGACGGACTGCCAGGAAAAGACCCTGATGAAACTGGTGGTCGACGCCGACACCGACAAGGTGCTGGGCTGCCACATGGTCGGGCCCGACGCCGGCGAAATCGTGCAGGGCCTGGCGATCGCGCTCAAGGCGGGCGCGACCAAGCAGCATTTCGACGAAACCATTGGCGTGCATCCGACGGCGGCTGAAGAGTTCGTCACCATGCGCACGCCCGTGACGGGCTGATCAGGACTGAGGTGTTACCTCTGGCGTCGTTGCAACGACGGCGGCCAGACGCAACGCTTCGATGCTGGCCTGGGCCTTGATCAGGTCCAGTTCCAGCGCCTTGTTGACCTGCCGATGTTCAGTCAGCGCTTCCTGGCGTGACTGGTTTTCCAGCAGCGCAACCCGCAGGCGCTCCTGAAGTAGTGTGCGTTCGCTGTCGACCTGGCTGATCTTCTCGTTCAACTCGAGCTGGGAGGCCTGGTCTCTGCGCACTTGCTCCTGCAGTGCATTCAGCTCCTTCGCGGTCACCCGATGCTCAATCAACAGGCGTTCGTTGTCTCGATGCAGCTGGGTGATTTCATCCTGACGGACCAGCGCACTCTGCTGGGCCTGGCGCAGTTCGGCCTGCACCTGCTGCAACTGGCCTTCATGGCGACGCTGCTCCTGCTCACGCTGCTCCTTGATGGCATTGCGGTAGTGCTCAAGTGCATCGCGGGCGTGCAGGTGCTTGTCTTCCAGGGAGCGAATCTGCTCGTCCTTGTCGTTGATCCTCAATTCGTAATCGCTGCACGCCTGGCTTAGCCCGGCATTGCGCGTTTGTTCGGTCTGCAGGCTGGTGCTGGCGGTTTGCAGGGCGGCGCTTTCCTCGGCGAGGGCGGCGGCCTGGATATCGAACGCCTGTTGCAGCTGATCATGAGCTTCTTGCAGCGTCTCAAGCTGCGAGAGCAGGGCGCTTTTCTGCTGCTCAAACTTGGCCTGAGCGAGGTCGATGGGCTCTTGGGCCTTGTCTTTCAGGCGCTGGGCGAGCCGTGCCACCAATTCACCTAGCTCATCGTCGATGGGGGCTTCGGTGATGGTCTGCCGGGTTTCGCTTTCGTCCAGCTCCTTTAAATAGCGATGAATCGTGGTTTTCGAACCGGTATTACCCATCTCGATGCGTACCGCATCGATGCTGGGGTTTTCGCCACGGGCAAGGATTGCCAAGCGTGCCGTCTGAACTACTGCTTTGTTTATGCCGCCGCGAGCCATGGAGTCTCCGTCGATTTTGTACTGTGGTACGTAGTATGTAGATACGTACTATACCACGATCAAAATATCCTTTAAATTCATTATTTAACGGACGGGATATTGGCGTATTATCCCGTGTTATAAGCATTTTTAACCGCGACATAGGCGTTCGCAGTACGAATAGGCCCCGCCATGAGTGATCTTGATCGTTATCTCAACGCCGCAACCCGTGACAACACGCGCCGCAGCTACCGCGCGGCTATCGAGCATTTCGAAGTCAGTTGGGGTGGGTTCCTGCCTGCCACCAGCGATAGCGTGGCGCGCTATCTGGTCGCGCATGCGGGCGTGCTGGCGGTGAATACCTTGAAGTTGCGCCTCTCAGCATTGGCGCAATGGCACACCAGCCAGGGGTTTGCCGACCCGACCAAGGCTCCGGTGGTACGCAAGGTGCTCAAAGGCATACGTGCCGTGCATCCGGCGCGGGAGCGGCAGGCCGAGCCGCTACAGCTCACGCACCTGGAGCAGGTGGTGGCGTCGCTTGAGGTTGAGGCCCGGCAAGCCAGCGACAGTCAGGATCAGCCCCGATTGCTACGCGCCAAGCGCGACACTGCGCTGATCCTGCTGGGGTTCTGGCGCGGCTTTCGCAGCGATGAGCTGTGCCGCTTGAGCATCGAGCATGTCCAGGCAGTGCCTGGGGCCGGCATCAGCTTGTACCTGCCACGCAGCAAAAGTGACCGCGATAACCTCGGCAAAACCTACCAGACCCCCGCACTGCTGCGCTTATGCCCGGTGCAGGCCTATAGCGAGTGGCTCAGTGCCTCGGCATTGGTGCGCGGCCCGGTATTTCGCGGGATCGATCGCTGGGGCAACCTGGGGGAGGAGGGGCTGCACCCCAACAGCGTGATTCCACTGTTGCGCCAGGCACTGGAGCGCGCGGGCATCCCGGCCGAGCAGTACACCAGCCATTCCCTGCGGCGCGGCTTCGCTACCTGGGCCCATCGCAGTGGCTGGGATTTGAAATCGTTGATGAGTTACGTCGGGTGGAGCGACATGAAATCGGCCATGCGCTATGTTGAAGCGACGCCCTTTCTCGGCATGACCTTGGCTTCCCAAGCGCTGCTATGAGTTTTCTTCTATTAATACAGTCTCCTGATAGTGAAAACCAATCGTCAGCATCAGGTTTGCCAATGAGCCATCGCCGCAAAGAGTGGGTAGGATTCACCCCATCAACTTCTTAACCCCTGACGGAGAGTCAACGATGCCTATCATCAACAGCCAAGTAAAACCGTTTAAAGCTACCGCTTTCAAAAACGGCAGCTTCGTCGATGTGACCGACGCTGACCTGAAAGGCAAGTGGTCGGTCGTGTTCTTCTACCCAGCCGACTTCACCTTCGTTTGCCCGACCGAACTGGAAGACCTGGCTGACAACTACGCCGAATTCCAGAAGCTGGGCGTAGAAATCTACAGCGTGTCCACCGACACCCACTTTGCCCACGCTGCCTGGCACAACACGTCGCCAGCCATCGGCAAGATCCAGTACACCATGATCGGCGACCCAACCCTGACCATTTCCCGCAACTTCGACGTACTGATCGAAGAAGCCGGCCTGGCAGACCGCGGTACTTTCGTAATCAACCCGGAAGGCCAGATCAAGATCGTTGAACTGAACGACGGCGGTGTTGGCCGTGACGCTTCCGAGCTGCTGCGCAAAATCAAGGCCGCTCAGTACGTTGCTGCCCACCCAGGCGAAGTGTGCCCAGCCAAGTGGAAAGAAGGCGAGGCTACCCTGGCTCCGTCCCTGGACCTGGTCGGCAAGATCTAAGTCTGTGAAGTCTCAAGGGCGGGTATCCGCACCTACTCAGTAAGCCGCAACCGCCCTCAAAAACGCCCGGGCGAGATTCGCTCGGGCGTTTTTTTATACCCAGAATTAAAGGAAATCGCCCGTATGTTGGACGCCAATCTTAAAGCCCAGTTGAAGTCATACCTGGAACGGGTCACCCAGCCGATCGAGATCGTAGCCTCCCTCGACGACGGTGCGAAATCCCAGGAAATGCTCGCTCTTTTGCAGGACGTAGTCAGCCTCACGAGCCTGATTACCCTGAACACCGATGGCAATGATGCGCGTAAGCCGTCGTTCTCCATCAACCGCCCGGGTGCCGATATCAGCCTGCGTTTCGCCGGTATCCCCATGGGCCATGAGTTCACTTCGCTGGTGTTGGCCCTGCTGCAAGTCGGTGGCCACCCGTCGAAGGCCAGTGTCGAAGTGATTGAACAGATCCGAGCCTTGAAGGGCGAGTTCAGCTTCGAGACCTACTTTTCGCTGTCGTGCCAGAACTGCCCGGATGTAGTCCAGGCGCTGAACCTGATGGCCGTGCTTAACCCCAACATCCGCCACGTGGCAATCGATGGCGCGCTGTTCCAGGCCGAAGTCGATGAGCGTCAGATCATGGCGGTGCCAAGTGTCTACCTTAACGGTGTGAACTTCGGCCAGGGCCGCATGGGCCTGGAAGAAATCCTCGCCAAGCTCGACACCAGCGGCATTGAAAAAGCGGCTGAGAAAATCAGTGCCAAAGAGGCCTTTGATGTACTGGTTGTCGGCGGTGGCCCGGCAGGTTCGTCGGCTGCGATTTACGCAGCACGCAAAGGCATTCGTACCGGCGTGGCTGCCGAGCGTTTCGGTGGCCAGGTCCTGGACACCATGTCCATCGAGAACTTTATCTCGGTACAGGAAACCGAAGGCCCGAAGCTGGCCAGCGCCCTGGAAGCCCATGTACGTCAGTACGATGTAGACATCATGAACCTGCAGCGCGCCAGTAGCCTGGTGCCGGCGAAAAATGCCGGCGAGTTGCACGAAATTCGCTTCGAAAGCGGTGCGACGCTCAAGTCCAAGACCGTGATCCTGGCCACCGGCGCGCGCTGGCGTGAAATGGGTGTGCCGGGCGAGCAGGAATACAAGGCCAAGGGCGTGTGCTTCTGCCCGCATTGCGATGGTCCGTTGTTCAAGGGCAAACGCGTGGCGGTGATCGGTGGTGGTAACTCCGGCGTCGAGGCCGCCATCGACCTGGCCGGGATTGTCAGCCACGTCACGTTGCTGGAGTTCGACAGCAAACTGCGCGCCGACGCTGTGTTGCAGCGCAAGCTGTACAGCCTGCCGAACGTTGATGTGATCACCAGCGCGTTGACCAGTGAAGTCAAAGGCGATGGTCAGAAAGTTACCGGCCTGGCGTACAAGGATCGCGACAGCGGCGAGTTCAAGACCATCGACCTGGAAGGTATCTTTGTGCAGATCGGTTTGCTGCCTAACACCGACTGGCTCAAAGGCACCGTGGAGCTGACGCCTCGCGGGGAGATCATCGTCGATGCACGTGGCGAGACCTCATTGCCGGGTGTATTCGCCGCCGGTGACGTGACGACTGTGCCGTACAAGCAGATCGTGATTGCAGTGGGCGAGGGCGCCAAAGCTTCATTGAGCGCATTCGACCACCTGATCCGCAGTTCCGCGCCCGCGTAAACCTGCCGCGCAAATGAAAAACCCCATGAGTGATCATGGGGTTTTTTGTTTTACAGCGGTGCTGGCTGAATGATCTCAACCCAGTACGCGTCCGGGTCCTTGATGAAGGCCAGGCTTTTCATGCGGCCATCGCTCAGGCGCTTCTGGAAATCGCAGCCCAGAGCCTCGAAGCGTTCGCATGCCGTGACGATATCCGGCACCGAGATGCAGATATGGCCAAAGCCACGCGGGTCGGTGTTGCCGTTGTGGTAGGCGAAGTCGGCATCGTTTTCGGTGCCGTGGTTGTGAGTCAGCTCCAGAATGCCTGGGATCGACTTCATCCACTGAGTGCGCTCAGCAGCGTCCGCCGGAATCTGTGCCTTGTCCACCAGGGCCAGGAAATACAGGCTGAATTCGGCTTCCGGGAAATCGCGTTTTTCAACCAGGGAAAAACCCAGTACGCGGGTGTAGAAATCCAGCGACTTGGTGATGTCCTTGACGCGCAGCATGGTGTGGTTGAACACGAAGTTCGTGGTGGCGGTATCAGGTTGGGCTGTGACGCCGGGGAAGGTGTTCAGTTCGTGCAGGCTCATGGGCCCTCCAGAAAAAATGGGGCAAGGCGGTTAATGCCAGTCAGTCAAGAAGGAACGCTCGCTGTCCGCTCTGGCTCTTGACTGATCAGCATTAGGCAAAGCGGTCCCTTGGCTTGCGGCAAGCATCCATGCAATCGAGCCATGATACGCAAGGCCTGCTGATCACGCCAAATGAAAAAGCTGACGCGGCCCTTGCGGGCTGTGGGTCTCGGGCCGCAAACTTTGGCGCTGGAACCTTGGATGCTTTTTGCAATGATCGAGTTTCGTAAACCGCTGTTGGGTACGTTGTGCTTACTGTTGGTCAGCCCGTTCGCACTGGCGGCCGACCCGGAGATTCATTGGCCCAGTGGCTGGCAGGTCGAAGAAGTGGAGCCCGATGGCGACGCACCGGTAAAGACCCAAACCGTGTCTCGGCAGCGCGCGATCAAGAATGATGAAAACGGCAAGACCTTGATGGTGATGGAGTTGACCGGTACGCCTATCGAGGCCGGGCACAAGGTTAATCTTCAAGGCGTGTTGCTGGAAATGCGTAAATCCATTCAGAAGGATTTCGCCCAGGGCGGTTATCAAAGCGTGTGCACCAAGATGCACGCCGCTACATTGAGCCGTCTTGAAGCGCTGGAAACTACATGTGTGATTACCGAGAACGGCCGACATGTGCTATCGCAGACACTAGTGGGGGCGGTGGATACGGATAAAGCCTACGTGTTTTCATATGCTGGCCAGGCACAAGCGTACGAGGCTAGCAAGGATGAAGTCACTTCAGTGCGCGACAGCCTCAAACTCTGAAGGGATATATGTGAACGAATGTGAATTTCAAATTAAGTTCGTTTGCGAACCTATAAACGAAAAAAAGCCCCGCCTAAGCGGGGCTTTCTGTTAGTGCATGTTAATCAGCCGCGAAGCCAGGAATCTACAGTGGCTGCGCCATGCTCTTCTTTCCAGGCTTTCAGGCCGCGGTGGTTGCCGCCTTTGGTCTCGATCAGCTCGCCGGTATGCGGGTTGTGGTAGACCTTGACCACGCGTGCGCGGCGCTGTTTCGGAGCGGCGACGGTTGCTGCGCCCGCTTTGCCTGGGTTTGGATCGAGGATGGAGATCACATCGCGCAGGCTTTTGTCATAGCTGCCCATCAGCTTTTTAAGTTTTTCTTCGAATTCAATTTCTTTCTTAAGCCCGGCGTCGTTTTTCAGTGATTCCAGCTGGGCCAGCTGCTCTTGAAGGGCTTTTTCTGCTGCGCGAAATTCGGCGAGTCTGGACAAAATCTGTACTCCAATAGTGTAGTTGGCTGATATCTACTGCGGAGAAAGCCTTAAGCCAAGAGGATTAAGCTAACTCAACGAAAACGCCGGTCTGTGAATGTATCGCCAGCACGAAAAATTGTAGTAGTTAATCCACTTCGAGTAAATCATGGGTTTTGTCCAAATAACATTCTTCATCTGAAGCAGTCGATAGCGGTTCAATCGCGGGTCAACGACTTAATGAATTCATCGCAGGGTAAAGGACGGCCGAACAGGTAGCCTTGCAGAAAATCCACGCCTTTTGCGACGAGGTAATCACACTGTTGCGCTGTTTCCACGCCCTCTGCCACGATGCCCAGGTCCAGCTTGGCGGACAGTTCTATGATGCTGTCGAGAATATGCCGTGAGAGCGCATCGGCACCGATCATGGCGACGAAGCTTTGATCGATCTTCAAGTAGTCCACATTGAAGTTGCGCAAGTAACCCAGGCTGGAATGCCCCGTGCCGAAGTCATCTATTGCGATCATCACGCCCAACTGGTGCAGAGCATCGAACAAACGCCGAGTGATGTCGGTGGGTTCGATCAACTCACGCTCGGTCAATTCCAGTACGAGGGTGACCTGGCCGGGCGGGAAGGCCGCAAGGAACTCCCGGCAGTCGTCCACCAGGTCCAGATCCTGGCAATGGCGCGCGGTGATGTTCACGCCGATATGAAAACCCGCGCAGAAGCGCTCGGCATGCGGCGCCAACTGCGCGGCGGTCTGGCGGAGCAGGGCGCGCGTCATGGGCACGATCAGGCCGGAGTGTTCGGCCAGGGGAATAAACAGATCCGGTCGCACCAAGCCCTCTTTTGGGTGTTTCCAGCGCATAAGCACTTCGCAACCGGCCCATTGGCGCGTGTCGCCGCGCACCACCGGCTGAAAATACGGAATGAATTCGTCGGCGCCCAGGGCTCGTTGCAACTCGTGGGTAGGGGCTGAGGAGCGTTTCTGCAACCAATGGGCAAGAATCCCGGCCAGCACACCAAAAAACACAACCAAACTGAACACTGCCGGATAACGCGCCTGCATGTAACGCCAGACCTCACCTTCGGGCATGCCCACGTCGACGCTGTACTGATAGCGGCTGGATGCCAAGAAGTGAGGGGCTACGGCAAACGTCGGCAGCGCATCGGTGTGGACCTTGCCATCGGCATCCAGCCAATTGGGACCTACCTTCAATACCAGGAATGCGTAGCGGCTGATCAGGCGCAAGGCATTGGCGAGGTGGTAGCCGTCAATGGAGGCAAACGCACCTCTATCGCCGTCGACCAACCGGTAAACCAGCAGTGCGGTGTCCGGCGTTACCGGGTTGCCGTCCATCAACCACAGACTGCCGTCGACGTAGTCGCTCGGGTTGACCGGCGACGCAGCGCTGACGCCAAACAACGAACTGCAATAAATGTTTTTCTGCCAGGACAAGGTAGTCGCGCGCACGAACGGCCGGCGGGTGACCTGCTCACGCAATGCCAGCGTCGCGGCCTTATCACATGGCAGGCCGGCCAGCGGTAACAGGGCTTGGGCGGCGGCGGCGGTGTTGTCGAGCATCAGGTCGAACTGCCGCACCGCTTCCTGGGCCGTTTGAGCGGTGCTCTGCTCAAGCGTGCGCTCGGCTTGCCAATAAAGAATGACAACCCCGAGCAAAACGGGCAGCACGCCGCAGACTGCACTGACGAAATAGCGCGCGGCTCGGCTTCGTGGAACTTTGGAAGTCAGAGGCATAGAGGGACAGGCCATGCAAAAGAGGGGCTTTGCCGAATGCCGATCAGTCAAGCGCTAGAGCGGAGCTGTGGCGAGGGAGCTTGCTCCCGCCGGGTCGCGAAGCGGCCTGGGAAAATGGGACTGCTATGCAGTCCAGCGGGAGCAAGCTCCCGCGCCACGGTAAAGCGTTCCTTCTTAACTGATCCGCATTAGGGACTATGCCGATGATAGATGGCATTGCCACACGACGCTCAGCAAAACGTAACAGCGCTTGCCTTATGGACGTTTGAGTTCAAACCGGAGCGGGATAGAGCGTTTGCGCCAGTGCAATGAACGCCAGTGTCGCGGGTGACGACTGTCGGCGGTCGAGCACCGCCAGGCCGATCTGGCGCGGCACGTGGGGGGCCAGCGGCCGCACCACATAGCGCGGGTCTGCGGCTGCCGGCAGCGAAGCCTGCGCGACAATGCTCAGACCGTCGCCACGGCTGACCGCCTCCAGCGTGCTGAGCAACTGCGCGCAGCGGTAACGCACCTTCGGCTGTAATCGGGCCTGGCTGAACAGGCCCATGACCAGCTCCGAAGACCCGGCCTCAGTCAGGATAAACGCGTCATCACACAATGCGTGCAAGGGCAGCGCTGCGTGGCCGGCCAACCCATGGCCGGCCGGTAACAGCGCTACCCATTGGTCCTGCAGCAGCGCCACCGTGTCGAAACGGTCCTGTTCCAGAACGACGAATCCGACATCCACCCGTCGCTCATCCAGCCACTGCATGACCTGCCGGTCTGGGCCTTCGTCGATATGTACTTCAATGCCGGGGTAAGCCTGGCGAAAGTGGCTGAGAATGTTGGGCAGCAAGCGGATTGATGCGGTGGGTCCGAACGACCCGATACGCAGCGTGCCACGCTTCATGCCGCGGGCGTCGGCGGCTTCCTGCTGCAGCGTACTGGCCAGGCCGAGCATGGCGCGGGCGCGACCCAGCAATTGCGTGCCGATTTCGCTCGGTTCCACCAGGGTCTGGTGGCGGCGGAACAATTCCACACCCAGCTCCTGTTCCAGCGCCTTGATCGCATGGGAAACCGCCGACTGGCTGATGCCCAGGCGGTGAGCGGCGCTGGTAAAGCCTCGCAGTTCAGCGACCAAGGAAAAGATTTCCAGCTGCGTCAGGGTCATGAGGAAACGCTCATTTTACGATGATGGAACATTACTTGAAGAATAGGCCCTCCTTTATTCTGCGAGCAACTTTATGCGCCGCATCACCGATGGCCTCACTTACCTCAAACTTGCCGCTGTCAGTGCGATCTGGGGCGGCACCTTCGTTGCCGGGCGTTACCTGGCCGATCAGGTCGACCCGCTGCTGGCCGCGAGCTTGCGCTTTGTGCTGGCCAGCTTGGCATTGTCGTTGTACATGGTGTTCGCTCGGGTCCGCTTGAAATGCCCGAACCCACGAGAGTTGGCGCAACTGACGGCGCTCGGATTCTTCGGAATTTTTTTCTATAACCTGTGTTTCTTTTATGGATTGCACTACATCAATGCATCGCGGGCTTCACTGATTGTGGCGTTGAACCCGGCCATGATTGGCCTGGCGGGCTGGTGGTTGTTCAACGAGCGCCTGGAGCGCATCAGATGCCTGGGTATCGCGTTGTGCCTGGGCGGTGCGGCGGCGGTCATTGTCAGTCGCAACCCGCATGTGTTGCAGGGTAGCCTGGGTGCCTGGCGCGGCGATCTGTTGATACTCGGTTGCGTGCTGGGGTGGGGCGTCTATTCCCTGGGTTCGCGGCAGTTGAATCAAAGCCTCGGGCCGTTGCAAACCGTCACGTGGTCAATTCTGCTGGGCACATTGATGCTTCTGACCACAACCCTTGTCACCGGGCGCATGACCCTGGCGAGCCTGAGCGTGCTGCAGGTGTCGCAATGGGCCAGCCTGGGCTATCTGGGCGTAATGGGGTCGGCCCTGGCCTATATCGGCTATTACGACGGCATTCGACGCATAGGCGCGACGCGTTCCGGGGTATTTATTGCCCTCAACCCGCTGACGGCAGTCATGTGCGCGGCGTTGTTGCTCGACGAACACCTGACGCCAGCCATGCTGCTTGGCGGCGGTGTGATTCTGGCCGGCATCTACTTGTGCAATAAACCCCTTGCGCGCGGCAAGGCAATGGGGATTTGATAAGCGCACGGAAAAACAGAGTACGGAAAAACAGAGTACGGAAAAACAGAGTACGGACAAACCCTGTTACGCTGTGTAGAATCGATTTACGCATACAAGAATATGGACTTGCGCTCACGCAAGCCTCGGCCGTCAGAGACTGATGACACCATGAAGCAACTCGGTTCCCCCCTTATCTTTGGTGACTTCCTCGCCCGCAGCGTGCGAGGCCTTTCCTGCGCGCCACCCGCTGACCTCATCCTTGCTCGCAAATAACTATTTGTTACTCCAAAGCATGATGAGGCACCGAACATGACCGACCAATACGAAAACCCGATGGGCCTGATGGGCTTTGAATTCATTGAGTTCGCATCGCCGACCCCAGGCACGCTGGAGCCGATCTTCGAAATCATGGGCTTCACCAAGGTGGCTAGCCATCGTTCCAAGAATGTGCACTTGTATCGCCAGGGCGAGATCAACCTGATCCTCAATAATGAGCCCAACAGCCTGGCCTCGTACTTCGCCGCCGAACACGGGCCATCGGTCTGCGGCATGGCGTTTCGTGTGAAAAACTCCCAGGAAGCCTACAAGCGCGCCCTGGAA
Organism: Pseudomonas sp.; assembly: GCF_030147005.1. GTDB lineage: Bacteria > Pseudomonadota > Gammaproteobacteria > Pseudomonadales > Pseudomonadaceae > Aquipseudomonas. The sequence goes on from NZ_JASLAW010000165.1 coordinate 40,683, forward strand.
CTGGGGGCCCAGCCGATTCATATCGAAACCGGCCCGATGGAGCTGAACCTGCCGGCGATCAAAGGTATCGGCGGAGCGCCGCTGTACCTGATCGACCGTTTTGGCGAAGGCAGCTCGATCTATGACATCGACTTCGTCTACCTCGAAGGCGTAGACCGTAACCCGCAAGGCGCAGGTCTGAAGGTCATCGACCACCTGACCCACAACGTCTATCGCGGCCGCATGGCCTACTGGGCCAACTTCTACGAGAAGTTGTTCAACTTCCGTGAAGCGCGCTACTTCGATATCAAGGGCGAGTACACCGGCCTCACGTCCAAGGCCATGAGCGCCCCGGATGGCATGATCCGCATCCCGTTGAATGAAGAGTCATCCAAGGGCGCAGGCCAGATCGAAGAGTTCCTGATGCAGTTCAACGGCGAGGGCATCCAGCACGTGGCGTTCCTCACCGACGATTTGGTCAGCACCTGGGACGCGTTGAAGAAGATCGGAATGCGCTTCATGACCGCGCCGCCGGACACCTACTACGAGATGCTCGAAGGCCGCCTGCCGAACCACGGCGAACCGGTGGACCAATTGCAGGCACGCGGCATTTTGCTGGATGGCTCGTCGATCGAGGGCGACAAGCGCCTGTTGCTGCAGATCTTCTCGGAAACCCTGATGGGCCCGGTGTTTTTCGAATTCATTCAGCGCAAAGGCGACGATGGGTTCGGCGAAGGCAACTTCAAGGCCTTGTTCGAGTCGATCGAGCGCGATCAGGTCCGTCGCGGTGTGTTGACCGCCGACTAAGCAAAAGAAAGCCCGGCTTCGGCCGGGCTTCTTTTTGCCTGCGATTCAGGCTTTGCGCTGACGCACCAAGTGCTTGAACCCTTCATATACCAGCACCATCACTGCCAGCCAGATCGGGATGTAGGTCAACCATTGCCCGCCCTTGATGCCTTCGCCCAGCAATAGCGCCACTGCGAGCAACAATACCGGCTCAACATAACTGAGCAGGCCGAACAGGCTGAAGGCCAGCAAACGGCTGGCGATGATATAGCTCACCAGCGCCGACGCACTGATCAAGCCCAGCATTGGAATCAACGCGTACAGCTTCGGCTGCGCATCCAGTACCGCGAAGCCCTGTTCGCCGCTTTGCACAAACCACCAGGCCACCGGCAACATCAACGCCATGTCCAGCCACAGGCCACCCAAATGGTCGGTGGTCAGGTATTTACGGACCACGAAATACACCGGGTAACCGATGATCACTACCAGCGTCGCCCATGAGAAACCGCCGGCCTGGTACAACTCGTTAAGCACACCCAGCGTGGCAAACGCCACGGCGATCTGCTGCAAGCGCGACAGCTGCTCGCCATAGACCAGGCGCCCGGTCAGCACCATGGTCAGCGGCAACAGGAAATACCCCACCGACACGTCCAGGCTGCGCCCATTCAGCGGTGCCCACATGAACAGCCATAACTGCACGCCGAGCAGCGCAGACGATACCAGCACGCCGCCTATCAAGCGCGGCCTGGCCACCAGCATGCGCAGCAACTCCCACACCCGGCGCCATTCGCCGCTAACCAACATGAATACGGTCATGCAGGGTACGGTCAGCAACATACGCCAGCCGAAAATTTCAAGGCCACTCAGCGGCGTGAGCAGAGACGTGAAGTAATACATCACGGCAAACAACACCGAGGCCGAGACCGATAACACAACACCTTTAGACACGCTGTCCTCGCGAAAGCCGATTTGAGATAAACAAGAAGAGGATTATGGTGCTTTTGGCCGCGCAGGTGCGCTGTTTTGGGGCAAGAGACGGGAAATGGATCAAAATGGTCGGTTTACACTTATTACTCTGGACGCTGTCCAGCTTCAGCGAGGCCGCGATGGCGGTGGGTCAGCCGCCACAAATGCCAGCAGGACAGCCACCCGCGCAGCCTCGCCAATGAGTACAAGAAAAAATGTCCCGGTGCTCCAGGTTCACCCGAGACGCTTACGCACGCACCGTCCGGCCCGAGACGAAGTGACTCACATCATTGAACCCCGGTGTGGACGAATGCCCCGGCGTCACCAGTGAATTTATGAACGCCTCATCCTGCACAGTGAGTTCTACGGCCAATGCCCCGGTATACGCATCCCATTGCGCCTCGGTGCGCGGGCCGACAATGGCCGAACTCACCGCTGCGTTGTTCAGCACCCAGGCAATCGCGAACTCAACCATTCCCACGCCACGGCCCTGGGTGTATTGCTGGATCTGCTGGGCGATGCGCAGCGATTCCACGCGCCACTCGGTTTCCAGGATGCGTTTGTCCTGGCGTGCCGCGCGGCTGCCAGGCTCAGGTGTGAGGTCGGGGGCGTACTTGCCGCTGAGCACGCCACGCGCCAGTGGGCTGTACGGCACCACGCCGAGCCCATAGGCGGCAGCGGCGGTGATCTGCTCGACTTCGGCCTGGCGATTGACGATGTTGTACAACGGCTGACTGATGATGGGCTTATCAACACCCAGGCGCTCGGCCACGCGGATGACTTCGGCGATACGCCAGCCGCGATAGTTGGATAACCCCCAGTAGCGGACTTTGCCCTGGCGAATCAGGTCGCCGATCGCCGATACCGTGACCTCCAGCGGCGTGTCGTGGTCCTCGCGGTGCAGGTAGTAAATGTCCAGGTAGTCGGTGTCCAGGCGGGCCAGGCTGGCATCCAGTGCGTTGAACAGACGCTTGCGGCTCAGCCCATTGCGGTTGGGCACGCCATCCGCCGGGCCGAACCCCACCTTCGAAGCCACCACCCAGTCCTGGCGGTTGCGCGCGATGGCCTCGCCGACGATCTCCTCGGAGCGCCCGCCGGTGTAGACGTCGGCGGTGTCGATAAAATTGATGCCTTGGCCCCAGGCCTTGTCGATGATGCGCAGCGAGTCTTCGGTGCTGGTCTGTTCGCCGAACATCATGGTGCCCAGCGTGAGTGCGCTGACCTTCAATCCGGACTGGCCCAACGTGCGGTAAATCATGCAAAGCTCCTTAATGGCAGGCAAACGTGTGTCATGCAATACCAGACACGAGTGCTCTGGAACAAGCCCTGTGCGCGTTTGTTCATGCACCCAGCAATGTCTGGCAGCGATCCTGTAGAAAACGCTGCAGCACTTTCACCCGTTCCGATACTTGCAGGCGGTGGGGGCACATCAGGTTGAACGGCGCCGGTTCGCCTTGCCACTGATCAAACAAGGCCACCAGCCGGCCGGCGGCAAGGTCGCCCACCACATCGAGTCGGGCTTTATAGGCGATGCCGTGCCCGGCCAATGCCCAACGGCGCACAACTTCGCCGTCGTCGCTAAGAAAGTCACCGCTGACCTCGACCGCTTCAATCTGCGCACCCTGATGAAAGCGCCAGGTCTTGCTGACTTGGCCTTGGCGCATGTAACGCAACGCACTGTGCCCTGACAACTGCGCTGGATGCTCCGGTGTGCCGTGGCGCGCCAGGTAGGCGGGGCTCGCGCAGGCAACGCGATGGTGGTCGGGTGCGATGGGCAGGGCGACCAGGCTGGAGTCCTGGGGCACACCAAAACGCAGGGCGATGTCGACGGTTTCCCGAAACAAATCGGCGTTGCTGTCGTTGAGCATCAATTGCAGGCGGATGTTCGGGTGCTCGGCCTTGAATTCGTCCAGCCAGCCCAGCACCACATTGCGCCCGAAATCCGAGGGTGCCGCCACTTGCAGCAAACCGCTCAAGCCCTGGCTTTGCTGCTTGAGCGCCTGTTCACCCTCGTTCAATGCGGCCAGCGCAACGCGCACGCTGTCCAGATAACGCCGGCCTTCCTCCGTCAGGCGCATGCTGCGGGTGGACCGGGCGAACAAGCGCAGGCCGAGGCGGGTTTCCAAGCGCTTGAGGGCGATACTCGCCGCTGCCGGGGTCAAGCCAAGCCCACGCGCGGCGGCAGACAGGCTGCCCGTGTCGGCGGTGCGCACGAACACTTCCAGATCCAGGATCGAGCTCATTTGTAAAATTCCTTTAAAGATCTTGTCGTTTTACCCGGATTTTTCTTCGATTACCAAGCGTGGAAGATGAACGCTCACTTTCTCTACCAGGGCAATTCCATGACGACGTCTCTGAGCGGCAAAACCATTATCGTGATCGGTGGCAGCAGCGGCATCGGCGCAGCCGTCGCCCAGGCGGTGGCCGAGCGCGGTGCAAACGTGGTGGTGGCGGGGCGCCGCTTGACCTCGGCGCAGCACAACGGCATTCGCAGCGAGCCGGTGGATGTCAGCGACAGCGCATCGTTGCAGCGCCTGTTCGAAACAGTGGGGCGTTTCGATCATCTGGTATTCACCTCGGGCCCTTCAGTCAACGCCAAACCCTTGGTCGACACCGACCTTGACGACGCCCAGGACAACTTCAACGTGAAACTCTGGGGGGCGTTGCGCGCTATTCAACAGGCATTGCCGTTTTTGCATGAGCGCGGCAGCATCAGCCTGACCTCCGGCCAGTTGGGGCGCAAACTGGCGCCGGGGCAGTTCATCAAGACCGGCATCAACGCAGCCACCGAAGCGTTGGCCAAGCAGTTGGCCAAGGAACTGGCGCCGCGTCGCGTCAACGTGGTCAGCCCCGGCGTGATCGACACACCGGCGTACGCCGGGCTTGGCGAAGAGCAGCGTGTGGCAATGTTTGCCAAGGCGGGCGGGGCTCTGCCGGTCGGGCGCATCGGGCAGGCGCAGGAAGTGGCGGCGGGGTATGTGTTGGCGATGGAAAACGGCTTCATGACCGGCGCCGTGATTGATATCGACGGCGGCGGCTTGTTGTAACAATGTAGGAGAGAGCTTGCTCGCGAAAAACTCACAGGCACCGCGTGCATCCAGGGGAACACGCGATATCGTTGACGTTTTTCGCGAGCTCGCTCGCTCCTACATGGGATGTTTTACACCTTCAAGGTGCGCGTCATCCGCAACGCCAGCACACTGCCGCCGATAATCACCGCCGCCAGCAGGTACAGCGCCACATCCGTGGACCCCGTCGCGTCTTTCACGAACCCGACGATGTACGGGCTGAGAAACCCGGCCATCTGGCCCATGGAGTTGATCAACGCCAGCCCGCCGGCTGCGGCGCCCGCGCTGAGCATGGCGGTGGGCACCGGCCAGAACATCGGCAGGCCGGTGAGGGCGCCCATGGTGGCGATGGTCAGGCCGAGGATGGCGATAGCCGGGGTGGTGGCGAAATTCACGGCGATGACCAGGCCAATCGCGCCCATCAGCATCGGCACCACCAGGTGCCAACGACGCTCCTTGCGCAAATCGGCGGAGCGGCCCACCAGCAACATGAACACCGCGGCCAGCAGGTACGGGATCGCACTCAGCCAGCCAATCACCAGGTTATCGCTGAAACCCAGGTTTTTGATGATCGACGGCAGCCAGAAGTTGATCGCGTAGACGCCGCTCTGGATACAGAAGTAGATCAGCCCGAACGCCCAGATCGCCGGGTTCTTGAAGACCTCGGCCAGGGAGTCGGTGGTGGTCTTCGGTTTGTTCGCAAGGTCGGCGGCCTGGTCAGCTTCCAGCAGCGTGCGTTCGTGGGGCTTGAGCCACTTGGCGTTGGCGAAGCTGTCGCTGAGCAGGAAGTAGGCGAGGGCGCCGAGGATCACGGTGGGGATGCCTTGCAACAGGAACATCCACTGCCACCCGGCGAGGCCGCCCTGGCCGGCCGCGAAGTGGTTGAGAATCCAGCCGGAGAACGGGCTGCCGAGCAAGCCGGATACCGGAATCGCCGACATGAACAGCGCCATGATCCGGCCACGACGAAACGTCGGAAACCACTGCGAGAGGTACAGCACCACGCCGGGAAAGAAGCCCGCCTCGGCGGCGCCGGTAAACAGGCGCAAGGTGTAGAAATGCGTCGGCGTGGTCACAAACAGCAGGCACGTGGAAAGGGTACCCCACACGATCATCATCAGCGCAATCCAGCGCCTTGGCCCGAACCGGGTCAGCGCCAGGTTGCTCGGCACGCCACACAGCACGTAGCCGATAAAGAAGATTCCGGCACCCAGGCCGTACACGGTTTCACTGAACTTCAACGCATCGAGCATCTGCAACTTGGCAAAGCCAACGTTCACCCGGTCAAGGTAGTTGAACAGATAGCAGATAAAAATGAAGGGGATCAGGCGCAGGGTAACGCGCTTGTAGATGGCGTTTTTATCGTCATCGGTGGCCAGTGCTGCAGCGGCGCTCTGTGACATGGGGAGTCTCTCTTTATTATGATTTTTCGCGGTGCAAGGGTAACGTTGACCGCCCAAACAGTCTCTGCGACGCGATGGGCGACTGTCTTTGTGCTCGCGCACAGCCAAGCCTGCTTTGCGCTGTGCCGGTGACCAACCCGCTTTCGAAGGAAATTAGCCCCATGTTCGAGCTGGATCATGAGCTGGCGCAGGATATTGTCGATCGCACCATGGCGATCCTGCCCTACAACGTCAACGTCATGGACAGTCAGGGCCTGATCCTCGGCAGCGGCGAGCCGGAACGCATCAACACCCGCCACGAAGGCGCGCAGTTAGTGCTGGCGAACGGGCGCGTGGTGGAAATCGATGGGCAGACCGCCAAGCACCTCAAGGGCGTGTTGCCTGGCATCAACTTGCCGCTGATGCATGACCAACGCCTGATCGGCGTATTGGGTATCACCGGTGAACCGGAAGGGCTGCGCACCTATGCCGAACTGGTGCGCATGACCGCCGAGATGCTGGTCAGCCACCGCCACCAGCAGGTCGAGCAGCAATGGCGGCGCCAGCGCTGTGACGACCTGTTGGCATTGCTGCTGGCCGACAGCGGCGACTCGCCGCGCCTGGTCGACGAGGCGCAACAACTGGGCCTCAAGCCGCAACTGGCGCGCACGCCGTACCTGTTCGAACTGGGCGCGGGGCAGTCGGCCGAAACCTTGAGCGCCTGGCTGATGTCGCGTTACCCGGACAGCTGGTGCGTGAGTTCAGCGCAGTTTTCCCTGCTGTGGTGTCGCCCCGCCGCCGTGCAGGTCGACAATCCGCGCCTGCTGGAAAAGCTCGATGGCCTGGGCTGGAATATCCTGCGGGTCGCTGTCGGCGGGCAGGCGCAGGGGTTGGCCGGCTTGCGCCGTTGCTATCGCCGCGTCGGTGACTTGCTGGCCTACGGTCGCGATATCCTGCCGCACTCGCGCCTGTTGGTCCTCAACCGCTATCGTCTGCCGGTCATGCTCTGGCGCCATCGCAACGACGATGCCTTGGACGAGCTGCTCAACCCCTTGCGTAAAGTGCTGGCCAAGGACAGCAACGGCCAATTACTGGCCACGCTGCGCGGTTGGTGCGAGCACGACGGCCAAAGCCAGGCCTGTGCCGATGCACTGGGCATTCACCGCAACAGCCTGCGCTACCGCATGGACAGGATTGCCGAATTGAGCGGCGTCGACCCGCTGACCCTGGACGGCATGCTTGCGCTGTACCTGGGCGTACAGCTGTTGCCCCAGGTGTTGTAAAAATGAACAACAAACCTCACCCGCACTTGTGCATCGGACCGGCGTCATCAGCGGTGCCAACTGGCAGCATGGGCGTTATAAAAACCGGAGAACGCCCATGAAAATCATCATCGCCCCCGACTCGTTCAAGGACAGCCTGAGTGCCGAAGGGGTCGCTCGGGCCATCGCGCAAGGGCTGGCTCAGGTCTGGCCGGACGCACAGCTGGTGCAGTGCCCGATGGCGGACGGCGGTGAAGGTACGGTCGAGGCAGTGCTCGCCGCGTGTAATGGCCAATTGCGCAGCCAAACCGTGCAGGGGCCGCTGGGCGGTGCGGTGCAGGCCCATTGGGGGTGGTTGGCCGACAGCCACACCGCGATCATTGAAATGGCCGAGGCCAGTGGCCTGCAACTGATCGCACCGGGCCAGCGCGATGCCTGCTCCAGCAGCACTTTCGGCACCGGGGAGCTGATCCGCGCCGCCCTGGATCTAGGCGCCCGGCGGATTATCCTGGCGATTGGCGGCAGCGCCACCAACGATGGCGGCGCGGGCGCGATGCAAGCGCTCGGTGTGCAGCTGTTCGATGCCCAGGACCAGCTGTTGGTACCCGGAGGTCTGGCCCTGAGCGGCCTGGCGCGTATCAGCCTGGAACACCTCGACCCTCGACTGGCGCGGGTCTGCTTTGAAATCGCGGCGGATGTGAATAACCCGCTGTGCGGTCCCCATGGCGCCTCGGCGATTTTCGGCCCGCAAAAAGGCGCCAGCCCCGAACAGGTTCAACAGCTGGACGCCGCCCTCGGCCACTTTGCCGACCACTGCGCCAAGGTACTGCCCAGGGACGTGCGTGACGAACCCGGCAGCGGCGCCGCCGGCGGCTTGGGGTTCGCCGCCAAGGCATTCCTCGGCGCACAGTTTCGCGCCGGTGTTGACGTGGTGGCCGAACTGGTCGGCCTTGACGCCGCCGTGCGCGGCGCCGACCTGGTCATCACCGGCGAAGGCCGCTTCGACGCCCAGACGTTGCGCGGTAAAACCCCATTTGGCGTGGCACGTATCGCCCGCCACCACAACGTCCCGGTGGTCGTGATCGCCGGCACCCTGGGCGACGGCTATGAGCAGATGTACGCCCACGGCGTGGATGCAGCGTTCGCGTTGCCATCGGGGCCGATGAGCCTGGAACAGGCGTGCAGCGAGGCGCCGCGATTGTTGCGTGAGCGGGCGGCGGATATCGCCCGCCTGTGGCAGGCAGCGCTCAGCGGCTGACCACGTGATCAGGGCGATTCATAACAGATCGTGAAGCGCTCTGGTGTGCGGCCAAACGCCAGGTAGTTCCCCACATTTTGGTTCACGCAGGCATTGAATCCGGCAAAGGAAACGCCATGTTGATAGGCGCCCTTGAGCAGTGTCATATGCGCGGTCGGCAAACTTTTCAGCGCCTTGAGCGCGCCTGCCGCCGGCGTTTGGTCGTCATACTCGGCCTGAACCATCACGAGACTGTTCACCAGCGCCAGCTTGCGCTGCGGTACGCCGTCAAGCTGTTTGCCGCTCCAACCCGCGCAATGCCTCGCCGGGAAGAAACTGCCGCCCACCGGAAACTCAATGGCGTACTGGTTTTCCATTTCGGTCCAGAATGCTTCGTCCGCAGCCGCTGTGTCGTTGCATAACACGGTGCTGCGCACCGACTCCCGAGGCGTTAGCTTCAAGGGGCCGAGTGCCAATCCATTCCACGGGGCCGGGTGACGCATGGCGCTGAGGAGGTGCGTAAAAGCGTTTTTCGTCGAGGCGTCTACGCCCGCGTTGGGGCTGAATTGGTAGGCTTGGGCCTTGGCCAGCAACGCGGCGTCATGCAGGTCGGGCGATTCACTCAGCCACGCGCTGAGCGCGCGTGCCGCCATCAAGTAGTGAACATTGCTGTAAAACTCGTTATCCGAGCGCAAAGCCACCCGGACCTGAGGCAGCAGGCCGAGAAAAATCGCGCCTATGGCCTTCGGGTCGCTGCCCATTTGATAAGCCTGCGGATCGCTGGCGGCGTGCCGGGCAACGAAGCGCGCGAAGACGCGTTCCTTTTCAGGCGCTTGAACCAGGGAGGCGTCCTGGAATGTAGCGGTCCAGTCTGTGCTCGAGTCCAGCACCATGCGCCCGACCTGCTTTGGAAACAACCCGGCGTACCAGGCACCCAGCCATGTGCCGTACGAGTTGCCGAAATAATTGAGCGTGCTTTCATTGAGCTGTACACGCACCCACTCCATGTCCCGCGCCGTTTGCTCGGTATTGATATAAGGCGCCAGGCGCTGGCTGGCACAGGCTCGGGCCAGTACGCCGGCGTTATTCCGGATAGCCTGAAGGTTGGCCGGGCTGCGATCTTCCGTAATATCGTTTTGCGCAATAATCGTTTCTTCGGATTGGCAAACCAGTTGCGATTCCGGCGAGCTGCCCATCCCTCGCGGTGTAATACCGATCACATCATAGCGGTTGACCAGGTGCCGGTAGGCCTCGCCTTGCGGCTGCTCAGCGTAGCCCTTCCAAATGGACGCCAGGAGTACGGTGAACCCGTCGGCCTCGGCGCCGGGCCCGCCCGGATTGGTAAAGAGCGCACCCTCACGCTCATCGGGAAGCCGCGCGGAAACCCGGGTGATATCCAGCTTGAGACTACCGAGCCTGGGGTTCATGTGGTCCATCGGCACGGTGACGATGCCGCATTGAGTTCTGGCGACGACCTCCGGATCCAGGCCGTCGAAGGGCCGACTCTCGCAATTGGGCAGCCAGCGGATACCCCACTGCGGCGCTTGCTGCGTAGCGCAAGCGCTCCCCACCAATAACACCGCGACATAAAAGCAGACTGATAGCGTTCGTTGTTTTATCAATTGACAGACACCCGGTGCATGGTTGGACGCACCAGAGTTTTGCAAGTAAACCGCGCCTTGGATGTAGGACCGTATAGGTTATTCGGTCGGCAACTTCTGACAGAGCTGATGGAGCCTGCGATTCGATCAATAAAGCCTCGCGCCCGGCTCAACCCAGCCGCTTGGCATGCGGGAAAGTTACGGGCTCGTCAGAACGACGCCTTTGCTCCTACACTGGGCGGTCACTTGTCTTTCAAAGGATGAAGCACAATGCACACACCCGAACCCCATATCGTGATCCAGCGCTTCACCGAGGCCCACCTTGAGGGCGTCACGGCGCTCTATAACGAGCCAGCGGTGTGCCGACAGGTGCTGCAGATGCCTTTCCAGTCGGTGGAAGCGTGGCGCAAGCGCCTGGTGATGGATAACGAACGCCGACTGCAACTGGTGGCGCTGCACGGCGGCGAAGTGGTGGGCCAATTGGGGCTGGAGCAGTACATGCGTGTGCGCCAGGCGCATGTGGGATCGTTCGGCATGGGGGTGGCGACGGCGTGGCAAGGCAAGGGCATCGGTTCGAAGCTGCTGACGGCCGCGCTGGACGTGGCCGACAACTGGATGAACCTGCGCCGGGTGGAACTCACGGTGTTCGCCGACAACGAGGCGGCGCACAACCTGTATCGTAAATTCGGCTTCGAAGTCGAAGGCCGCTTGCGCGATTACGCCCTGCGTGACGGTGTGTTCGTCGACACCCTGAGCATGGCGCGCCTGCGCAAGCCGGTTTAATCCTCCAGCGCAAACGCCACCGCAGCCCGCGCATGCAGCTCGGTGGTGTCCAGCAGCGGCAGGCCGCTGTGCTCGGGTTTTATCAGCAGGCTGATTTCCGTACAACCAAGGATCACCGCCTGGGCGCCGCGCGCGGCCAGGGACTCGATCACCCGTTGGTAAATGGCGCGTGATTCGGCGCTGATCACCCCCACACACAACTCCTCATAAATGATCCGGTGCACCTCCTTGCGTTCATCCGCGTTCGGTACCAGCACGGTAAGGCCCTGAGCAACCAGACGGGACGTGAGGAAATCCTGTTCCATGGTGAATGCAGTGCCCAGTAAACCCACGGTGAGCGTGCCAGCCTGCAGGGCGGCAGCCGCAGCCGCATCGGCGATATGCAGGAAGGGAATCGCCACCGCCGCCTCAATCTGCGGCGCCACCCGATGCATGGTGTTGGTACACAACACCACACACTCGGCGCCGCCGGCCTGCAAACGGCGCGCGGCGTCTTCCAGGATCAGCGCGGCATCGTCCCAACGCCCGGCGTGCTGGGCTTGTTCCACCGGGCCGAAGTCCACGCTGTACATCAACAGCGGCGCCGAACGCAGCGGGCCGAGCTGGTCGCGTACGCACTGGTTGATGATGCGGTAATACTCGCTACTGGACTCCCAGCTCATGCCGCCGATAAGGCCGATGGTGCGCATGCGATGCTCCGGACAAAGGAATATGGCTTCACCTTAACCACCCAAAGCACGTTAGTCACAAGCAGTTGCCGGCCAATTCACCGGAGCAGTTCAGCCCGGGGGGCTTGGGTTGATCCGCCGACAGGTGCCGCGCTGATTCGCAATCACCTTTAACCCGTACGCCAAACCGCCGCATCTGCCATGATCGGGGTTCGCAACCTGGCTCACTCAAGGAATTCCGCATGGACGATGTACAGCAACTGGGCGAGATGCTTCGTCATTACGCCGAGAGCGAAGCGCATAAAAAACAGCAATTCGATGTGCAGTCCACGCGTTGGGCACGCAAGCTTGGCGAGTTGTTCGATCAGATCGAGCAGTGGCTGGAGCCGGTCAAGAGCGCCGGTTTGCTGGAGGTGCGCCGGCAAGCCTATGTCGCCAGTGGCCCAAGCGTGCCGGTGGAAACCTCGACCTTCAAGACCGAAAAGTTGACGGTGCTGATCACCGGTAAAAACGTGGAGTTCGTACCGGACGTGATGGGGGCGGACGGTTATATTTGCGTGGCGGTAATGGGCTTGACCGCGGCCCGGCACGGCAGCGTATCGCTGGTACTGCCCGCGGACAATAACGATTGGCGCTGGAAGAAGACCAATGGCCTGAAGGACCCTGACACCTTCGGCTTCGACGCCAATTTCCTGGCTGCGCAGTTGCAGAGCCTGATCCCCCGCGAACGCGGCTGAGAACTCGACACAGCGCATTACTGATCATCTATCCACCCGTGAATCCTGACAGTATTCGCCGATTCCATTCTGATATTTACTCCTCGGACTTATTTCGCCGAGGAGACCGCCATGAAACCGTTCAAATTCCCCGCACCAAAGTCGCCGCGAGACGATGCATCCTTGATGCCGAGTATCGAGGGCAAGAGGATTTTAATGGGTTTCTGGCACAACTGGCCGTCTGAGCCCGGCAACGGATATCAATTCGGCCAGTCGACCAATATGCCATTGGAGGCGGTGCCGAAGGAGTACAACGTAGTGGCCGTGGCATTTATGAAGGGCCATGGAATTCCTACCTTCTCGCCTGCAGGCTACAGCGATGCGGAGTTCCGGCGGCAGGTGGGTGTGCTCAACAAAGAGGGGCGGGCGGTCCTGATCTCCTTAGGTGGAGCGGACGCCGAAATTGTGTTGTATGCGGGCCAGGAACACGCGCTGGCGAACGAAATCATTCGCCTGGTCGAGTCATATGGGTTCGATGGATTGGACATCGACCTTGAGCAGGCGGCCATTACTGCGGGGGACAATCGGACAGTGATCCCCTTGGCGCTCAAGCTGGTGCGCGAGCATTATGAAAAATCAGGCCTGCATTTCATCATCAGCATGGCGCCGGAGTTTCCCTACTTGAACCTGGGCCGCGAATACGCGCCCTATATCGTCGGGCTGGAGGGCGTCTATGACTTTATCGCGCCCCAATACTATAACCAGGGCGGCGATGGAGTCTCTGTACCGGAACTGGACCCCTCCTGGCTGGGGCAGAATGATGACGCGCGCAAGGAAGACTTCCTCTACTACCTGACGCACTCGATCGTAACGGGGTCGCGTGGATTCATTCATATCCCGCCGCAAAAGTTCGTGATTGGCCTTCCTGCCAACACCAATGCGGCCGCCACCGGATTTGTCATTTCCCCCCAGGACACCTATAACGCCTTCAAACGTCTGGACGACGAGGGCCTATCCATCAAGGGGCTGATGACCTGGTCCGTAGACTGGGACGCCGGGAAAGACAAGCACGGGGTTGACTACAACTGGGGGTTCCTGACCTCCTACAAGAGCTTGATCCATGGCGGTGGCGGTGTACCTGGACCTTCGGCACCCCGGCAACTACATGCGCTGGAGGTGACCAAAACCTCCATCGCGCTGAGTTGGTTGCAGCCTGGAACGGGAGGCGCTGACCTCAACTATGAGTTATTTCGCGCAACAGAGAGGATCACACGCACGACAGCGTTGAGTTTTGTCGATGAGGGTCTTCAGGAGGGCACACTCTATAGCTACACCGTGGTGGCTGTGGATGCCGAAGGCCGCAGGTCATCTGCCAGTAATCGGCTGGATCAACGTACTGAAGGGGAGATCATCGTACCGCCCGAGCCCGAGTACCCGGCCTGGAGCCCCAACAGCCACTCTTATGAAGTGGGTGATGGGGTGGAATACGAGAATAAGCAGTACATCTGTCTTCAAAAACACACCTCGAACGCCGGATGGAGCCCCGTTGTCGCCATCACGCTATGGCGCCTGCGCTCGCTGTAGAACACGCTAAGTCATCGCCGGGTCGACGTCGCAGGTAAAGTCTGTTTCAACGCAGCACGACAACCTGAGGCTTCGGCTCCCGATGGCTCAAGGCTAAATAGGCGCCCTGGTTTCCCAGGATTGGCTATACCTACAGCTCAATCTATCGATGGGGAGCTGCAATGATGAAAATCAGGCTTATGGTCAGCACGCTGTGCATTGCCTCGATCGGCATGGCGGCGGGTTGCGCCAGCAAGGTCACGCAACCGGATGAATATTCGGGCTTTCTGTCGGACTACAGCCGCCTTAAGGAAGCCAGGTCACCTTCCGGGGCCGAAGTGATGCGCTGGATCGATCCCAAACTGAACCTTGACCGCTACCGCGCGGTGTACATCGAACCCACGCAGTTCTACCCCAAGCCTCAAGCCACCTCCCGGATTCCAGACAACACCCTGCGCGGCATCAACGACTATTACCACCAGGCGCTCAAGCGCGAAATGGGCAAATCACTGCCGCTGGCCAATGGTCCGGGCCCTGGGGTGATGGTGGTGCGCGCGGCGATTACGGCCGTCGGCAGCAGAACCCAAGGTCTCAAGCCTTACGAATTCATTCCTGTTGCGTTGGTCGCGGCGGCGGTGAGTACCGGCACCGGAATTCGTGACCAGGACACCACCTTGGCCACGGAGGCGCAGTTCCTCGATGGCGCCAACGGACAAGTGATTGCCCAAGTGGTGCGCAAAGGCACCGGAAAGTCGTTGGCAAACGACACCCAGGTCATGAAGGCTGATGATGTAAAAAGCGTCATCGATGGGTGGGCGTCCGACCTGCATCAGTCGTACCTGAAGCTCAAATAGCACAGGCGCCTGCAAGGCGCGGCGGGAGGCCGATGTCAGCCTTCACCCGCCGCGCATTCATTCCCGGCGGTATTACTTGAGCGGCGTCAGGGGTGGCAACGTCCATTGGCCGTTAGTGACTTCAGGCTTGGGCAAGTAAATACGCAACACTGCGAAGAACGGCCCGGTCGGAGCGGGCAGCCAGTTGCTCTGTTCGGCCTTGGGCGGCTCATGGTGCTGCAGCGCCAGGGTCAGGCCACCGTCGGCGTCCCGCTTGAGGCCAGGCAACATGCGCGAGCTGATCAGGTAGCGTTTCTTGTGGTTGGGCACCAGCAGTTTGGTCTTGGCGTCGTACATCGTCAGCGACCAGAACGCATCGGCCGGCGGCAGCTGGTCCTTGGCAAAGTGTACGGTGTAGCTGCGGCGTGCGCCGTTGGCCGGTTTGCCTTCGCTGTCATCGAAGTAGGTGAAGTAGGCGGCTTCGTCGGTAGAGTTGCCGAAAATACCCACGTTGGCGCCGGCATACCGATACAGGTAATTGTTTTTCAGGCGGTCACGGCTACCGTACAGCTCCCCGCTGGAGACTTGATGGGTGTCGATCTTGTCTTTCTTGAAGGTGGCGAATTCAGCCTTGCCGTCGGCAATCCCATCTTCCAACGCTTTGCGCTGTTCGGCGCTCAGCTGGTTCAGCTTGAAGGGCGCGCCGGGGGCGATGCCGATTTTGGCGAAGCGTGCCAGAAGGTCTTTTTCACTGTCCTGCGGCGCAGCAAAGGCCAGCATGAAGTTCAAGTAGCGGAACACTTGCGGGCTGTCGCTCATGTTCGCCGTCGGCTTGGGCCATTCGATCTTCGGCACGTTGGCCGGTGCCGCTTGTTTCACGTAGCTGCTCAGCGGCTGCACCTTGTAGCCGCTCTGGATTTGCTTGACCTTGCCCAGGTCTTTTTCATCGAACAGCTGTGTGCGGTACAGCGCATAGGCGATATTGCTTTCGCTGTAGACCACGCGGTCGATGTCGACCGGCTGCTGACCCTTCCAGTCGGGACCTGCAATCATGTAGTGACCGCCGTTATTGCCGGTGCTGCGCGTGCCCAGGTAGGCGATGTTCTGGGTATAGAGGTCGATCAACTGCACCGAGTAGTAGCGGTTGTCTTCGATCCTGGGCAGGGTCAGTACCAGGGGTTCCTTGCGCAGGTCCATCCAGACAAAGGAGTAGGGCGTGTCCGAGTTCGGTGTGGCGAACGCAGTGTCCTTGGGGGTGAAGACCTGCGCGGTGTTGCCCAGGTGATTGAACGCGGCCTTGTAGTTGGCACCGCCTTTATCAACGGCCTGGGTGTAGAGCGTCTTGTACATCTGCACCACGGGGTAGCCGTATAGATAGGCTTCCTTGGCGATAGCGCGGGCTTCAGTCGGGGTTGCCGTGAAGTCGGCCCAGGCGCCGGTGCTCAGGAGTATCGAGAGGCTCGCCAACACCAGGCGCGCAGGTTGTCCAATCATGTTGTTGCGTCCTTCCAGAGTTCTTTGACTGACGGGGGGAGATTAAGGCGATGAGTTTCCTGTTTTATTTCCCGAACGTCACGTTAAAACCCGCGAAAGGACAATGGATTACTTGGGCAACATCGATTTGACTTTATCGCGCAGCTGATCGATCGAGAATGGCTTGCCAATCACCTGCATACCGGCGGGCACGTCCATGTTCTCGGCATAGCCGCTGGCGAACAGGATGGGCAAGGCAGGGCGCAACTCGCGCACTTTGGCGGCCAGTTGCTTACCGTCCATATCAGGCAGGCCGACGTCGGTCATCAACAGGTCGATCACCGTGTCTTCGGTTTTGACGAATCTCAGCGCCTCTTCGGCATCTGCGGCCTCGAGTACATTGAACTCCAACTCCTCAAGCACATCGACGATCAGCATGCGCACGATAGCGTCGTCTTCGACAACAAGGATGGTGGAGGTAACTGCGGGCATAGAAGGCTTTCCTGAAAAAGACGAGGTTTTAGCGCTGGCGATTCTGACAGGCATCTACTTGAGTAAGCAGCGGCCGTCCACAAGTTCCCATTGCCTTAAAACAATGCGATGCAAACATCCAGGCAGAATAGCCTGTTCTGTTGTAGGAATCTGTACAAAACGATTGCAGAAAAATGGTTTTGGTCGTCACTTTGGGGCAAACTCCCGGTTTTTCCGCACTTGGCCAAGGCATGCCCATGACTCCCGCGTCGTCAGTTGATGAAAAGAGCTTCCGTAAACTCCTGAGCCGTAACGTGGCCCTGCCATTGGGCGTGGGTGTGCTCAGCGCGGTATTTTTCGTTGTGCTGATCACCTACCTGCTGTCGGTGATCCGGTGGGTGGAGCACACCGACCGGGTGCTCAACAACCTCAATGAGTCGTCCAAACTGACGGTCGACCTGGAAACCGGCATGCGCGGCTTCCTGATTACCGGCGACGAACATTTCCTCGACCCTTATGAAGTGGCCAAGCCGCGCATCATTGCCGACCTGCGCAACTTGCAGGAACTGGTGGCCGACAACCCACAGCAGGTCGACCGCCTCAAGCGCCTCGAAGCGCTGCAGGTGGAATGGAACAAGTACTCGCAGTCGATGATTGAGCTGCAGCGCAGCAGCGGCGATTACCGTGGCGCCGTCAAAGCGGGCCGAGGCAAGCGCCTGACCGACGAGATCCGCAAGGAATACGACGACGCGGTCGCGATGGAGCAGCAGTTCCGCATTGCCCGCAATGACGAAGTGACCCGCACCACGGTGATCAGCGTTTCGCTGTACCTGGCGTTCGTACTCGGGCTCAGTGGCTTTCTGGCCTATGTGGGAAGAAAAAATTTACTCGCACTTTCAAGCAGCTACAGCGCAAACCTCGCGTCACAACAGAAGATCGCGCAACGCCTGGAGCGCCAGGCCTGGCTGCGCAACGGCCAAACTGAACTGGCCGAACAAGTGCTGGGCCAACTGACCTTGAACCTGTTGGGCCGCAACATCCTGCAATTCTTTGCTCAATACATGGGGTCCGCTGTTGCGGCGTTGTATGTGCGCGAAGAACACGGCGGCCTGCGCCGGGTGGCCACGTATGGCTTCTCCCGCGAACAGGCGCAGCTGGAACAAGCGATCTACAGCGACGAAGGCATTGTGGGGCAGGCCGCCCAACTCGACCGCCTGATCCGTCTGGACGACGTGCCGGTGGATTACTTCAAGGTCAGCTCGGGGCTCGGCGAGGGCGCCCCCCGCAGCGTACTGGTGGTGCCGACCAGCGACGACGACCGTGTCAATGGCGTGATCGAACTGGGTTTCCTGCGCCCGCTGGAAGAGCGCGATGTCGAGCTGCTGGAGTTGATCGCCGGCAACATCGGCACCTCCATAGAGGCCGCGCGTTATCGTCAGCGTCTGCAGGAAGTACTGGCCGAGACCCAGCAGCTCAACGAAGAGCTGCAAGTGCAGCAGGAAGAACTCAAGACCGCCAACGAAGAGCTGGAGGAACAGTCACGTATCCTCAAGGAGTCCCAGGCGCACCTGGAAACCCAGCAGGCCGAGCTTGAGCAGACCAACGAGCAACTGGCCGAACAGACCCAGACCCTGGCCGAACAGCGCGACGCCATGGACCGCAAGAATGTCGAACTCAACAAGGTTCAGCTGGAACTGGAAGACCGCGCCGATGAGCTGCAGCGCTCCAGCAAGTACAAATCCGAATTCCTCGCCAACATGTCCCACGAGCTGCGCACGCCGCTGAACAGTTCGCTGATTCTGGCCAAATTGTTGGCCGAGAACCCCCAGGAAAACCTCAGTGCCGAACAAGTCAAATTTGCCGAGTCGATCTATTCGGCCGGCAATGACCTGCTCAACCTGATCAACGACATCCTGGATATTTCCAAGGTAGAAGCCGGCAAGTTGGAAGTACGCCCGGAAAATTCCAGCGTCGAGCGCCTGGTGGATGGCCTGCGCGGCATGTTCGAGCCGCTGGCCAAGGATCGCAATCTGGGCTTCCAGATCGAGATGCTGGAAGGCTCACCGTCACTGCTGTTCACCGATCGCCAGCGTCTGGAGCAGATCCTCAAGAACCTGCTGTCCAACGCCATCAAGTTCACCGAACAGGGCCAAGTCAGCCTGTCGGTGTCCCGCGCGCCGGGGGAGGGCATTGCCTTTACCGTGCGCGACTCGGGCATCGGTATCGCACAGGATCAACAGGAAAGCATCTTCGAAGCCTTCCGCCAGGCGGATGGCACCACCAATCGCCGTTACGGCGGTACCGGTCTGGGCCTGTCGATTTCCCGTGACCTGGCGACCTTGCTGGGTGGCTACATCAGCGTGACCAGTGAACCGGGCAAGGGCAGCGTTTTCACCCTGGTATTGCCGGAACAGTACGTCGAACGTGCCGAAGATGCCGCGCCGATCGAGCCGCCACGCCAAGCCGTGGCGGTACCGGCGCCCGAGCCAGTCAAGGCTTTGCCGCTGCCGGTGGCCGACGCCGAGCAGATCCCACGCTTTGCCGATGACCGTGACAAAGCGCCATTCGCCACGCGCTGCATCCTGGTGGTGGAAGATGAACCGAATTTTGCCCGCATCCTCTTCGACCTGGCCCATGAGCTGGGCTACAACTGCCTGGTCGCCCACGGTGCCGACGAAGGCTACAGCCTCGCCGAAGCGTTCATCCCTGATGCGATCCTGCTGGACATGCGCCTGCCGGATCATTCCGGGCTGACGGTGCTGCAGCGTCTCAAAGCGCACGCCAGTACCCGGCACATCCCGGTGCATGTGATTTCCGTGGAAGACCGCGTCGAAGCCGCCATGCACATGGGCGCCATCGGTTACGCGGTAAAACCCACCACCCGTGAAGAGCTCAAGGACGTGTTCGCGCGCCTGGAAGCCAAGCTGACGCAAAAGGTCAAACGCGTGCTGCTGGTGGAAGATGACGACCTGCAGCGCGACAGCATTGCCCGCCTGATCGGTGACGATGACATCGAAATCACAGACGTCGGCTACGCCCAGGCTGCGCTGGACCTGCTGCGCACCAACGTCTACGACTGCATGATCATCGACCTCAAGCTGCCGGACATGCTCGGCAACGAGCTGCTCAAGCGCATGGCCACCGAGGATATCTGCTCGTTCCCGCCGGTGATCGTCTACACCGGGCGCAACCTCACACGGGACGAAGAGGCCGAACTGCGCAAGTATTCGCGCTCGATCATCATCAAGGGCGCCCGCTCTCCGGAGCGCCTGCTCGATGAAGTCACACTCTTTCTGCACAAAGTCGAATCCCAGCTGTCCCATGACCGCCAGAAGATGCTCAAGACCGCGCGCAGCCGTGACAAGGTGTTCGAAGGGCGCAAGATCCTGTTGGTGGATGACGATGTACGCAACATTTTTGCCCTGACCAGTGCCCTGGAACATAAAGGCGCCGTGGTGGTGATCGGGCGCAACGGCCGTGAAGCCATCGACAAGCTCAATGAGGTCGACGATATCGATCTGGTGCTGATGGACGTGATGATGCCGGAGATGGACGGCTACGAAGCGACCGCCCTGATCCGTCAGGACCCGCGCTGGAAAAAGCTGCCGATCATCGCCGTCACGGCCAAGGCCATGAAAGATGACCAGGAGCGTTGCCTGGCGGCAGGCTCCAACGATTACCTGGCCAAACCCATTGATCTGGACCGTCTGTTCTCGTTGATTCGCGTATGGTTACCCAAGATGGAACGCATTTAAGTGGAGCGAAGTTTCTTGGATAAAAGCAGCGACATTGAGCTGCGCCTGTTGATCGAGGCGATTTACCTCAAGTACAGCTACGACTTTCGCGACTACTCCGGTGCGTCGGTCAAACGGCGCGTGGCCCATGCCTTGCGCCAGTTCGACTGCGCGACCATTTCCGCGTTGCAGGAGCGGGTGCTGCACGACCCGGCCGCGTTCATGCAATTGCTGCAGTTCCTGACCATCCCGGTGAGCGAGATGTTTCGCGACCCGTCGCACTTTCTCGCGATTCGCCGGGAAGTGGTGCCGCTGCTCAAGACCTACCCGTCGATCAAGATCTGGATCGCCGGATGCAGCACCGGCGAGGAGGTGTACTCCATGGCGATCCTGCTGCGCGAAGAAGGCTTGCTCGAACGCACCATCATCTACGCCACCGACATCAACCCAGCCTCGCTGGACAAAGCCAAGCAGGGCATCTTCTCTCTGGAAAACGTGCGCGCCTACACGGCCAACTATCAGCAGGCCGGTGGCCAGCGTTCATTTGCCGACTACTACACGGCGGCTTACGATAATGCGATCTTCGACAAGACGCTGCGCGAGAACGTGACGTTCGCCGACCATAGCCTGGCGACCGATAGCGTATTCTCGGAAACTCAATTAATTTCATGTCGTAACGTATTGATTTACTTCAATAAAAACTTGCAGGACAGGGCGTTCGGGTTGTTTCATGAGTCGCTGTGTCATCGCGGCTTCCTCGTGCTGGGCAGCAAGGAAACCCTGGATTTTTCGGCTTACAGCAAGCAGTTCGAACCCTTGGTCAAACAGGAACGGATCTACCGCAAATTATGAGCGACGCTGCAATCACCCCGATTGTCGGGATTGAAGCCATCGTCGTCGGCGCCTCCGCCGGCGGCGTAGAGGCGTTGCTGAGCATTTTTGGCGGTTTGCCGGAGACGTTCGCGCTGCCGATCATTGCCGTGCTGCACCTGCCGGATGAACGTCGCAGCCAGTTGGCCGAGGTCTTCGCGCGGCGCTTGCGCATTCCGGTGAAGGAAGCGCGGGACAAGGAGTCGATCGAGGCGGGTACCTTGTATTTCGCAGGCCCCGGCTATCATCTCTCGGTGGAACACGACCGCAGCCTGTCCCTGAGCCAGGAGGACCGCGTGCACCATTCCCGGCCGGCCATCGATTTTCTTTTCGCTTCGGCTGCCGATGCCTACGGGCGAGGCCTGCTGGCGATCCTGCTGACCGGCGCCAACCAGGACGGCGCGCGCGGGCTGGCCCACGTCAAGCAATCAGGCGGCACCACCCTGGTACAAGACCCCGCCGAGGCCCGAATTGCGGTAATGCCCCTGGCAGCCCTGGCGCTGCACACACCCGACCATATTCTTTCCTTGAGCCAGATTGGCTCATTGCTGGCTTCCCTGGAACCCTCCCCATGTTAAGTACTGTCCAGGCCAAACTGCTGATCGTCGACGATCTGCCGGAAAACCTGCTGGCCCTCGAGGCGCTGATCAAGCGCGAAGACCGCCAGGTATACAAAGCATTGAGTGCCGACGAGGCGTTGTCCCTGTTGCTGGAACATGAATTCGCGATGGCGATCCTCGACGTGCAGATGCCTGGCATGAACGGTTTCGAACTGGCCGAACTGATGCGCGGCACCGAAAAGACCAAGAACATCCCGATCGTGTTCGTCAGCGCCGCCGGCCGCGAACTCAATTACGCCTTCAAGGGTTATGAAAGCGGCGCGGTGGACTTCCTGCACAAGCCGCTGGATATCCACGCGGTGAAGAGCAAGGTCAATGTATTCGTAGACCTGTATCGCCAGAGCAAGGCGATGAAGCAGCAGGTCGAAGCCCTGGAGCGCAGCCGCCGCGAGCAAGAACTGCTGCTGACGCGTCTGCAGGCTACCCAGGCCGAGCTGGAGCAGGCTGTGCGCATGCGCGATGACTTCATGTCGATCGTCGCCCACGAAGTGCGCACCCCGCTCAACGGGCTGATCCTGGAAACCCAGCTGCGCAAGATGCACCTGGCCCGAGACAACGCTGCGGCGTTTACCCTGGACAAGATGCACGCGATGGTCGACCGCGACGAGCGCCAGATCAAGAGCCTGATCCGTCTGATCGAGGACATGCTCGACGTGTCGCGTATCCGCACCGGCAAGCTGTCGATACGCCCGGCGCGCTTCGATCTGACCCAACTGGTGCGCAACCTGGTGCATAACTTCGAGCCGCAGGTGGCCGCCGCCGAATCATCGATGCACCTGGTAGCCGACGAATCGGTGGAAGGCCATTGGGATGAGTTTCGTATCGAGCAGGTGGTCACCAACCTGCTGACCAACGCTTTGCGCTACGGCGCCAAGAGCCCGGTTGAAGTGCGGGTGTATGCAAAACATGGCGAGGCCTGCGTGGAAGTGCGCGACCACGGCATTGGCATCAGCGAGGAGAACCAGAAGCGCATTTTCCAGCAGTTCGAGCGGGTTTCCGTCAACCATGCGGCAGCCGGCCTGGGCCTGGGGCTGTTCATCTCCGAACAGATCGTCGCAGCCCATGGCGGTACCATTGAAGTTGAAAGCCGGATAGGCGAGGGCGCGCTGTTTCGGGTCTGTCTGCCGCTTCAGGCGACGGCATGAAATCAATCGTCACCTGGACGCAACCTCTACGTGACCCGATGGTCGTAACACCAGCTACTGACTGGACGAAGGCTTCCCATGAGTGAAGATGCACAAGATGTCGTACTGATCGTCGAGGACGACGAATCCATTATGTTTGTGCTGGGTGAATACCTGGCTGGCCTGGGTTATCGGGTGTTAAAGGCGGTCAATGGAAAAGAGGCCTTTGAAATCCTCGCGACCAAGCCGCATCTGGACTTGATGGTCACGGATTACCGCCTGCCCGGCGGCATTTCCGGCGTGCAAATCGCCGAGCCGGCGCTCAAAGTGAGGCCGGAATTGAAAGTGATCTTTATCAGTGGATACCCGCAGGAAATCCTCGACTGCAACAGCCCTATCACGCGCAATGCACCGATTCTGGCCAAGCCGTTCGATCTGGATACGCTGCAGGAGCATATCCAGCGGTTGTTGGCCTGAGGTAGCGCCGCCCGGAGTGGGGGCGCCACGTATCTCATCCGATCAGGTCGTAAGTTTCTTTATATTAGCGTTGAGTGTGCTGGCGGGGGTGAAGGCAAATTCCCAAGGCGTATCACCGCCAAAGCCATTCAGGAAATCTTGAAGGCCTTTATGTTTATCACCGGTGATATTGTAGACGGTCAGTCCGCCGTGGATTTGAAAAGGGTTGTTGTTACTCAGCATCGCTGCATCCAGCGAGTAACTATTGGTATTGAACAGGTATAACTCATTGTTGTTGGTTTTTTGAATATAAACCGTATGGCCAAACTCGCCGTCCTTGTGCGCATGCTTGAAATTGAGAAATCCGGATTCAGTAATATCTTCAGGGTTGAAAAGGGCTTTCTGGCTACCGGGCTTGATGTCCATGAGTTCCAGGTAACGGGATGAATAATTGCTGGTCCCTTTCAAGTCTATGGCAGCCATGACAACGTCGAATGCCTTGGGTGAGATAGTTTTCTCTGCTTGCGCCACACGCAGGGATGCGTCGTAGCAGAGGAACGCTTGGTTATCAGGGTTCAGGTGCAGCTTTTCCCACGTCTGCGCCAGCTCTCGGTGGGAAATGCTGATGGGTTGTCCTGAAGGCGTTAGCGGGGTTTTGTATAGATCATTGAATTCTGAGTCGAACACGCTGTTTACTTTCCTCCATTCATTGTCGTGATCGAAGACTTTGAACTCCAACTTGGTGCGGTCCGTGCCGTGAGTCTTATACTGAACATCCAACTTTTTATCGCGGAAGTGCTTGTCGAGGCCGCGCGTCATTAAGTCCGCATCGTCAAATGTCGCCAGACCGTAATTGGGCTCGTTAAACCAGAATGTTTTTTTGCCGTCTTCTATTTTCACGCCAGCCGCAATCGCATGGCCTGGCGAGTCGATCATGATTGAGCGCGTGGACGTGAAACCGTCCAGTTTTTTTACTATGTCTTGATAAGAGAGCAGCTCAGCTTTTTTTGTAGCGTAGAACGCGGTAGGCGTTTGAATCTTGAGTTGGAGTTTATTCAGCTTTTCGATGAATCGCCTACAGGCAGGATCTGCCGGAAAGGCCGCTGCGGTGTACATGTTCCGGATGAGCGTGAGGTCCTTTCCTTCTTCCATCGCCGTGGCCATGAGTCGAGAAATGGCGGCACACTGTCCATCAGAGAGTTGCGATGTCATGCCAATGTAAGAGACTTGCGGCATCGGCACCACGCTGCCGAAGCGAGGTTCTATGTTATCAACGAACCTGAACGCACTGCGCTTACCAAACGTGTAGGCATACTCATCAAATTTTCTGACAATGACACCCAGTTGCTCACTGCTGAGGCCGGGCTTGGCAGCCAACTTCATAAAGTCTGCGCGCTTTTTGGCACTCGATAATCTAGGAACGGTGTCGACGTCGCCAATACGATAACCGTTGTCAAATTCGATTTTGCTTCGATGATGGGTGATGATTTTGTTCCACTTGTTAATAACGTCGTCGCTGATTTTGCTCACAGGATCACTGGCGGTGTTCCATTTTCCGAGGGCCTCTGCCTCTAATCGAGGCGAAGGCAGGAAGTCGTTCAGAGGCAAACCGTGGGGCTTCATGGTGAATGGGTCCAAGGCGTACCATTTTGCATTCCATGTGACGGCGGCAACTTCCGCGATTTCTCCGTTGATTTTGGCGGTGCCTATTGCTCCGGCATCAAAGTTACCGAAGACCTTTTTCAGCAAATCATACTTATAGGCTCCCGCCATGGCCCATTCGGTGAACTGTCTGGCGCCGTGGGAAGCGAGTTGTTTACCGCCGGCTCCCACGGCACCCAACAGCGCACCGACGCCGTCCAAGGGATTGACTGCGCTGAGGGTTGCACGCCCCAGGATCTTCACGCCACGTGCCGCATGCCTGAACGTGGATGCGCCTGCCTTAAGGGCTTTGGCGCCTTTGGCTGCAGCGCCAAAGCCAACGAAAAAGCCCAGCCCATCCAGCGCCAAGTCAACGATACCGGCGCCGATATTGCCCTTCGTAAAGTGAGTGACGGCGGAGTAAAGGGGGACCAGATTTAGAAAGAACTCACCGACTTTTTTATTGATAGAGACTTCCGTATCGAATGTCGTCAGGCCCTCAGCCATTTTTTTGTACGATCCCATATCGGCTATTTTCAATTTGGCGTCAGCGATATAGCGTGTTCTTTCGCTGAAATAGCTTTCAGGGATTCGCTTTTTCCCGTGTTCATTGAGCAGATTTTCTGTATAGGTACCTGCGGGCGTGACCGGTAAAAGCTGAAGGGCCTGTTTACCGAACTTCACTTTTTGGGAACCCGGTGTGAGGCCACTTAAATCTTCACGCTTTCGGACCGTGTTGTTGTAATAATCCACCTCATAAACGTGCACTTTGTCGTTATGCACGCTATGCAAAATCAACTTTGATTCACTCCTTGGGTAATTCGTTATTACCCCTGTAAAGGAGTGGCTGACAACCAGGACTTCCTTGGCAACGGCCAACGCTCCGTATTCAATGATTTCTCGATCAGCGAGCGGCAGGGATGAAATTAAGTTTTTGGTTTGCGTGGCGATGGCCGTCTCATAGTTATCGACAAACGTATGAAACGCGCGCTCGAAATCAGCTTTCAGTTCGGACAGTGACGATTGCTGTGTGCTCAATGTCGCGCGAATAGCGGGCAAACTTATTTTGTGATGGCTGGCTCTCCATTCCAGGTCGGTCGGGCGAAGCCTGTTGGTCAGGTATAGATCCAATACCGAATAAGGACCGGGCGAGTCGTGGTGGGCCGTATCACGGGTTATATATTTTTCTTGAAGGTCTTCCAGCGATAAGTGCGGCATCATCTGCTGTAATTTTTTCAGCCCCATTTTTTGAAACTCGGGCATTTGCGTCGCGAAGGCAGTGGAGGCCGCATTCAACTCAGTCACTTGCTCGTTGAATGCACCGCGCACCTTCGTCATCTGCGCATCGGTATACGTGTCTTCGCGGTTCCACTCGATGATGCCGTTAGCGACACCCCAATCTTTCAGGGCCTCATCGTGCGCGTGCCGGGCAGCGTGCCGTTCTTCAGGAAACACCGGCATCTGATCGGCGCGCTGCATGACCTGCGCAAACGTCATCTTGCTGGTTGAACCGGGCGCCTGCGCCTCAATGCGCGCCACCGCCGTGCTGAAGCTCACCCATGTGTGGGAGCCAAATTTAACTTGTTCCGGTATGTCCCTGACCAACAGGTGGGGGGCCTTGCGCGACAACAGGATCGCCACGGCAAGAGGCGCGGTGCGCGGCGTGGCCTTTTTGACAAGCACTAAATGGTCCGCCATCAGACTTTTTATGCTTGATGCGCTCTGCCCCGATAGCTGCGCGTGGGCGAAGTCGAAGCCCGCGGACTCTGTTCTTTTCGAGTTTGGCGAAAACAGGGATGGGCTCTGCTCCAGTGAAAGTTGAAGTGCCGCCAGCATCCAGTCCTGTAGAGATTCACGCGAAGGTAGCTTGCCCAAATGTTCCTCGGCGATATGCCCCATCCATCGCGCCTGGCTGGTACCGAGAATTTCGGCGAGCAAACGGTGAGGGTCGCCATCGACGGTGCTCAGATTGCGGGTCCAGCACTTAAACAAGTTATCGTCTAACGAGTCTTTGAGGTAATGACGAATCGCCGAGTGCAGCTTGCGCTGGTCCTCGGTGCTCAGCGGTGCAGACGATGACAGCGCGCCGCCGAGATCGCCGAGGGGAGGCTTCACCGGCGGTGCGCCACGCAAGGCTTCGGCCACACTCATCAATTCATCATGATTGCTGGGAACCGGTATTCCCTTATCAAGCAGGTAGCGGTGCAGGCTGACGTTCGCGCCATCGCTCAGGCCGTGCTCTCGAACATAGGATGAACCGCGTTCAACAGAGAACGGAGTCTCTTTAAATACTTCCAATTGGGCAGAGGTAAACAAGGCGGCGCGTTGCTCGGCAGTGCTGAACGCGTTGGGCCCCGATAAAGCTGCCAACTGCCTCGCCACACTTCCTTCTAATTGCATACCCAAGGCGAACCGTTCTTCCATATCGGCCAACTGCAGCTTTTGAAAACTCAAGTCTTGCTTGGACGGATTGTGCGAATCCACGTAACTAAGTGCCGGCCCCTCCAGGATTTTATCGGCATACGCTCGAATGGTTGCTTCCTGGCTGGACGTGCTCTTGGAAGCATCGAAGGGAACAGGCGTGCCGTAGAACATGCTGATGTCCAGCAGCTGCGCAGCGTTTTTTTCACCACTTGTGACGACGCCGCCATTGGGCGTAAGCATTCGGGCAGCGTTGATGAGCAAGGGCCAACCTGGAAAGTCATCAATGCCTGACGTCCTGAGTTGGTTCTCCGACCTGGAAGTGAGGGTGCCCATAGAGGCGTTAATCATGAGGTTTGCGGGGAGGGCAATGTTTTTCTCGGCTGCCCAATGCCTCATCGCTCGCCCGCCCAGAATGTTGTGAAGGTGCGTTCGCCACTGGCCGAAGTGGGAGTCGGGCGGGATCGAATTGAGGGTCAGCTTGTTGGGATTCAAGTTGTGTTTGTACAACACTGGCGTTTGTAAGGCGCTGGCGTACTGCCGGGTCAACTGTGCGTCCCCTGCAGACTGGGTGCTGTCATCTGCAACAGGCTCCAGCGAGGGGTCAGCCGTTGGGGAAGGAGAAGGAGAGAGCGCTTGCGCGACCTGCTCCAGGAACGTTGCTGTCATGGGAGCAGAGAATGGCAACGTCGTGCGGGGCACATTAATCATTGATGGAGTTTTCCTAGCCGATGCTCTTGAATTTTTTCCGTTGAGCGCAAGCTTTTCGTGGAAAAAAAAAGACACCGATTCCATCTTTTTTGTCGGGGGCTGGTAACAGTTGGTTGCAGCGTGGGGCGTATCGCCCGCACAGGAAGGCGTCTTTTTCAGAGCGCATCCCCACGGTCGATTACGCCAGAATCATTTCCCGTACCTTTTCCGTCAATAAATCAAACGTAAACGGCTTGGTGATCAACTGCATCCCGGGGTCCAGGAAGCCACCGCGCACTGCCGCGTGTTCGGCATAACCGGTGATAAACAGCACCTTGAGGCCGGGGCGGATCTGCCGCCCGATTTCCGCCAGTTGCCGGCCGTTCATGCCGGGCAGGCCGACGTCGCTGATCATCAGGTCGATGCGTTGTTCGGACTCGATGATGGGCACTGCTGTGTTGGCGTCGCCGGCCACGACAAAGGCATAGCCCAACTCTTTGAGCACCGCGCTCACCAGTACGCGTACAGCCGGGTCGTCTTCAACGATCAGCACCGTTTCGCCCTCATTGGCGAACGGCAACATGGCGGGGTTAACCACGGCGTCAGCGATGACTTCTCCCACAAAGCGCGGCAGGAACAAACTGACGGTCGTGCCCTTGCCGACTTCGCTGTGCAGGGTTACATGCCCACGGGATTGGCGGGCAAACCCGTAGATCATCGACAAGCCCAGGCCGGTGCCCTGGCCGATCGGCTTGGTGGTGAAGAACGGGTCGAACACCCGTCCCATGACGCTTTCCGGAATGCCGCAGCCGGTGTCGCTGACGCTCAGCTCGACGTAATCGCCGGGGCTCAAGGTGCCATAAGCGGCGGTGAATACGCTGTCGAGGTGGCGGTTGGTGGTCTCCACGGTGAGGCTGCCGCCGCTGGGCATCGCATCACGCGCGTTGATCACCAGGTTGAGCAGGGCGCTTTCCAGTTGATTCGGGTCGGCTTCGGCCGTCCACAGGGAGTCGCTGAGGCGCATTTGCAGGCAGATGCTTTCGTTGATGCTGCGCTGCAGCAATTCGCCCATGGAGGTGACCAGTTGATTGATCTCCACGGGTTTGGGGTCCAGCGACTGTCTGCGCGAGAACGCCAGCAGACGGTGGGTGAGGCCGGCGGCACGGTTGGCCGAGGTCACACCCAGGTCAATCAGGCTGTCGAGATCGTCCAGCTTGCCCCGCGCCACTCGCCGGCGCAGCAATTCGAGGCTACCGATGATCCCGGTCAGCATATTGTTGAAGTCATGGGCAATGCCGCCGGTCAGTTGGCCGACGGCTTCCATTTTTTGCGACTGGCGCAGGGCGTCTTCGTTGCTGCGCAATTGCGCGGTACGTTCCTCCACCTGCTGCTCGAGGGTTTCCAGGGTGCGTTGCAGCCGCAGTTCACTGGCACTCAGATCAATCAGGCGGTCCCGCGCCTCATATTGCCGTCGTCGCCCGCGCAGGGCGGTACTCACCAGGCTGATCAGGGTCACGGGGTGGAACGGGCGCTCAAGGAAAGTAACGTTGCCCAATAGCCCGCTCAGGTGCGATGAGACGTTTTGCTCGCTGCCGCCGTGATGGGTCATCAGTACGATGGGCAGGTCAGACCAGGCCGGTTGCTGGTGCAGATACTCCAGCAACGGCTCCATGTCTACGCCGCGCAAAGCTTCAGCCGCGATGATAAGCAGGCCAGCGCCCTCGTCCAGCGCTTCGCACAAGCCGGGCAGGCTGGCGGCAACCATGCCATGGTAGCCGGCCTCATTAAGCATCATCAGCGCCAACGAGCTGTCGCGCCCCAACGGCGCGAGGATGATGGCGCGTTCAAAGACTAAAGAAACGGGGGTCACACTTCCTCTTCCTTGAGCAAAGGCGAACCGGCGCCCATGTAAATCGGAATGCCGCGCAGCACGCCCTGGAAATTATCCAGAGGTTCGCCGACGGTCATGCCGCGACTGCTGATGCGGTACTCACGAATCGTCGATTCATGGGTGCCGGTGCGTTTTTTGATCACCGAAATGGCCCGGCGCACCTTGCCCAGTGCTTCGAAGTAACGCAGCAGGATCACGGTATCGGCCAGGTAGGTAATATCCACCGGGGTCTGCATGTCGCCAACCAGGCCATGCTGGGCGACGGTCATGAATGTCGCAGCGCCACGCCGGTTGAGATACAGCAGCAGTTCGTGCATATGCAGGATCAGCGCGTTCTCTTCCGGCATGGACGCCTGATAGCCGTTGATACTGTCGATCACCACGGTTTTGATGCCGCCTTCGTCAACGCAGCGGCGTACCCGGTGTGAGAATTCGCCAGGGGACAGTTCGGCCGCGTCGACCTGTTCGATCAACAGGTTGCCGGTGGCTTGCAGCGCAGCCAAGTCGATGCCCATGTTTTTCATGCGCTCGAACAGCAGGCCCATCTCTTCGTCAAAAATAAACAGCGCGGCTTTTTCGCCACGTTCTACGGCAGCGGCGGCGAAGACCATTGAGATCAGCGATTTGCCGGTGCCGGCGGGGCCAAGGATCAAGCTGCTGGAGCCGGTCTCGACGCCGCCGCCCATCAGGGCATCAAGTTCGTTGATGCCGCTGCTCATGGTCTGGCGCGTGTAACGGCCCCGATGTTCGGCCGCCACCAGGCGCGGGAACACATGCACACCGTCGGCCATGATAGTGAAGTCATGAAAACCACCACGGTACTTCTGGCCCCGGTACTTCACCACCCGCACCCGGCGACGTTCGGCACCATAGTTGGGCGTCAGCTCTTCAAGGCGAATCACACCATGGGCCACGCTGTGAACGGTTTTATCGAGGGATTCGGTGGTCAGGTCGTCGAGCAGCAGCACAGTGGCGTCATACCGCACAAAGTAGTGCTTGATCGCCAGGATCTGGCGGCGATAGCGCAAGGAGCTTTGCGCCAGCAGGCGGATTTCCGACAAACTGTCGACCACCACGCGCGTGGGCTTGACCCGTTCCACCACTTCAAAAATCTGCCGCGTGGCTTCGCCCAGTTCCAAGTCGGAGGAGTACAGCAGGCTCTGCTGATGCTCGGCGTTGAGCAGGCTTTCCGGCGGCGTCAGTTCGAAAATATGAATATTGTCGTCCAGGTCCCAGCCATGAGACTTCGCGCCTTGGCGCAGTTCATGCTCGGTTTCGGACAAGGTGATATACAACGATTTCTCACCGTTTTTCGCTCCCGCCTGCAAGAAGTGCAGGGCGACGGTGGTTTTACCCGTGCCAGGCTCGCCTTCCAGAAGAAACAAGTGGCTGCGTGATAGCCCCCCGGAAAGAATGTCATCAAGACCTTCGATGCCGGTGGCTGCCTTTTCACTCAAAAGCGAATTTGATGTAGACAAGAAGTGCCCTCAGGTCACGTACAAGTTCAGGGCACGCCGTTGGGCGCGCCATATTCACTTGACCCTATCGCTTTGTAGCGGTTCAACGTTTTGAATGATTTGTAGAAAACCTGGCGACTTTTACAAGTTTTTGGAGCGTGGTCACAACCCCTGCTGCAACGCCGGGTCGTCCGGATTCTGTTGCTCCAGCTGCGCCAGCAGCACCTGGACGTTTTGCAATTGACCGCTCTCTTTCCAGTAATTGACCAGCAGCACGCGCGCTTTGCGGTTGGCCGGGTGGCGCTGGACGATGTCTTCCAACTGCCGCTGAGCGGCCTCCAGTTCCTCCTGGTCGTGCAGCGTGGTGGCCAGGTCGAAACGGTAATCCTGGTTGTCCGGCTCAAGCTCCACCGCTTTGGACAGGCCAAGCAGGGCATAGGCGCGCTCGCCATGGTGCAGCAGCCACATGCCCAGGGCGTGTTGCAGGTAGGCCGATTCCGGGTGCGCCGCCAATTGCTGCGCCAGCAGTTGGCGCGACTCGTCGGTCTTGCCCTGTTTATCCAGCAGCTCGATCTGCGCCACCACCGCCTGCAGGTTGTCCGGTTGCAGCCGCATGGCCTGCTGCAGCGCATTTTGCGCATCCGGCAGCAGGGCGCTGTGGATATACAGGCGCGCCAGTTGAATCCAGCCTTCGGCGGTTTCGGGCTGGGCCTTGAGGGTTTTCGCGAATTCGTCGAGCACTTGCTGCAGCGGGCCGAAATACAGGCCCAGGGTATCCGGCGACAGGCCGAGCAGGGCGTTGGCGGCGGTAAAGCGCACTTCCTGCTCGGGGTCATCGAGTACCGGGCCGAGCAGCAAGGTGCGCTGGCCGGTCGGCACCAGGCCGACAATGCTGTGGATCGCCGCTTCACGCACGAGGGGCGATTCATTGGCCAAGTCTTTATCCGCCAGTTTCAGCGCTTGGGGGCTGGGATAGTTAGGCAACTCGGCATGCAGCGTAGCGCGCCGCTCAGGTGAAAGGTCCGGCCGCCCCAGCTGTTGATACAACACCCGCGCCGCGCCCGGCTCACCATTGCGTGCCTGCTTCAAGGCCTTGGAATAACCATGGGCAATCGCCGGGGGCGCCGCCACCGGCGTGGAGCGGGAGAACAACCAGGTGATCAACACGATCGACAGCAGGGCGCACAGGCCGATGATGGAGTAACGGCGTGACTTTGACATGCGGGTGTCCGAAGGCAGGGTACGGGTACAAAGCCTCAAGCTTCGGCCAGTGCAGGGCGAGTGTCAAACCTGATTGGCCAAACCAGTCAGCCATGTTGGCGGCTTTGACCATTGCTGGTGGCAATGCTCCAGAGCGACTATTTGAGGGCGATTGACCTCCTGGAAAGTGTCCTTAAAACAAAAACACACAAGGAACTGAAGCGATGCGTGATTATCTGGCCGCCACCACCGAGTTCGATTACCAGCACACCGTCGACGCCACCCTGGCCGGCAACCTGCAGGCGCTCAACGCCTGCGTGGAGTGCTGTGACCGGCACGCGCTGCCCGGGCGTATCGCGCTGTTCTGGGAAAGCAAGGACGGGCGCAGCGCCACGGCAACCTTTACCGAGTTGCAAGACCAGGCCTCACGCTTTGCCAATTTCCTGCTGGCTCAGGGCGTCAAGCGCGGTGACAAAGTCGCCGGCCTGTTGCCGCGTACGGCCGAGTTGCTGGTGGTGGTGTTCGCCACCTGGCGTATCGGCGCAGTCTATCAACCATTGTTTACGGCATTCGGGCCCAAGGCCATTGAGCATCGCCTGAACAGTTCCGGCGCCGCCCTGGTCGTCACCGATGCAGTGAACCGGCCCAAGCTCGCCGAGGTGGATGGCTGCCCAACCATCGTGACGGTTACCGGGGCCAAAGGCGAAGGCCTGGTGCGCGGCGATTTCAGCTTCTGGGCCGAACTGCCCCATTATTCCAACGTCTGCGAGCCCGTGCTGCTGGGCGCTGATGAACCCTTCCTGTTGATGTTCACCTCCGGCACCACCGGGCCGTCCAAAGCCTTGTCGGTGCCGCTCAAGGCGATTGTCGCGTTCCAGCGCTACACCCGCGACGCGGTGGACCTGCGCCCGGAAGACGCGTTCTGGAACGTGGCTGATCCGGGCTGGGCCTATGGCATCTATTTCGGCGTGACCGGGCCTTTGTCCATGGGCCATCCGATCACCTTCTACGATGGCCCGTTCACCCTGGAAAGCACGTGCCGGGTGATCAACAAATATGGCATCACCAACCTGACCGGTTCGCCCACCGCGTACCGACTGTTGATTGCCGGTGGCGAGCAGTTCGCCCGCTCGATCAAGGGCAAGTTGCGCATCGTCAGCAGCGCCGGCGAACCGTTGAACCCCGAGGTGATTCGCTGGTTCGCCGAAAATCTCGGCGTGACTATCCACGACCACTACGGGCAGACCGAACTGGGCATGGTGCTGTGCAATCACCATGGCCTGGAACATCCAGTGCATGTCGGCTCGGCGGGGTTCGCCTCGCCCGGGCATCGCATCGTGGTACTGGATGACAACCACCAGGAATTGCCCGCCGGCCAGCCCGGCATTCTCGCCATCGACCGCGAGCAATCACCGATGTGCTGGTTCGCCGGGTATGACGGCGTGAAAACCAAAGCCTTTGTCGGCAAGTACTACCTCAGTGGCGACACCGTGGAGCTCAACGTGGACGGCAGCATCAGTTTTGTCGGGCGCAGTGATGACGTGATTACCACTTCCGGCTACCGCGTGGGGCCGTTCGACGTGGAAAGCGCGTTGGTCGAACACCCGGCCGTGATCGAAGCCGCCGTGGTCGGCAAGCCCTGCCCGGAGCGCACCGAACTGGTGAAAGCCTTTGTGGTGATCAACGAGCAATACCGCGCCACCCCGGAACTGGCCGAAGAGTTGCGTCTGCATGTGCGCCAGCGCCTGGCGGCCCATGCGTATCCGCGAGAAATCGAATTCGTCAGCGACTTGCCCAAGACCCCCAGCGGCAAGCTGCAACGCTTTATTTTGCGTAATCAGGAAATCGCCAAGGCCCAAGCGGCGGTGGCGTGATCCGTATAAAAGGAAACAGTGATGCAGATTGAAAACAAGGTATTCCTGGTCAGCGGCGGCGCTTCGGGCCTCGGTGCGGCGACTGCCGAGATGCTGGTCGCGGCGGGTGCCAAGGTCATGCTGGTGGACCTCAACGCCGAGGCCGTCGCCGCCAAAGCCAGCCAGCTTGGCGACAACGCCCGCAGCGCCGTGGCGGATATCAGCCAGGAAGCGGCGGCCGAAGCCGCTGTGCAAGCCGCCGTTGCCGCTTTTGGCGGTTTGCATGGGTTGGTCAACTGCGCCGGTGTGGTGCGTGGCGAAAAAATCCTCGGCAAGAATGGCCCGCATGCCCTGGCCAGCTTCGCTCAGGTGATCAACGTCAACCTGATCGGCAGCTTCAACCTGTTGCGCCTGGCCGCTGCGGCCATCGCTGAAACACAAGCGAATGCCGATGGCGAACGCGGTGTCATCATCAATACCGCCTCGGTGGCGGCGTTCGACGGGCAGATCGGCCAAGCCGCGTATGCCGCGTCCAAGGGCGCGATTGCCAGCCTCACCTTGCCGGCCGCACGTGAATTGGCACGTTTCGGTATTCGGGTGATGACCATCGCCCCCGGCATTTTCGAAACCCCGATGATGGCCGGCATGACCCCGGAAGTACGCGACTCCCTCGCCGCCGGCGTGCCATTCCCGCCGCGCCTGGGCAAACCCGCCGAATATGCGGCCCTGGTGCGGCATATCATTGAAAACAGCATGCTCAATGGCGAGGTGATCCGTCTAGACGGCGCCTTGCGCATGGCTGCCAAGTAAGGAGGCATCTTCATGAACGATCCTATCGTTATCGTCAGCGCTGTGCGCACGCCCATGGGCGGGTTCCAGGGCGACCTCAAAGGCCTGACCGCACCGCAACTGGGCGCCGCCGCGATTCGTGCGGCCGTCGAGCGAGCGGGTATCGCCAACGACGCCGTCGATGAAGTGTTGTTTGGCTGCGTACTGCCCGCAGGCCTTGGCCAGGCACCGGCTCGGCAAGCGGCGTTGGGCGCCGGGCTGGACAAATCCACCCGCTGCACCACGCTCAACAAGATGTGCGGCTCCGGCATGCAAGCGACGATTCTGGCCCACGATGCGTTGCGCGCCGGCAGCGTCGATGTGGTGATTGCCGGCGGCATGGAGAGCATGTCCAACGCGCCGTACCTGCTCGACCGCGCCCGCAGCGGCTATCGCATGGGCCATGGCCGGGTACTCGATCACATGTTCCTTGACGGTCTGGAAGACGCCTACGACAAAGGCCGCCTGATGGGCACCTTTGCCGAAGACTGCGCCGAGCACAACGGCTTTACCCGCCAAGCCCAGGACGCCTTTGCGATTGCCTCCCTGACACGTGCGCAGGAAGCCATCACCCACGGCAGTTTTGCCGCCGAAATCGTCCCGGTACAGGTCACCGTCGGCAAAGAGCTGAAAACCGTGTTGCATGACGAACAGCCGCCCAAGGCCAAGCTGGACAAGATCGCCAGCCTGAAACCGGCCTTCCGCGAAGGCGGCACGGTGACCGCCGCCAACTCCAGCTCGATCTCCGATGGCGCGGCGGCGTTGCTCTTGATGCGTGAGTCCGATGCGCGGCAGCGCGGCCTCAAACCCCTGGCAGTGATCCATGGGCATGCGGCGTATGCCGACGAGCCGGGGCTGTTTCCGGTGGCGCCGGTAGGGGCGATCCGTCAGTTGATGAGCAAAACCGGCTGGAGCGTCGATGACGTCGACCTGTTCGAAATCAACGAAGCGTTTGCGGTGGTCAGCCTGGTCACCATGAGCAAACTGGAGATTCCCCACAGCAAGGTCAACGTGCACGGCGGTGCCTGTGCCCTGGGCCATCCGATCGGCGCTTCGGGTGCGCGCATTCTGGTGACCCTGCTCTCGGCCCTGCGCCAGAAAGGCCTCAAGCGCGGCGTCGCCGCAATCTGCATCGGCGGTGGTGAAGCCACGGCCATGGCCGTTGAATGCCTGTATTAAGGACTGACCATGCTGCCCAATGACGAACACCTGCAAATCAGCGACGCGGCCCGGCAGTTTGCCCAGGAACGTTTGAAACCGTTCGCCGCCGAATGGGACCGCGACCATCGCTTTCCCAAGGAGGCCATCGGTGAGATGGCCGAGCTGGGCTTTTTCGGCATGTTGGTGCCGGAACAATGGGATGGCTGCGACACCGGTTACCTGGCCTACGCCATGGCCCTGGAAGAAATCGCCGCCGGCGATGGGGCCTGCTCCACCATCATGAGCGTGCACAACTCGGTGGGCTGCGTGCCGATCCTCACATTCGGCAATGATCAGCAGAAAGAACAGTTCCTCAAGCCCCTGGCCCGGGGCGCGATGCTCGGCGCTTTTGCGCTGACCGAACCCCAGGCCGGTTCCGACGCCAGCAGCCTTAAAACCCGCGCACGCCTTGAAGGTGATCATTACGTGCTGAACGGCTGTAAACAGTTCATCACCTCCGGGCGAAACGCCGGCGTCGTGATTGTGTTTGCGGTCACTGACCCGGCGGCGGGCAAGCGCGGCATCAGTGCGTTTATCGTCCCCACCGACTCGCCGGGCTACACCGTCGCGCGCGTCGAAGACAAGCTGGGGCAACACGCGTCGGATACCTGCCAAATCCTGTTTGAAGACCTGAAAGTACCGGTTGCCAACCGTTTGGGCGAGGAGGGCGAGGGCTACAGGATCGCCCTGGCCAACCTTGAAGGCGGGCGCGTGGGCATTGCCGCGCAATCGGTGGGCATGGCGCGCGCGGCCTTCGAAGCGGCCCGCGACTACGCCCGCGAACGTGAAAGCTTCGGCAAGGCCCTGATCGAACACCAGGCCGTCGCCTTTCGCCTGGCGGACATGGCCACGCAAATTGCCGTCGCCCGGCAAATGGTGCATTACGCGGCAGCCCTGCGCGACAGCGGCAAACCGGCCTTGGTCGAAGCGTCCATGGCCAAGCTGTTCGCCTCGGAGATGGCCGAGAAAGTCTGCTCGGCCGCCTTGCAAACCCTGGGCGGTTACGGTTACCTGAGCGACTTCCCGTTGGAGCGGATCTACCGCGATGTGCGGGTCTGCCAGATTTACGAAGGCACCAGCGATATCCAGCGCATGGTCATCTCACGCAATCTTTAAGGAGCCGATACATGAGTTACGAAACCCTTTTGCTCGAAGTCCAGGGCCGCGTCGGGCTGATTACCCTCAACCGCCCGCAGGCGCTGAACGCCTTGAACGCCCAACTGGTCAGCGAGTTGAACCAGGCGCTGGATGGTCTGGAAGCCGACCCACAGATCGGCTGCATCGTGCTGACCGGCTCGAAGAAAGCATTCGCCGCCGGCGCTGACATCAAGGAAATGGCCGAGCTGAGCTACCCGCAGATCTACCTGGACGACCTGTTCAGCGACAGCGACCGCGTGGCCAACCGCCGCAAGCCGATCATTGCCGCAGTGAACGGTTTTGCCCTCGGTGGCGGCTGTGAACTGGCCTTGATGTGCGACTTTATCCTGGCCGGTGACAGCGCCAAGTTCGGCCAGCCGGAGATCAACCTCGGCGTCCTGCCTGGCATGGGCGGCACTCAGCGCCTGACGCGTGCGGTGGGCAAGGCCAAGGCCATGGAAATGTGCCTGACCGGGCGTTTTATCGACGCGGTAGAAGCCGAACGCTGCGGGATCGTTGCGCGTATCGTGCCTGCCGACGAACTGCTGGACGAGGCGTTGAAAGTTGCCACCCTGATCGCCGGCAAATCGGTGCCGATCAGCATGATGGTCAAGGAAAGCGTCAACCGCGCGTTTGAAGTGAGCCTGTCCGAAGGCGTACGTTTCGAGCGCCGTGTGTTCCATGCCGCGTTCGCGACCCAGGATCAGAAGGAAGGGATGGCAGCGTTCGTGGCCAAGCGAGCGCCGGCGTTTAAGGATAAGTAAAAGCTGCACGCTGCAAGTTTCAAGTAACAGACGGTGCGCCTTTACTTGAAGCTTGCAGCTGACTGCTTGCAGCGGTTACAGCTGATAGTTTTTCAGTTCCCTGGCAATCACCAGCCGCTGGATCTCGCTGGTGCCCTCGTAGATCTGCGTGATCCGCGCATCCCGGTAGTAACGCTCCACCGGATAGTCTTCCAGGTACCCATACCCGCCATGAATCTGCATTGCCTTTGAGCAAACCTTTTCGGCCATCTCCGACGCGAACAACTTGGCCTGGGAGGCTTCCGACAGGCACGGCTTGCCAGCGCTGCGCAGGCGCGCCGCGTGCAGGATCAGCAGGCGTGCGGCGTTCAGTTGGGTTTGCATATCGGCCAGCAGATTGGCCACGCTCTGGTGTTCGATGATTGCTTTGTCGAACTGCACCCGATCACGGGCATAGGCCAGCGCCGCTTCAAAGGCGGCACGCGCGATGCCCAGGGCCTGAGCGGCAATACCGATGCGCCCACCCTCCAGGTTGGACAGGGCGATGGCCAGGCCTTTGCCGCGCTCGCCGAGCAGGTTGGCTTCAGGTACCGCGCATTGGTTGAAGGTGACGGCGCAGGTGTCCGACGCCCGAATGCCCATCTTGTGTTCGGTGCGATCGACCACAAAGCCTGGGGTGTCAGTGGGTACCAGGAACGCCGAAATGCCTTTTTTGCCCAGCTCCGGGTCGGTCACGGCAAACACAATGGCCAACTGGGCGCGCTTGCCATTGCTGACAAACTGCTTGGCACCGTTGATGACCCACTGACCGTTGCGCAACTCGGCACGGGTGCGCAGGTTGTGGGCTTCGGAGCCGGCCTGGGGCTCGGTGAGGCAGAAACAGCCGATGGCCTGGCCGCTGGCGAGGGCGGCCAGCCAGGTTTGCTTCTGCGCTTGTGTGCCGTAGTTGAGGACCGGGCCGCAACCCACTGAATTATGGATACTCATCAATGCGCCTGTGGCACCGTCGCCTGCGGAAATTTCCTCCACGGCCAGGGCGTAGGCCACGTAATCCACGTACGTACCGCCCCATTCTTCCGGTACAACCATGCCAAGCAGGCCCAGTTCGCCCATCTTGGCCACCAGCGCGTCGTCGATCCAGCCGCCCTTTTCCCAAGCCTGGGCATGAGGCGCGATTTCACCACGGGCAAAGTCACGCGCCATGTCGCGGATCATTACTTGTTCTTCTGTGTATTCAAGATCTTGCATGGCTTATTTCTCAATCTGCACGAAGTCGCGGAAGAAGCTTTCGATGTGGTCGGCGTCCAGCCCTTGCAGGGTGGGCGGATTCCACTGCGGGTTTTTATCCTTATCAATGATCAGCGCGCGAACGCCTTCGATCAGGTCGCCGCGAGCGAACCATTGCCGATCCAAGTGCAGCTCCAGGGCAAAGCACTGCTCCAGCGGCAGGTGGCGCCCACGGCGCAGCATGTGCAGCGTGACGGCCATGGCCAGGGGCGAGCGGGTTTGCATCAGGTTGGCGGTGGTCAGGGCCCATTCGTGGCTGTCGGCAACGGTGACTTGCTGCATCTGCTCGACGATGCTCGGCACGTCCGGCAAGGCGAAGAAATGGTCGATGGCCGGGCGCAAGGCTGCCAGCGGGGCATCGGGCAATTGCTGTACGGCCAGCTTGGCGAGCACGCCTTGCAGGTCCTTGAGCGGAGAGTCGCGCCACTGCAGGTTATCGAGAGTGTGCGCAAGCTCCGTCAGTTTGCCGCTGTCCAGGTACCAATCCGCCAAGCCGCAGTACAGGGCATCCGCTGCACGGATCTGCACCCCGGTAACGCCAAGGTAAATCCCCAGCTCCCCAGGGATGCGCGGCAGAAAGTAGCTGCCACCCACGTCCGGAAAATACCCGATGGCCACTTCCGGCATCGCCAGGCGGCTGCGCTCGGTCACCACGCGCAGGTCGGCGCCTTGCACCAGGCCCATGCCGCCGCCGAGGACGAAGCCGTCCATCAATGCCAATACGGGTTTGGGGTAATGATGAATTGCCAGATCAAGTGCATATTCCTCGACGAAGAAGTCTTCATGCAAGGTGTCGCCACGCTTGAAACTGTCATACAACGAACGGATATCGCCGCCGGCGCAAAAGGCCTTGTCGCCGGCACCGCGCAGCGCAATGGCGTATACCTGCGGGTCATCGGCCCAGGCCTGCAACTGCGTCTTCATCAGACGCACCATGTCCAGGG
Source organism: Pseudomonas sp. (assembly GCF_030147005.1). Taxonomy (GTDB): domain Bacteria; phylum Pseudomonadota; class Gammaproteobacteria; order Pseudomonadales; family Pseudomonadaceae; genus Aquipseudomonas. The sequence continues at coordinate 81,567 of NZ_JASLAW010000165.1, forward strand.
TGATGGCATTCAAACCGGCGGGGCGGTTAAGGGTCAGGTAACCGATATGGTTACGCACCTCACTCAGTACTTCCTGTTGCTGAATATCGGTGTGGCTTGCTTCGGAGGATACCTGAGCAGTCATCACTAACTCCCTGCTTTTATTATTCTTTGTCAAAATGTTCAGAGGCGAACGATCGCGTGATCGTACCAGTGCAAATTTGCCGCGTACAACCCGGAATCATGCAGGTCGTTGTTGCATTTATGCAGAGCCCGTCAAACCACGCGGCTGGCCAGGACCTCGCCGATGCTGCGGCGTCGCGCATGGCCTTCGGCTGCATGAATCAGCTGCTCCAACGCCGTGGGCTCGACGTCGAAGAACTGCTCCATATCGGCCAGTGCCAGCTTGAGGTCGGCCGCGGTGATGGCGGGGTCGGTCACCGGTGCGCTGCCGATCACCACCGGCACCGGCGCCGGTTCGCCAAGCCCCTTGGGATAACGGGTGCGGGTGGCGTTGTTATAGGCCAACGCGCAGGTCAGCAGGGCACCGGCGCCGAGCATGACCGGTGCCAGCTCGTGCCAGCCGAGGGCGATGGAGGCCGGGTCGGCCAATACCAGGGTCATGGCCAGGCCTCCGGCCGGCGGGTGCAGGCAGCGTAGCCAGCAGATCAGCACCACCGTCATGCCCGCCGCCAGGCAAGCGCTGCCCAGGGTGCGTCCCAATACCCGCGCCACCAGCAATGCAACTATGCCCGCGCACAGGTAACTGCCCATGATCGACCACGGTTGCGCCAGTGCGCCCGATGACACGGCGAATAACAACACCGCCGACGCCCCCAGTGGCCCGAGCAGATGCAGGGCGACTTCCATGCCAAACACTTGGGCACACACCCAGACACTGAGCATTGTGCCTAGAGCCATGCCGATGGCGGCGCGGCTCCATTCAGAGGGGCGGGTATTGATGGCAGCAGGTAACCAGCGAGCGAGCATTGAAAAGAGGTCCTGAAACGGAGGGCGAAAAAAAGGCCTGCCTGGTTTCCCGGGAAAGCCCTTTGAAAGTTCCAACATTGGGGGAAGGAACGCGTGCAGTGTGCCAACTGAGTTGCAGCGACGCCAATGCATATTAATGAAGGTTAAATGCAGAAATTATGTATTTAATGGGACTTCGCCAAAAAATATCTGACCGGCGCTCTGGCATTCCGGCGTGCTGATCTTGCCCAGTACACGACTGTCGACTTCCTCGTTGAACAAGCGTTTTTGCAAATTCTCCTGCATGCCCGGCTCGTTGGCCAATGGCCCCTTCAACGCCACCAATGCGTCGCGTAACCCCCTCAACCGATCCAGCCTCGGCGCAGCTACAGGTAATCCATTTTCTCGCACGGCATTGCCCTCCTTGTTGTTATGCAGGGTCGCTAACCAGAGCTGTTTAAACAGACCCTGATACGGGTGGTAAATAAATAATGCACTTGGCAAGCGAGTCTACATTTGGGTTAAAGGCGCCGGAAGGCACAGAGGACCGGCCCTTACGTAAAGGGCTGTAGGTATTTTCTGGGTAATTCAAATGAAAAACGCCCACTGTTTACAAGTGGGCGTTTTTTCTTACGTGTTTGCTGGAAACACCATCAAGGAGGCGGGGTTTTCTCCAGATGCAGCAACACATAAGGGGTCTTGTCGAACGCCCCGGTGAGCGTTGGCGTGAGCGAACGCAAGCGCGGGTCAGGCAGGCTTTCGAAGTCGGCCTGGCTCATCACCAGCCAGGCCGGGGCCTGAACAGGCTTGAGCTCGGCGGGCAGTTGGGTAAACAGCGGGACCTTGTCGCAATCGAAGTTGACCATGAACTTGATGGCCTTGGCGTCTTTGCCTAACGCATGCAGTACCAACGGCGCCGGTTGTTGCAGGATCTGCGCTTTGGCCGCCAGGGTGAACGTGCGGGTGTCGTATAGGCTGCGCTCCAGGGGTTCGACCACCATGATGTAAGTCATCCAGATCGCTACCACCGCGACGAAGGCCGGGCCCACCGAGTTTAGTCGAGCCTTGAACAGGGCCAGCAGCGCCAGCCCTTGAAGCAGCGCCAGCGCGCCGAAGATCGGCCCCAGATCGGCCAGCAGGTCCGGGTAACGCCGTCGCGCAGCAATCAGGCCCACCGCCAACAGCGCCGGTAGCAGCGTCCACAAACCCCGTATCAAGCCGCGCAACCCGCTGAATAGACGGCCTTGGGCGACCTGAAACGGATACGCGGCGATGATTGCGGCCATCGGCAGCATCGGCAGGATATAACGCGCCTTTTTTGCCTGAGGCACCGACAAGCCCAGCATCACCAGCGCACCCGCCGCCGCGCAGTACAGCACCAGCTTCAATGCCGGGTCCGGCGCTCGGCGGCCGCCGACCAGCACGGCCAGCAACACCAGCAGCGCCACCGGGTAGGCCAGCGCGTAGTTACCGATGGAGCTGGTGAAGTAATACAGCACGCCGCCGGAGCCTTCACTGCCATCCATGCGCCCCAGAAACTGCATGCGAACCACGTCATGCATAAAATCTTCGCCACCGCTGAGCTTGGCCAGCAGCAACAACAGGCCGATACACGCCGCCAGCAATGCCAACGCCAGCAGCCCGAAGCTGAACAACGAACGCCATTGACGGCTGACCAGGTAGTAGCTGCACAGCACCCCGGCAGGAATGACCAGACCGATCGGCCCGCGAATCGCAAAGCCGAGTATCAGCAGCGCAAATACCCAATGCAGGCGCTTGGCCGCGGAGAAATGATCATAGGCATAACCCAGGTAGAACACCGCCAGGGTCACCGCTGCCAGCATCTGGTCCAGGGAGACGGCGCGGGTTTCGCTGATAAAGGTACTGCTGAGCAGCAACATTGCGATGCTCAGCAGGCCCCAGCGCACGGAGTAGGGCGCGGTGAGCCGATAGACCAACACCACGATTGACGCCGCCGCGACAGCGCTGGGCAACCAGGCCGTGAGGCTGGTGACCTGGCCCAATGGCAAGGACAACAGCCAGGTCAGCAGGGTCGATGTGGCCAGGTAGTCAGCATAGGGCTGGCCGTATGTGGTGGGAAAGAAGCTCGGCCCATGGCGCAGCATCTCCTGGGCGAACACCACGAAGCGCGAGTCGAAGCCGATAATCGCCTGGTGCCAGTTGCCGGCGATGAACAGCAGCAGTGCCAAGAGCCCCAAACCCAGTGACTGTAAACGGATCGTTGGACTGAGCAGGGGCGGAAGCGCTTTGTTCACCTATCAGCCTGCCTTGGCCTGTTGCACCCAGTTTTGCTGGGGGATCGGCAGCTCGCAGGAGTCACCGCGACCGATCGGGAAGTATTTAAAGCCTTTGCGCGTCAGGCGTTCGCCGTCGTACAGGTTGCGGCCGTCAAAGATCACCGGGGTTTTCAGACGCTGGTGGATCAGGTCGAAGTCCGGCGCCTTGAATTGCTGCCACTCGGTGCAGACGATCAGCGCATCGGCGCCGCCCAGGGTGGATTCCGGAGTGCCCATCAGCATCAACCTAGGGTCGTCGCCATAGATGCGCTGGGTTTCCTGCATGGCTTCGGGGTCGAACGCGCGTACGTTGGCGCCGGCGGCCCAGAGTGCTTCCATCAGTACGCGGCTCGGCGCGTCACGCATGTCGTCGGTATTGGGTTTGAAGGCCAGGCCCCACAAGGCGAACGTCTTGCCGCGCAGGTCGCCTTTGAAAAACGCATTGATGCGCTCGAACAGTTTGCTTTTTTGACGCTGGTTGATCGCTTCCACCGCTTCCAGCAGGTCGCTGGAGCAGTTGGCTTGCTTGGCGCTGTGGATCAGCGCGCGCATGTCTTTGGGGAAGCATGAGCCGCCATAGCCACAACCCGGATAAATGAAGTGGTAGCCGATACGCGAGTCGGCGCCAATCCCCAGGCGTACGGCTTCGATGTCGGCGCCCAGGTGTTCGGCCAGCTCGGCGATCTGATTGATAAAGCTGATCTTAGTGGCGAGCATGCAGTTGGCGGCGTACTTGGTCAGTTCGGCGCTGCGCACGTCCATGAAGATGATGCGGTCATGGTTGCGGTTGAACGGCGCGTACAGGTCGCGCATCACTTCGCGCACTTCTTCGCGTTCGCAGCCGATGATGATGCGGTCCGGACGGCGGCAGTCGGCCACGGCCGAGCCTTCCTTGAGAAATTCCGGGTTGGAGACGATATCGAACTGCAGCTCACGGCCGGCGGCGCGCAGGTTCTTGTGCATGTGGTCGCGCAGGGTGTCGCCGGTGCCCACGGGCACGGTGGACTTCTCCACCAGGATCACCGGCGCCACGCGATGGCGGGCGACCGCATCGCCTACCGACAGCACATATTTGAGATCGGCCGAACCGTCCTCGTCCGACGGCGTGCCCACCGCGATGAACAACACTTCACCATGCTCGACGGCCAGTTTTTCGTCGTGGGTGAAATGCAGGCGTCCGCTTTCCAGGTTTTCCTTGACCATGGTCGCCAGGCCCGGCTCGAAGATGGTCACATGCCCCTTCTGCAGCGACTCGACTTTGCGTTGGTCAACGTCCATGCAAATAACATCGTGACCGACTTCGGCTAATACGGTGGCCTGTACCAGACCGACGTAACCACTACCAAATACACTGATTTTCATGGGGTATTCCTGGGACTTGAGGTGCTAGCACGACGAGAGTTGATAACCAGTACTCCGAGGACGACCAAGGCCACCCCCAGGGTTTTTGAAAACGAAAAGTGTTCGTTGAACACCGGCAGGCAGGCGGCCAGCAGGTACACCAGCGCATAGCTGATGCTGAGCAGCGAGTAAGCGCGCCCGAGGGGCAAATGCTTCAGCGCGCCGAGCCAGCAAAGCATGGACAGCGCATAGGCAATGATCGCCACGGCCACCACGCCCAGGGCGCTCAGGTCGATGCTGCCGGCGTTCAAGGCGCTCAGCCACTCATCGGGCAGCGGCAGACGCGTCATGCTCCAGCGCATGCCCAGTTGGGCCGCGCTGACCAGGCCGACACTGCCCAGGGCCAGGGCGAAACCGCGCATCCGGCTCATACCTGGCGCCCCAGCAGAACAACACCTGCAATGACCAGCAGCACGCCCAACCAGTGACGCCCATCAATCGGTTCAGCAAAGACAAAGCGCGCCACCAGCGTGACCAATACAAAGTTGAGGCTGAGCATGGGGTAGGCAATGCCCACTTCCAGGCGCTGCAACACCAGCAGCCACACCAGCAAGCCCAGGCCCAGGCACATCAGCGCCGACCACAACCACGGCGAGCGCAGCTTCAGCGCCCAGCCGGCGGGCAATTCGCGCCAGCTTTCCACGGCAAATTTCTGCGAAACCTGGCCCATGCAGGTGAGCAGGCAGGCCGTGAGTAATAGGAGCAGGGTGATCATTGCGCGACCTGCGGGAAAATCAGGATCACGATGTTGCCCTGCGCATACCGCTTGCCGTCCGGGGGCAGCAGTGCGAGTTCTTCCTTTTCGCCTTGGCTATTGACCCGCATCACAACGCCCACGGCACCGCTGAGGCGGGTTTGCGCCATCCAGGCCTGGATTTGGTTGCGGTCGACCAGACGATGGGCGGTATCTGCGTAAGCCAGGCCGTATTTCACCTCGCCGGACGTGTTGTACAGGGTGATGTCGGGCCGTTTCAGTCGCCATGACAGCGCCGCCGATGCGCCCAGGTCGTTGCTCAACAGAGCAATGGAGGGCTTGAGTTCTTCGGCATGATCGATGATGAACTGGTCCGGAGTTTTGTTATAAACCACCGAATGGGGCAGGGCGGCGGGCAGCAGGGTGACCAGCAAACCGCTGCCGATCAGCGGAGCGGCCCACGCTTTCAACGGGCGTGCCGCTTGCAGCAGATTGGCCAGTATCCAGCCGAACAAGCAGGTAAATACCAGCACCAGACTGAGAGTTTCCTCGCCGGGTTCGTACACAGGCTTTTTCAACTGGAACCCGATGAGTGCCAACAGGACGAGCGCGCCGATCGCCACGTTCAGCCAACCGTTGATGCGCATTACACGGCCACGGCCCTGAGCGAGCTTGTCACTCAGGGTCGAGCCCATCAACAATGCCAGAGGCAACAGGCACGGCATGATGTACGAGGGCAGTTTGCCTTTGGCCAGGCTGAAAAATGCCAGCGGCATCAGCAGCCACAGCAGCAGGAACGCGGTTTTCGGCAGGCGCTTGTCCAGCCACGCCTGCTTGAGGCTGGACGGCAACAGGGCCACCCAGGGCAGCGCGAACGCCACCAGCAGCGGCAGGTAATACCAGAACGGCTCGGCGTGCTGGGCGTCTTCACCGGCGAAGCGCTGGATATGCTCATGCCAGAAGAAGAAGTGCCAGTAATCCGGTTCCTGCAGGTGCACGGACAATGCCCAGGGCAGGCTGACCAGGACCGCCGCAGCCACTGCCACAGGGCCGAACTTGAACACTTCGACCGAACGTTTCTGCCAGAGGGCATAGGGCAGGGCGATCAACACCGGCAGCAACCACGCCAGGAACCCTTTGGTCATGAACCCCATGCCGCAGGCCAGGCCCAGCAAGGCCCAGGACCACAACCGAGCACGCTGCGTGCGGCTGTCGAAGCAGAACCACAACGCGACGCCTGTCAGGTTGACCCAGAAGGTGAACTGGGGGTCCAGGTTGGCATAGCCGCCGAGCATCGCCACGCTGACGAAACTCATGTACAGCACGCTGCTGACCAGGCTCTTGCGTGGGTCGTTCCACAACCGGCGGGACATCAGGTAAACCAGCAGAATGCTCAAGCCGGTGCTCAAGGCCGAAGCAAAGCGCACGCCGAACAGGTTCTGGCCGAAAATCGCCTGGCCCAGCGCGATCATCCAGTAGCCCGCTGCGGGTTTTTCGAAGTAGCGAATGCCCATGAAGTGCGGCGAGGCCCACTTGCCGGTCAGCAGCATTTCCTGGCTGATTTGCGCGTAACGGGTTTCATCGGGAATCCACAGGCCGTGAGTTGCCAGCGGTAACAGATAAAACACGCCAAACGCCAACAGGAGCAGGGGCAATGCCCAGCGGCGGATCATGCTTGCTGCACTCCGAGCCAACCTTCGCGGCCGTCCAATGCGCCGCGCACCAGCTGTTGCTGGGGCAGGGTGGCCACGTCGGCGGGCAACAGGTCGCCCAGGGGGTTGAAATCAATGCCGCGCTTGCCTGCCTGGGCGAGCAATTGGCGAAAATCATTGGCCATCAGAATCCCTTCGACTTCTGCGTGGATCGTGTAGACGTTGAGCTTCGACGCGCTAAACCGATCAAGGATGAAAGCGTTGTAGTCTTTGGCAGCCACTACCGGGCCGACGACTTCGTCGAAGGTCGGCAGGTCTACCGGAATTTGTGGGGTGCCCGCGCTGCCATCGGCCAGGGTCGGTCGAAACAGGCTGGTGCCCCGGCAATCACTGTTGTAGCGAAAGTTAAAGGCTTGTTTGGCTTGCACCACGCGTTCGTCGGCACGCCAACCGGCAGCCGCTGAACAGTCGATACGTTCACCGAGGATGTCGCTGAGGGTGTCTACGCCGCGTCGGATCTGCTCCACCAGCTGCACGTCGCTCCAGCGCCCGGTATTCGCCTGCCAGCCGTGGTGATCCCACGCGTGCAGGCCGACTTCATGCCCTGCGGCCTTGGCCTGGCGCATCAAGTGCCCCAGGTCGCGGCCAATCGGCTTGCCCGGCCAGGCGGTGCCGGCCAACAAGATGTCCCAGCCATACAGGCCGGCAGCATTGGAACGCAGCATTTTCCACAGAAACTGCGGGCGGATCAGGCGCCACAAGTGGCGCCCCATGTTGTCCGGCCCGACGCTGAAGAAAAACGTCGCCTTGACCCCGGCTTCGTCCAGGGACTCGAGCAGCCGCGGCACACCATCACGGGTGCCACGGTAGGTGTCGACGTCGATGCGAAGGCCTGCCTTCATTACTTTTTGTCCGCGATTTCAAGCATTGCTTCACGCAGGAAGAAATCCAGCGTGTTACCGATGGTCTCGCTCATCTCAACGGTCGGCTCCCAGTTCAGCAGGCGCTTGGCGTTTTCGATGCTCGGCTTGCGGTGCGCCACGTCCTGGTAACCGGTGCCGTAGAACGCCTTGCTCTCTACGTCGCGGAAACCCGCGAACGGCGGGAAGTTGTGGCGCAACGGGTGAGCTTCGAACTGACGCAGCAGCTCTTCGCCCAACTGGCGGATGCTGGCTTCGTTTTCAGGGTTGCCGATGTTGATGATCTGGCCGTCGCAGACGCCCTTGTCGTTATCGATGATGCGCGCCAGGGCTTCGATGCCGTCGGCGATGTCGGTGAAGCAACGCTTTTGCTCGCCGCCGTCGAACAAGCGGATCGGCGTGCCTTCCACCAGGTTGAGGATCAACTGGGTGATTGCACGGGAGCTGCCGATACGCGCCGAGTCCAGGCGGTCCAGGCGCGGGCCCATCCAGTTGAACGGACGGAACAGGGTGAATTTCAGGCCCTTGTCGCCGTAGGCCCAGATCACGCGGTCGAGCAGTTGCTTGGACACCGAGTAGATCCAGCGTTGCTTGTTGACCGGGCCCACCACCAGGTTGGAGGTGTCTTCGTCGAAGTACTGGTCCTGGCACATGCCATAGACTTCGGAGGTCGACGGGAAGATCACGCGCTTGTTGTACTTGACGCAGTAGCGCACCAGCTTGAGGTTTTCTTCGAAATCCAGCTCGAACACGCGCAGCGGGTTGCGGGTGTATTCGATCGGCGTGGCGATGGCCACCAGCGGCAGCACCACGTCGCACTTCTTGATGTGGTACTCGATCCACTCGGTGTGAATGCTGATATCGCCTTCCACATAATGGAAGTTGGGGTGGCTGCGCAGGCGCTCGATGGCGTCGGAGCCGATGTCCAGGCCGTAGACCTCGTAGCGGTCGTCGCGCAGCAGGCGTTCGGACAGGTGGTTACCGATAAAGCCGTTCACCCCCAGGATGAGTACGCGGGTACGGCGTGGCGTGCGGCCCGACTCGGCGCCGCGCAGCACGGAGCCATCCACCAGGCCCAGTTCATCGGCCAGGGAAGGGCCCGCCAGGTACAGGCCGTTGTCGTTGCGCTGGCCGAACTTGACCACCAGAGAGCCTTCGCCACAGGCGATGCGCAGCGGGTTGACGCTGATCACGCGGCCGGGCGCCAGGCCTTCGTTGCCCTTGACCACGTCCGCCTGCCAAACGATGAGCTTGTGCTCGCCCACGGCGCAAAAGGCGCCAGGGTAAGGCTGAGTCACGGCACGGACCAGGTTGAACAGTTCCTCGGCGGGCTTTTTCCAGTCGATCTTGCCATCGGCGGCGGTACGGCGGCCGAAGCAGGTAGCCTGGCTTTCATCCTGGGCGGTTTCAGCCAGCTTGCCCTGGGCCAGTTGCGGCAGGGCGTCGCGCAGCAGGGTGCTGGCGGCATCACGAAGTTTGGCGTGCAGGCTCAGGCCGGTGTCGCTGCGCTCGATATTGACTTTTTGTTGAGCCAGGATCGCGCCGGCGTCGGCACGCTTGACCATGCGGTGCAGGGTCACGCCGGTCTCGGTTTCACCGTTGACCAGCACCCAGTTGGCTGGCGCGCGGCCACGGTATTTGGGCAGCAGCGAACCATGCAGGTTGAATGCGCCTTGGCGGGCGATGGCCAGCAGGGGTTCGCTCAGCAGGTTGCGGTAGTAGAACGAAAAGATGAAATCCGGGTTCAGCTTGGCGATGCGCTCGACCCACAGCGGGTGATTGGCGTCTTCCGGGGCGTGCACCGGAATACCGTTGCGGGCGCACAACTGAGCGACGGAGCCGTAGAAGTTGTTCTCCTTGGGGTCATCGGCATGAGTGAACACTGCAGCGATTTCGTAACCCGCGCCGAGCAGGGCTTCAATGCCTGCACAGCCAATATCGTGGTAGGCGAATACAACGGCTTTTGAACTCATGACTGGACCTGATCGGAAGAAGAAGTAGAAGTATGGGAAGACACCAGGCCATCAACGACGACCACGGGAGCCGGTGCTGCCGGTTGGTTGCGCAGCACTTTTTCAATAAAGAAACGCGGGCGGGCGCGTACATCGCTGTACATGCGGCCCAGGTACTCGCCCAGCAGGCCCATGCCGATGAACTGGCCACCGGTGAACACGAACAGCACGGCAAACAGCACGAACAGGCCGTCGCCCGCCCAATCGGCACCGAAGACCAGGCGCATGACGATCAGCGCAAAGGCAAACAGCACACCCAGCGCCGCCAGGCTGAAACCGACGATGGACAGCAGGCGCAACGGCGTGGTGGTCATGCAGGTGAGCAGGTCGAACATCAAGCTGATCAGGCGCATGGCGCTGTATTTGGATTCGCCGTGTTCACGCTCGGCGTGGTGCACCAGAATTTCCGTGGTGTGACGGGCGAAGCCGTTGGCCAGGATCGGGATAAAAGTGCTGCGCTCGCGGCAGGCAAGCATGGCGTCGACGATGGTGCGGCGGTAGGCGCGCAGCATGCAGCCGTAATCGGTCATGGCCACGCCGGTGGAACGCTGCACGGCCAGGTTGATCAGACGCGAAGGCCAGCGGCGGAATGCGGAATCCTGGCGATTGTTACGCACCGTGGCGACCACGTCGTAGCCCAACGCAGCTTGCTCCACCAGGCGCGGGATTTCTTCCGGAGGGTTTTGCAGGTCGGCGTCGAGGGTAATTACCACCTCGCCCCGGCACTGTTCGAAACCGGCCATGATTGCGGCATGCTGGCCATAGTTACGGTTGAGAATCACCGCCACCACGTTACTGCCATCTTCAGCGGCGGCGTCTTCCAGCAATTGCGCCGAATTGTCGCGGCTACCGTCATCCACCAGGATAATTTCGTATTCGTAGGCCAACTGGTTGCAGGCTTCGGTGGTGCGACGCAGCAATTCGGGCAGGCTCTCTTGTTCGTTGTAGACCGGGATAACGATCGATACGCAATGAATAGGATAGGGTTTCAAAGATTCATGACCTCAGGCTGGAGCAACTTGGAGCGCGAAAACTGCAGCGATTATTGGGCAAAATTACAGCCCGCAGATGACAAAGCGGCGCTAAAGATAAAGCGTAATCAATAGCTTAGTCGACAAACCCCGGATTGCTCTGAAGTGTTGCATACAAGGTTAAGCGTAAAAATGTTCAACGAATATGAAAGGCGGATGAAAAACTCGTTTATTTGACAGGTAGACAGCTAGGGTTCAGCTATGTCGCCAAGGTGTTAAAACCTGTGATTTTCCACCGAAATAGGGCCCGGCCGCCGGACGTTTGGTTCACTTGATCAGCACGCGCGCCGGCCCCCATGCAGGTATTCAACAAACTTCTCTGCATTGCCCTTCAAGTGCCGGTAAAGTAAGCCATCTCTTGCCAGGGTACTCGGATGAATAGCGTGCAGCTTTTACGCGGCCAGTTGCGGCCGGTGTTGATGGGGTTGTTGGTGTGTGTTGCCTGTGTCACAGCGGCGCAAGCCGATGAGGGCGTGGCCCTGGCCAGCATCGACCAGGTACCCGATGGCATCGAAGTACGCGGCAAGCAGATCGCCGCTTATACCTGGGACGACCGCCAAGGCAAGAACCTGCTGGTGCTGGCCGAACAGGTCAGCGAGCGGGACGACGATGGCACCCAGTCGGCCTTTGTCTATGCGGCCCAGTATCTGCTGGCAGGCGAACATCCCAAACGCGTGTGGATGCTGTACGACGACGTGCGCCAGTGCGAATTCGACGCCGGGCTGCACTTTGACACGGCGGCCACTCAGGTCACCGACCTGCTGGGGGATGGCAATACCCAGGCGACTGTCGGCTACTCGCGCACCTGTACCAGCGATGTCAGCCCAAATGAATTCAAGTTGATCATGCATGTGGGCAAGTCAGAGAAGTATCGCCTGCGCGGCGTCGACCGTTACGGCGCCGCCTGGTGGGACGAGGACGCGGGCGCCCTGCGGGGCATGCCGTTGCCGACCGATTGCAGCGTTGCCGCGCAACAGGCGTTGGTCAGCCAGTACAAGGAGCAGGGCACGGAGCTGCCGCTGCCAGGCTGCTACCGTGACGAAAAGGATTTTGCCGGCGCGCCGGACAGCTACCTGACGTTTATGCGCCGACATTGGTTTACGCTGATGCAAAAACAGGACGCCGATTGGAGCCAGTCCCAGAGCCAACCTCAACAGCCCACGGAGGAAGAAGGCGCGGCGCCGTGATTTGATGGCAGGGCCGCTACTGCGATAGACTCGGCCCTCGCCAATTCAATAAATATCGCGATTAATCAACGGATTACTTAAGATATTTAATCCAAAGGCTGATCTACCTTGAATGAGTCCATCCGCAACCCGCTGACCCTCTACCTCACCCGCCTTGCGCCCTCCAGCCAACTGACCATGCGTTATGTGCTGCAGGACGCTGCCGACCGCCTGGGCTTCGAAGACGTCAACCTCGAAGACATCGACTGGCACCTGCTGCAACCCGAACAAGTGATTGCCCTGGTCGCCGCGCTGCGCGAGGACGGCTATGCGCCGAACACCTCATCGCTGTATGTGAATGCCGTGCGCGGCGTAATGAATGAAGCGTGGCGACTGAGCCTGATCAGCCAGGAGCATCTGTTGAAGATGCGTTCGGTCAAGGCTGCGTCCGGTACGCGTCTGGGGCAGGGACGTAACCTGCGCCGTACGTTGATCCGCGAAATGATGGACGTCTGCGCCGCCGACCCTCGCCCTCAAGGCCTGCGCGATGCCGCTGTCATCGGCATCCTGTACGGCTCGGGCATGCGCAAGTCGGAGTCGGTCAACCTTGACCTGGCGCAGATCGATTTTGAGCAACGCAGCTTGCGCGTGATCGGCAAAGGCAACAAGGAACTGATCAAGTACGCACCGGAATGGGCATTCGCCAAGCTGCAGGCATGGCTGGACTATCGTCGCGAACACCTTAAGGAAGGCGAGCAGGACGACACATTCCTGTTCAACCGCATTCGCCGCGGTAGCCATATCACTCGGGAACGCATCACCAAGCACGCGATTTACTACATCGCTCGCCAGCGCGGCGACCAGGTGGGGGTGAAGATCATGCCCCATGACTTCCGCCGCTCGTTCATCACGCGGGTGATCGAGGAGCATGACCTGTCGATTGCGCAAAAGCTGGCCCACCACACCAATATCCAGACCACCGCCAGCTATGACGTGCGTGACGACAACGAGCGGCGGCGGGCGGTGGATCGGTTTGACTTGTAGGCGTTACGCGATGATCAGGCGTTCGCCAGGTGCGGTGGCAAGCGGCGCAGCGTCCACAGCACCGTGAGCATGGCAGCGGCCGCGCACAGCGCGATGCCTACCAGCATCGGCGCGGGCGTATGGTCGGCGAACAGCCCCACGAGCGTCATGGCCACAGCGGCGGTGACCATCTGAATTGCGCCAAGCAGGGCAGACGCAGAACCTGCCACCGCACCGTGATCTTCCAGCGACAACACGCCGGCGGCCGGTAACAACAGGCCGAGAAAGCCGAAGCCGATAAACAGCAGGGTCATCATCAAGGCCAGGTGATTGCCCCACAGCGTAGTGGCCGCCAGCAACGCCATCACGGCTGCCACGGCAATCACCGACCAGCGAATCAGCGCCGGCAGGCCAAAGCGGGCGCTCAGGCGCGCCGTCAGCTGGCTCATGGCAAAAAACGAGGCCGCATTCAGTGCGAAGCACAGGCTGAATTGCGTCGGCGTCAGGCCGAAGTATTCGATGTACACGAAGGGCGCGCTGCCGATAAACACGAAGAACGTGGCGATGCCGAAACCGCACACCACCGACAACCCGGTGAACACCGGGTCGCGGAGGAGGGCGCCGTAGCTGCCGATTGCGTTGCCCAGGGTCTTGCCCAGTCGACGCTCTGCCGGGTGGGTTTCCGGCAATTGCACGATCGTCATCACCAGGCACAGCAGCGCCACCACCGCCAATGCCGCAAACACTTCACGCCAGCTCCAGATCGAAATCACCAGGCTGCCGGCCAATGGCGCAAGGATCGGGGAGACGCTCATCACCAGCATCAACAACGCCATCAAACGCGCGGCTTCATGGCCGGTGTACAGGTCGCGGACAATCGCCCGTGGAATTACCATTCCGGCGCAGGCCCCAAATGCCTGCACCGCGCGAAAGCCAATCAGCACCTCGATCGTCGGCGCTAATGCACAACCAATGCTACCGACGGTAAAGATCACCAACCCCACATAAATCGGCAATTTACGTCCGAATACATCGCTGATCGGGCCGTAGAACAGCTGGCACACGCCGATGATCATGAAAAACACCGTCAGGCTCATCTGCACGGCGGCCGGCGAAGCGTGAAGACTGGCGCCAAGGGTTGGCAACGCTGGCAAATAGCTGTCGATGGCAAACGGGCCGACGGCGGTGATCAAGCCCAGCAGCAGGGCGAGGTGGGCGATGCTTCGAGGCATTGGCAGGTCCGGGCAGAGCAAAAGACGCTCAGCTTAAGGGATTCGCGCAGATCCGCAAACTTAGGCTTCACTAACGGGTACCGGTGCCGATAACGGTACTAATGACGCGCTCGAACGGTTGGTTTCCCAACCGGCGGTCCAGGTACGGGGATACTAGATGACGATCAAACTACGCTTGATGCTGTTGATTGCGACCGGGCTGCTCACCGCGTTGATCATGAGCCTGGCCGGCTACCTGGGAAACACCCGTATGGGCGCCGCGGTGCAGGACAATGAAGTAAGCATGACGGTGCTGCGCAATCATATGGAAGCCGACATGATGCACGACGCCCTGCGTGCCGATGTGTTGTCCGCCATGCTGGTTGGGCTGGGCAAAAGCACGAGCACCCAGGCTGAGGTCAATACTTCACTCAAAGAACATGCCGAACATTTTCGTCAGGTAGTGGCCGATAACTTCAATCTGCCAGTGGACGATGAAATCAAGGCCAGCCTGGAAAAAATCAAACCCAGCCTGGACACTTATATCAGCGCCGGGGAGCGCATCGTCGCGCTGGCCTTGACCAACCCCGACGCGGCGCGCGGGGAGCTGGAGACTTTCAATGCGGCGTTCCGTCAGTTGGAGAACCAAATGGCCGCGCTGAGTGAACGGATCGAAAGCCATACCCTGCACACCAGCACCGGCACTCGGCATGCCATCAGCAATGCCAACTGGATCCTGGGTGTGGTACTGGGCGCCAGCCTTTTGCTGCTGTTGGCACAAGGACGCTGGGTGATCCTGAGCATCATGGGGCCATTGCGCAGCGCCAGCCGCATCGCCGACAGCATCGCCCGTGGCAACTTGAGCGAGCCGATTGTCGAGCCCCGCAACCAGGACGAAGCCAGCACGCTGATTCGCAGCCTGGCCACCATGCAGCGGGATTTACGCAGCATGATCGACGTAGTGCGCAGCAATGCCCAGGGCGTCAATACCGTGAGCGAACGACTGAGCCGGGGCTGCCATGAAGTGGCGGGCAGCAGTCAACAGCAAAGCGCGGCCGCGAGTACCATGGCCGCCGCCGCAAGTGAAATGACCTCCAGTATCGAAGAAATCACACGCCATGCCGGACATGCGCTGGACATGGCCAACCAGGCTGAAACCCTGGCCAAGGACGGCGGCCGCATCATTCATCAAGTGGTCAGCGACATGGACGGCATCGCACGCTCGGCCCAACAATCGGCCCAGGTGATTCGCGCGCTGGACAAAGAGTCCGAGGCCATTTACAGCATTATCCAAGTGATCAAAGGCATCGCCGACCAGACCAACTTACTGGCTCTGAACGCCGCCATCGAAGCCGCCCGCGCCGGTGAGCAGGGCCGTGGTTTCGCGGTAGTTGCCGATGAAGTGCGCAGCCTGGCCGGACGCACCAGCGCCTCGACCCAGGAAATCGCCAGCATGGTCGGGCGTATCCAGCAGAACACTCGGGAAGCGGTGACCAGCATGGAGGAGGGCGTCGCTCAAGTGGATAAGGGCATGGCCGTCACGGCAGAAGTGGAGCGCGCGATCCGCGAGATCCTCCAGGCCACGCTCAACACCACGGAGCTGGTCAATGATATTTCCCGCACCATCAGCGAACAAAGCCTGGCCAGCAACGAGATTGCCCATCAAGTGGAGATGATCGCCGGTATGTCGCAAAGCAATAGCCGCGTCATCGGTGAAACAGCCGCGACCACCGATGAGCTGGCCGGCCTGGCCGGGAAGTTGTCGCAGTCGGTGGATCGGTTCAGCGTGTAACCCTGTTGATCAACAGCCGGCCCCTGAGGCCGGTTTTTTTTGTCCGCTGCATGGAGAACCGGTAAACCCATCCGGCAACGGCTCAAGGTCACGGCTCGACCCATGTTGCCTGGACGCCCTCTGTGTGAGCGCGTCCTTATGCGCCTGCCCATTCGCGGGTCTCATTGATCCGATCCCACAAAAAAAGATTGAATATTCACACCTAATGTTATTTAAATAACAAAACAAGAGCGGCACGCTTTGCCTCGTGCCGTAACAAGGTGGAATAGCAATGAGCAAGATCGCAGTCATCGGCAGCAATATGGTTGATCTGATTACCTACATCGACCGCATGCCGGCCCAGGGCGAGACCCTCGAAGCGCCGGGTTTTGCGCTCGGTTGCGGCGGCAAGGGGGCCAACCAGGCCGTCGCGGCCGCCAAGTTAGGGGCTGATGTCCTGATGCTGAGCAAGGTCGGCGACGACATGTTTGCCGACAACACGGTGGCCAACTTCCAACGCTTTGGCATCGACACCCGTTACGTGCAGCGCGTGCCGGGTGTTTCCAGTGGCGTCGCGCCGATCTTCGTGCGAACTGACTCGCACAACAGCATATTGATCGTCAAAGGCGCCAATGCGCATCTGTCGCCGGCGGACATCGATGCCGCTGCAGCCGACCTGCGTGAGTGCACGCTGATCGTGCTGCAGTTGGAGATCAACGTGGAGACGGTCTACCACGCCATCGAATTCGCTCACCGACACGCTATCGCGGTGCTGCTCAACCCGGCACCGGCGCTGACCGGGTTGAGCGCCGAGCATTTGGCGCGCCTGGACTTTCTGATCCCCAACGAATCGGAACTGGCGCTGATCACCGGTCACGTCGTGAACTCGCCGGCCTCGGCCCGGGCCGCCGCGCGCAGCCTGGTCACCAGCGGTATTCGCCACGTGATCGTCACCCTTGGCGAACACGGTGCGTTGTACGTGGGCGAAGAGGGCGAATTCCATGTGCCCGGCGTACAGGTGGTGGCCCGTGATACCACGGGGGCCGGCGATGCCTTTATCGGATGCTTCATTCACCACTGGAACCGCGACGGCCATATCCGCCAGGCCGTTGAACAGGCGGTGGCGTATTCCGCGTGCTCGGTCATGGCACTGGGTACGCAAACGTCTTATCCCGACCACGAAACGCTCACGCGCTTCCAGCAACAGCAGTAACACCCCACCCAGCCCGGAGAACAATAATGAACAAACCTGCGCTGCAACCGACTCCCGATGGCTTCTACCTGAACCGCACGCCCTGGTTCGCCTTTATCCTGCTGTGCAGCATCTTTGCGCTGTGGGCGGCGGCGGCGAGCATGAACGATGTGCTGATCGCCCACTTCAAGAAAGCGTTTCTGCTCAGTGATTTCCAGACCGCCTTTGTGCAGTCGGCGTTTTACCTGGGCTACTTTTTCGTGGCGATCCCGGCCGCGATGGTGGTGCGTCGCTTCAGCTACAAGAGCACGATCCTGATCGGCCTTCTGCTGTATATGTTCGGCTGCCTGTTGTTTTTTCCGGCGGCGTCCACGGCCAAGTACGGCATGTTCCTGTTGGCGCTGTTTGTGATAGCCGCCGGGCTGTCGTTCCTTGAAACCGCGTGCAACACCTATTCGACACTGATGGGGCCACGGGAAACCGGGACCCGACGCTTGAACATTTCGCAAACCTTCCACCCATTCGGCGCAATGGCCGGGGTGTACGTAGGCAGCTTTGTGATGTTCAAGGACACGGACGCCACCACGGAACAACTGACTCAGATGAGCGCTTCCGAGGCGGCGGTTGCGCAGTTGCAAATGATCCAGTCCACGCTCTTGCCCTACAAGGGGATGATTGCCGTGCTGGTGCTGATCTTTATCCTGATCGCCATTACGCGATTTCCCGCCTGCAAGGGCAATAAGCCCGCTGGCAGCAAGCCCGGCGGTCTGCGTCAGAGCCTGGGCCGGCTGTGGCGCAACCCACGCTTTACCTTTGGCGTATTGGCGCAGTTTCTTTACGTGGGCGCCCAGGTCGGCGTGTGGAGTTTCACCATTCGCCTGGCCATGCAAATGGGCGGTATGAACGAGCGCAGCGCCTCCTGGTTTTTGCTGACCACCTTTGCCGCGTATTTTGTCGGCAAGCTGATCGCCAACCTGTTGATGCGGCGGCTGCACCCCGCCAAGGTCCTGGCGATCTACGGCGTGCTGTGTATCGTGCTGCTGGCCTATACCATTCTGGTGCCGAACATTTCGGCGGTGTATGCAGCGGTCGGCGTGAGCATTTTCCTCGGCCCCTGCTGGCCGACCATCTACGGCCTGACCATCGATGGCCTGGGTGAAGACACCGGTGTCGGTGGCTCTTTGCTGGTGATGAGCATTGTAGGCGGCGGGGTGATCCCGATCTTCCAGGGCCTGCTGTCCGACGCCAGCGGCGGCAACATGCAGCTGGCTTACAGCGTGCCGTTACTGTGCTTTATCGTGATCGTGATGTATGCGCTCAAGTGCATGCGCCAACCCGGCACTGTACCGGCGGGCGCCACCGGGGCGGTGGCCTCATGAATACACGTATCCCACTGTACCGAGCGATGTTTGGCGAGCAGGAAAAGATCCTCCTGCAATCCCCTGCATTCAAGGTCAGCGCCTGGACCTATGCGTCCGGTGTGTTGGCCCTGGGATTGGAGAACAGCCGTGGCAAGCTGGTGGTACTGCCTTATCAGGGACAGATGATCTGGTCAGCCGAGTTCGACGGTTGCAACCTGACCATGAGCAACCTGTTCGAGCAACCTCGGCCCAGCCCGACGGTCATCGACACCTATGGCTGCTTCATGTTTCACAGTGGCCTGCTGCGCAATGGTTGCCCGACGCCGGACGACACGCACGCCTTGCACGGCGAAATGCCCTGCGCGCCCCTGGACACGGCCTGGCTGGAAGTGGGCGAGGGCTTTTTGCGACTGGGCGGCTCGTATGAGTATGCCAAAGGGTTCGGCGATCGGTACCTGGCTTGCCCCAGCGTCACATTGCGCGCTGATTCGGCCTTGTTCGATATCGACATGGACGTGACGAACCTGGCCGGAAAGCCCATGGACCTGATGTACATGGCCCACATGAACTACGCGTTTGTGACCGGTGCGCGGTTTGTCGAACCGTTGGGCGTGCAGCGCCTGCGCCTGCGTACCAGCGTGCCGGACCACGTCAAACCGACGCCAGCCTGGAGCGCCTACATGGCCCGACTGGCCGAGCACCCGACTCAGTTGGCCTGCCTTGAACAGCCGTCACTGTACGACCCCGAGATCGTGTTTTTCTTTGATGGTGTTGGCACTGACGCCGCGGGCCAGGCGCACTTTCTACTCGATCATCCCGATGGCGCGGCGTTTTACACCCGTTACCGTCCCGAACAGTTCGAGCACGCCGCGCGTTGGATTCTGTACACGCCGGATCAGCAAGTCGCGGCGTTCGTACTGCCGTCCACCTGTGAACCCGAGGGCTATAACGCCGAGAAAGCCAAAGGTCACGTGCGTGTGCTGGCGGCTGGAGCCAGCGCTTCGTTCAGTGTCACCACCGGTTACTTGAGTGCGCAGGAGCGGCAGAAGCTGTTGGGTTAGACCAGCAATTGCGCGCCGTTGGCCTGGATGACTTCTTTGTAGGCACGGGGGATTTTCTTGTCGCTGACCACGTACTGAAAGTCTTCCAGGGCGGCGAAGTGAGCGGTGCGCACCGTGTCGAACTTGCTGAAATCAGCGAGCAGCACGCGCTGCTGGGCCTGGCGTATGACTTTTTGCTTGACCTCGACTTCGTTGAAGTTGAAGCACGTCACGCCAAATTCCTGGCTGACGCCGGCAGCGGTCACAAAGGCCCATGTCAGGCGCACGCTGTCGAGGATGCTGCTTTCGGCGCGGCTTTCAAAAACCTGATTCTTGCGGTGAAAGGTGCCACCGCACAACACGATGTGGCAATTGGGCTTGTTCTGCAGTTTGAGCAGCACGTTCAGCGAGCTGCACACCGCCGTGAACTCCAGCGCATCGGGAATGAAATCAACCACAAAAGGCGAGGTGGTGCCGCAGTCAAAAAATACCGTGTCACCGGCCTGGATCAACTGGGCAGCGAGCTTTCCGATGCGGCGTTTTTCCTCAACGTGACGCGTGTCCTGCTCCGCCACGCGATAATCGCCGGCCTCGTTGCCGACTCGCGTGATATAGCCGCCCAGCAGGCGCAGATGATCGCTGAAATGGTTGAGATCGCGGCGCAGGGTCATTTCGGAGACCTCCAGCAGCGCGGCCATTTCCTTCAAGTGAATGGCATGCTGGTCCTGCAAGGCTTGTTGAATGAGCTTCAGTCGCTCGGCTTTTCTACTGTCCACGAGTATTCCAGAGGTTGATTGTTGTTAACTAAGTAACATCAAATGTTATTACTGTAACTATCTTATGTGCGCACTGTGACAAGCGCGCCACAATCATTGGCAACATACAGGCAAGGACTCGTTAAATGAACAATCTTCCATCCGCAGCATTGGCCAAGTACATCGATCACACCCTGCTGGCTCCTGACGCCTCCCGTGAGCAGATCCGAACCTTGTGCGAAGAAGCCCGCGAACACGGCTTTTATTCCGTGTGCCTGAACTCGGGCCAAGTACCTTACGCGGCGTCGTGCCTGACCGACAAAGCCGTAGTGATTTGTGCTGTTGTGGGCTTTCCATTAGGGGCCGGTCTGAGTGATACCAAGGCTTTCGAAGCCCAACGGGCAATTGCCGCCGGGGCAGGGGAGATCGATATGGTGCTCAATATCGGATGGTTGAAAGACGGGCTGCTGGACGCCGTGCGCGAAGACATCGCCCTGGTCCACGAGGCCTGCGGCGCCGTGCCGTTGAAGGTCATACTGGAAACCTGCCTGCTCGACGACAAGCAGAAGGTCCAGGCCTGCGAAATCTGCCGCGACTTGGGTGTGGCGTTCGTCAAGACCTCCACCGGCTTCAGCCGAAGCGGTGCTACGGTCGAAGATGTGGCACTGATGCGCCAGACCGTGGGCGCCGGGGTTGGTGTAAAGGCGTCCGGCGGTGTACGCGATTATCCGACGGCTTTAAAGATGATTGAAGCCGGGGCGACACGTTTGGGCAGTAGCTCAGGAATTGCGATCGTGGGCGGAGCGATGACGGCGGCGGGTGGGTATTAAGGATTTTCTTGCTGATAAGGGTGGATATAACTCAACTAAATGACTATTTAGTGTAGTTATTCATAAATTGCATAAGACTGGGGTAGGGTAGCTCATCTAATGAACTAGGGGCAGCTCATCTCTGATCGCTATCTTTCAAGTTTGCACGGTATCGTTCAAGAATGAGCTAGGGATAGCTCACCAAGTGAGCCAGGGTTAGCTCACGCATGACTGCAATCTTTCAATTTGAGGCAATGTCGGCCTTGCAGGATTTCTCGCATGCGAGAATTTTTACGAATGGCTACCCCGGAAGAATTTTATGACAGAGCCGATTTACGATTACGACCCAGCGGACTCGCTGGTTATGGAATATGTAGAGTATGAATATGCAGGGAACTGAAAAGCAGAAAGCGTTGGCCACCTTGATTAAGGCTGAAGCTGTTCAGTCAATCGCTGCTGCGGGGCTTTTGACTCCCCATTTCCGCGAGAAATGTACTGCCTTGTCGGAAGCGGTCGAGGCTATTACAGATTCATCCTGGATCATTTCAAACCGCTACAACCTTGGCCTTAAAACGGCTTCATTTATGGCACGATCGGCCCACGATCACCGCTCAGGAAGTCTCATATCATCAGTTGTTACGCAACGAGTATTGGCGAAATCCCTACCTGCGCAAAGGAACCTCCAGCTTCACCAAGGAGCATCAGATTGCGTTAAAAGCCATGTTTCAGGAAGCATGGCGACTTGAGCGGATTTCTCCCGAGGTGATCCAATGACAGAGCCAATTTATGATTATGACCCAGCTGACTCGCTGGTTGATGCCGAAGCCATGGCTTTCTTTTTGGCTGACGCTTACGACACCGGTGACGCTGCGTTTATTGCCGAAGCGATGGCCGTTGTTGCACGCGCTAAAATCCGTATTGATGCCGCGGCAGAAGCACAGCGGCCATCGTAATCTTCGTAGCGGTGTTTTTCTCGCATGCGAGAAATTCGGCCTGGCCAGCCGATCACCTGGTGAAAAGCAGCCTCCAGAGCCCCCTAGCTCCGTATAGGGTGGTTCGCATAATGTATATTATGTTAAATGTGATACCACAGACGTTATGACGCACCAGCACGATCGCCACAACCAACCGCTTCTCCATCGCAGCTTCGGTTCTTCCACACAGGCGATATCCGCCTCACTACTTCTGATAGGTTGAACCTCTGTTGCTTGGCGGGACTCCCAAACCTACATTCAGGAGAAACGTATGACCCAGACAGCTTTGGTCGTGGGCGCAAGCGGCATCGTCGGTAGCGCCATCACTCAGTTATTAGTCGACAACAACTGGCAGGTCGCCGCGCTGTCGAGGCACCCGTCGCAGGCGCAAGGCGTAATTCCTGTCGCGGCAGACCTTCAGGATCCTGCTTCGCTGGAACAGGCGCTGGCGAATTTGAAGCCTACTCACGTGTTCATTACCACATGGTCCCGGCAAGCCACGGAAGCCGAGAACATTCGCGTTAATGCCGCCATGGTGCGCAACGTGCTAAGCACCATTCGGCCGGCCAAAAGCGTCCAGCACGTAGCGTTGGTGACTGGCCTGAAACACTACCTCGGCCCATTCGAAGCCTATGGTAAAGGCAGTCTCCCGCACACACCATTTCGCGAAGAACAGGGTCGTTTGGATATCGAAAATTTCTACTACGCCCAAGAGGACGAACTCTTCGCCGCTGCTGAAAAGGACGGCTTCACTTGGAGCGTGCATCGCCCGCATACCGTTACCGGCGTTGCCGTCGGCAACGCGATGAACATGGCAACCACCCTCGCCGTCTATGCCTCGATTTGCAAACAAACTAACCGTCCCTTTGTGTTTCCAGGATCAAGAGTGCAGTGGGAAAGCCTCACCGATATGACGGATGCACGGCAGTTGGCGAAACAACAATTGTGGGCGGCCACCACGCCGGCTGCGGCCAATCAGGCATTCAATGTCACTAATGGCGATATATTCCGTTGGAAGTGGATGTGGAGCCGAATTGCCGAATACTTCGACTTGTCCGCTGCCGATTATCCCGCCTCACCCTCCCCACTTGAGAAACAGATGGCTGACGACCAGGCCATATGGACGCAAATAGTCACGGAACACGGCCTGAAAGAATCCGATATGGGTCGCTTGATATCGCCATGGCATACCGATGCAGACCTTGGTCGACCCATCGAAGTTGTCACGGACATGTCGAAAAGTCGTGCCATGGGCTTCACCGCCTACCAGGCGAGCGATCAAGCGTTTTTCGACGTGTTCGACAAACTACGCGAGATGCGCTTGATACCCTAGGTCGCTCCAGGGCAGATATTCTCATCAGCGAGTAATCGTCCCGGCAGGTAGCGAACCATTGAGTGGGCGCCGGACTGAACTGGTCAAGTAATTTTGGACACTGATTACGGTTCACGCCGCCAACCTTTCCTTCATGACCGGCGACCGGTAGTCGTTATAGCTGTGAGGCCTGCTGATGTTGTAGCGAGAGACATAGCGCTGTACGTCTGCTCGG
>NZ_JASLAW010000174.1 GCF_030147005.1 Pseudomonas sp.
GTCAGTCGACATCACGTTGACTGATCCACCGCATTCGCGAGCAAGCCCGCTCCCACATTTTTTTACCGCATTCAGGCCGCGATTAGTCGATAAAGGTAACCACGCCACCGCTCAGCGACTTCACTCGCGCCAGCGATTCAACCCGATAACCCTGCGCATCGAGTTCGGCACGACCGCCCTGAAACGACTTCTCGATAACGATGCCCAAACCGGCCACGGTCGCACCCGCTTGCTTGATGATCGAAATCAGCGCCTGGGAAGCCTTGCCGTTGGCCAGGAAGTCATCGATGACCAGTACGCGGTCGCTGCTGGTCAGGTGGCGCGGGGAGATCGCCACGGTGCTTTCGGTTTTCTTGGTGAAGGAATACACCGTCGCCGACAGCAGGTTTTCAGTCAGGGTCAGGGACTGTTGCTTGCGTGCGAAGATCACCGGCACGCCGAGGTTCAGCCCGGTCATGATCGCCGGCGCGATGCCTGAAGCTTCGATGGTGACGATCTTGGTGATGCCCGAATCCTTGAACAGCGCGGCGAATTCATCGCCGATCAATTTCATCAGCGCCGGATCGATCTGGTGGTTCAGAAAGGCGTCAACCTTGAGTACCTGATCGGAAAGCACGATGCCTTCTTCGCGAATTTTCTTGTGCAGTGCTTCCACGGAAAGCTTCCTCTGTTGGCGCAACAGGCGCCGAAAGTAGATTAAAAAGTAGTCGATTCTAGCGCTTTAACATCGCGCGTATATCGGCCAAGGCGCTGTTGCCGCGAACGGCCTTCACCTCGGTCGGGGTGTCGTCGTTGCCTTCCCAGGCCAGGTCATCCGGCGGTAGCTCATCCAGGAACCGGCTGGGGGCACAATCGATGATTTCGCCGTATTGCTTACGCTTGGCGGCAAAGGTGAAGGCCAGTGTCTGACGCGCGCGGGTAATGCCCACGTAGGCCAGGCGCCGTTCTTCCTCGATGGTGTCGGCTTCGATGCTGGAGCGGTGCGGGAGAATCTCTTCTTCCATGCCCATGATGAACACGTAGGGAAATTCCAGCCCCTTGGACGCGTGCAAGGTCATCATCTGCACGCCCTCGGCGCCGTCTTCCTCTTCCTGCTGGCGCTCGAGCATGTCGCGCAGCACCAGCTTGCCGATGGCGTCCTCGACGGTCATTTCACCGTCTTCGTCTTTTTCAAGGGTGTTCTTCAGGGCTTCGATCAGGAACCAGACGTTGCCCATGCGGTAGTCCGCGGCCTTGTCGCTGGAGCTGTTGGTGCGCAGCCAGTTTTCATAATCGATGTCCATGACCATGCTGCGCAGGGCGCTGATCGGGTCTTCGCCGGCGCACTGCTCGCGTACCTTGTCCATGAAGCGCTTGAAGCGCGACAAGCGGTCGGTGAAGCGCGTGTCCAGGTGTTCGCCCAGGCCGATTTCATCGGTGGCGGCGTACATCGAAATCTTGCGTTCGGTGGCGTAGTTGCCAAGCTTTTCCAGCGTCGTCGAACCGATTTCCCGACGTGGGACGTTGATCACGCGCAGGAAGGCGTTGTCGTCATCCGGGTTTACGATCAGGCGGAAATAGGCCATCAGGTCTTTCACTTCCTGGCGCCCGAAGAAGCTGTTGCCGCCCGACAGGCGATACGGTATCTGGTGATGCTGCAATTTCAGTTCGATCAGCTTGGCCTGGTAGTTACCGCGATACAGGATCGCAAAGTCGCTGTAAGGCCGGTCGGTGCGCAGGTGCAGGCTGAGGATCTCCACGGCCACGCGCTCGGCTTCGGCGTCTTCGTTGCGGCAGCGGATCACGCGGATTTCATCGCCATGGCCCATCTCGCTCCACAGTTGTTTTTCAAACGCGTGGGGGTTGTTGGAGATCAGCACGTTGGCGCAGCGCAGGATACGGCTGGTGGAGCGGTAGTTCTGCTCAAGCATCACCACTTTCAGGGACGGATAGTCGTCCTTGAGCAACATCAGGTTTTCCGGGCGTGCACCGCGCCAAGCGTAGATCGACTGGTCATCGTCGCCTACCACGGTGAACTGGTTGCGCGTGCCGATCAGCAGCTTCACCAGCAGGTATTGGCTGGCGTTGGTGTCCTGGTATTCGTCCACCAGCAGGTAGCGCACCTTGTTCTGCCACTTTTCCAGGATGTCCTTGTGTTCCTGGAACAGTTTGACCGGCAACAGGATCAGGTCGTCGAAGTCCACCGCGTTGAACGCCTTGAGCGTGCGCTGGTAGTGGGTGTAGACGATGGCGGCGGTCTGTTCCTTGGGGTTGCGCGCAGCTTCCAGCGCTTCGGCGGGCAGGATCAGGTCGTTCTTCCACGAGCCGATCATGTTCTTGATCTCGTCGACGCCGTCGTCGCCCGCGTATTCCTTTTGCATGATGTCGGTCATCAGGGCTTTGACGTCGGTCTCGTCGAAGATCGAGAAACCCGGCTTGTAGCCCAGCCGTACATGTTCCTTGCGGATGATGTTCAGCCCAAGGTTGTGGAAGGTACACACGGTGAGGCCACGGCCTTCGCCACCCTTGAGCAGGGTGCCGACGCGCTCTTTCATTTCCCGCGCCGCCTTGTTGGTAAAGGTCATGGCGACGATGTACTGGGCACGGACGCCGCAGTTCTGGATCAGGTGCGCGATCTTGCGGGTAATCACGCTGGTCTTGCCGGAGCCAGCACCGGCGAGCACCAATAGAGGGCCGCCGACGTAGTTCACGGCTTCTTGCTGCCGGGGATTGAGTCGGGACATACAGAGTTCGGGGGATCGTTGTTCAAAAGGGCGGGCATTTTAACAGGCTGACAAGATTCTGCTGCCTTAGAACGACGGTGTGACGTACCGCTCGATCTAAATTTGCCGGTTTTGCCACTTTGCCGCAGGATGTCGGGGGTATCGCGACTATTTTTCACAGTTTGGGTGTTTGATAACACCTGGCATTTGTCGTGCATTTGTCATTGTCAGGCTGCACGTCATAATGCCCGCCGCCAACGAATCTTTTTGCAGAGTCTAGGGAGCTAGCTTGTCTACGCCTGTCGAACCCTTGCGTTTGCTGCTGCTGGCCGATGAGCCGGCGTGGGCAGCGTTGTTGCGCGAGTGCCTGGCGCCGATGGGCGATGGGGCGGTGCTGATCAGTGCGCCCAACTGGGACTCGGTGAGTCGTCTGTTCGACGACGACCACGATGCGGTGCTGTTGACCACGCCCACGCTGCAACCCGGCCCCGGTCGTTGCAGCTTGCCGTGTGTACTGTTGCTGGAACGGGAACCGCTGGTTGCGCCGCTCGGTGCCAGCGATTGGCTGATCCATTCTGTGCTGGATGCCGATACCCTGCGCCGCTGCCTGCGCCATGTGCGCGAGCGAGGCGTGCTGGAGAACACGTTGCAGCGCCTGGCCGAACAGGACCCGCTCACCGGTATCGCCAACCGCCAGGGTTTCCAGACCCTGCTGGCGGCGCGGCTGGCGGAGAACGAAGGCCGTGGCCTGGCCCTCGGTCATCTGGACCTGGACAATTTCCGTCACGCCAACGATGCCCTCGGCCACCAGGCCGGCGACCGCTTGATCCTGCAGGTGGTTTCACGGCTCAAGAGCCAGCTTGAAGCCGGTGATCAGTTGGCGCGCCTGGGCAGTGATGAGTTCGCGCTGCTGATCGACACTCGCCGAGCGCCCCAGCGCGCCGAGTGGATGGCCGAGCGCATCACCGAAGTGATGGCCGAGCCTTACTGGGTGGATGGCGAGAGCCTGCTGATCGGCTGCAGCCTGGGCGTGGCGCATGCCCGTGCCCGTGCCGGTGCCGACCCGTTGATGTGGCACGCCCATATCGCCATGCAGCAGGCCAAAAGCACCCAGGGCTGTACTTTTCATATCTTCAACGAACGCATCAACCGTAACGCGCGCAGCCTGGCCGACCTGGAAAGCGAATTGCGCCGTGCCTTGCGCCGCGATGAGCTGGAGCTGCATTACCAGCCACGCCTGGACCTGGACGACGGGCGTATCGTTGGCCTGGAAGCCTTGGTGCGTTGGCGCCACGGCGAGCGTGGCCTGTTGCCACCGAGCGAGTTCGTGCCCCTGGCCGAGCAGAGTGGCCTGATCGTACCGTTGGGTTATTGGGTGATTTCCCGGGCCCTGCGCGACATGCAGGACCTGCGCGAACGCGGCCTGCCGCCGTTGCACATGGCGGTCAACCTGTCGTTTCGCCAGTTCCAGGACAGCCAATTGCTCTCGACACTCAGCCGGCTGATTGCCGAGCGCGGCGTGGAAGCGCAATGGCTGGAGTTCGAGCTGACCGAAACCGCCGTGATGCGGCGCAGCGACCTGGTCAAACAAACCATGGACGCCCTCGGCCGCCTCGGCGTGCGGTTTTCCCTGGATGACTTCGGCACCGGTTTCTCATCGTTCGTGCACCTCAACAGCCTGCCGATTGCCTTGTTGAAGATCGACAAGAGCTTCGTGGGTGGCATGGAAGAGCGCGAAGAGAACCGCAAGCTGGTACACGCCATGATCAACCTGGCCCACAACCTCAACCTGGAAGTGGTGGCCGAAGGCGTGGAGACCTCGGAGCAGTTGGCATTGCTGCGTTTGTTCGGCTGCGACCAGGTCCAGGGTTATTTGATCAGCAAGCCGTTGCCGTTGCCGGAGCTGGTGCAATACCTGATGTTCGCAAAGGGGCAGCAGGCGTCGTTGGGTTAAGTTGCAAACCCGATCGAATGTGGGAGTTGAGTTACCTGCGATAGCGGTGGCCAGCCAGCAAATTTTTGACTGACACACTGCAATCGCAGGCAAGCCAGCGCTCACACTGACCGCGTGCATCCTTCAGTCCGGCTGGGCAGCCTGTAAAGTGCTGTAGGTTTCGGGCTCCCGCCGAATCATCCGCTTCATCTTCGCCTCAAACGCCCAGGTCAGGCTCACCGCCGCGCACGCCAACCCCAGCGCCAATCCCCACCATACGCCGGTCGGCCCCCAGCCCAGGGTGAACGCCATCAGCCAGGCCGAAGGCGCGCCGATCAGCCAGTAGCAACCGAGCCCCACCAGGAATGTGGTCTTGGCGTCCTTGAGGCCACGGATGCAGCCCATGGCAATGGTCTGCACGCCGTCGAACAACTCGAACCAGGCCGCAACGGCCAGCAGGCTGACGGCGAGCACGATCACCTCGTGGAATGCCGGGTTGTCATGGTCGAGGAACAGCCCGATCAGCGGGTCGGAAAACAGCCAGAACACCACGGCAAACCCCAGCATCACCATGGCGCCAAACCCCATACCGACCCGTCCGGCCATGCGCGCGCTCAACAACTGCCCGGCGCCGTAATGCTGGCCGATGCGCATGGTCACCGCATAGGACATCCCCGCCGGCACCATGAACGCCACGGAGACGATTTGCAGGGCAATCTGGTGCGCCGCCAACTGCGTGCTGCCCATGGTGCCCATGCACAGCGCGGCGAAAGCGAACAGCCCGACTTCTACCGCATAGGTGCCGCCAATCGGCAGGCCCAGGCGCCACAGTTCGCGCAGGTACTGGGTATTGAGGCGCAGCAGGCCGGTACTCAGCGGGTAGGCGGCGTAGGTCCGGTTGCTGCGGATGTACCACATCAGCGCCAACGCCATGCCATTGGCGACGATGGCCGTTACCAGGCCGATACCCATCAACCCAAGCTTGGGCAGGCCGAACATGCCTTCGATCAGCGCATGATTGAGCAAGTAGTTGACTACCGTGCCGCACAGGCTGATCACCATCACCGGGGTGGCTTTGCCGATGGCACTGGTGAAACCGCGCAGCGCCATGAAGCTGAGGTAGCCGGGCAGGGCGAATGGCAGGAGAGTGAGAAATTGCCCGGCGGCCTGCACGTTGGTCTCGGTCTGGCCGAACATCAGCAGCACCGGTTTCAGGTTCCATAACAGTAGCGCCGCCGCCAGGGCCATCAACCACGCGAGCCACAGCCCGGCCTGGGTCAGCCGGGTGGCGCCGTCGATGTCGCCCGCGCCGTGACGGATGGCCACCAACGTGCCCACCGCAGCAATCACACCGATGCAGAAAATCGCCACGAACGAATAGCTCGCCGCGCCCAGGCCGCCGCCAGCCAAAGCTTCGGGGCTCAGGCGGGCCATCATCAGGGTGTCGGTCAGCACCATCAGCATGTGCGCCAACTGTGAGGCAATCAACGGCCCTGACAGCCGCAGAATGGCCCAGAGTTCGGTACGTGCCGGATGCTGCATGATCATCGCTCTCAAAATGTCAGGAAGGTGGAGAGGGCTGATTCTCGGCGCTTTCAGCGCATTGCACAAAGGGATAAAAACGATCGTTCGCATGATTAAAACTCATGCTTGATCAATTCTGGTAGGGTCTGCGAATTGCGCTGTCGGAGCTTTCAGAATGTCTCGTCGTCTTCCCCCGCTGTATGCCTTGCGGGCATTCGAGGCCGCGTCCCGTCACCACTCCTTCACCCGCGCGGCGGAGGAGTTGTCGATTACTCAAAGTGCGGTCAGCCGGCATATTCGTACGCTCGAAGAGCATTTCGCCTGCCGGCTGTTCCAGCGCAGCGGCCGTACCTTGCAGCTCACGGAAGCGGCGCGCTTGTTGCTGCCCGGCGTGCGTGAAGGGTTCGCCGCCCTGGAGCGGGCCTGCCATACCCTGAACGCCGAAGATGACATCTTGCGCATGAAAGCGCCGTCCACCTTGACCATGCGCTGGCTGCTGGCGCGGTTGAGCCGCTTTCGTGCCTTGCAGCCGGGCAATGAGGTGCAACTCACCAGTGCGTGGATGAGCATCGATGAAGTGGACTTCAATCAGGAACCCTTCGATTGCGCGGTATTGCTCAGTAATGGGCACTTTCCGGCGGATTGGGAAGCCAGTTACCTGTTTGCCGAAATGCTGATTCCGGTTGGCGCGCCCAATCTGTTGGAAGACGGCCCTTGGGATGTGGCGCGGTTGGCAACGGCTGAACTGCTGCACCCGACACCGGACCGGCGCGACTGGCGTTACTGGCTGGAGCGCATGGGGTTGGCGTCGCGGGTCTCGCTCAAGGGTGGGCAGGTGTTCGACACGCTTGAATTGGGCATGATCGCTGCCGCGCGGGGTTATGGCGTATCCATGGGCGACCTGCTGATGGTGGCCGAGGACGTCGCCCAGAAACGCTTGAGCCTGCCTTGGCCGACGGCCGTTGCCAGTGGGGAAAGTTATTACCTGGTGTGGCCCAAAACCCGCCCCGGCGGCGAGCGCTTGCGGCGCTTGGCGGAATTTCTTCAGGGCGAGGTGCAAGCGATGGTTTTACCGGCTGTGGCACGCCTTGAATGAAGACGTCGGCTTGTGGAGTGCAATCGTTTGCGCGATACCCCTGTGAATCGCTCAAGTATTGCAAAACCGCGCCGAAGTAAGGTGTGTTGAACCTTCGTGCACCAACGTTTCCCACTAGATAATTCGCCGAACAGCGCTAAGAGATCAGGATGATCCTGGCCCCGGCTCAGGAGCTGTCATGTCTCAACCTCGCGCTCGGATCGCCTCCCAGTTAGGCCTCGCATTGGCCGTGATTCTGGCTGTCGTCATCAGCGGCAGTACCGTCTTCGCTCTGCGCTCCCTCGATACAGCCAATCTCGCTACCCGCGAAGAACACTTGGCCAGCGAGGCGCGCTTGCTCGCCGACCAGCTCAATACATTCCACAGCACCTTGCGCGAGAGCACTCAGCGTTTGAGCGGGCTGTTTGAAAAGCGCTTCGGCGCCGGCTTGAGCGTGCGCGCGGACGAGCCCGTCGCCGTGGCCGGCGTGCAGACTCCAAGCCTGTACTTGGGCAGCCAGTTGCTGAACAACAATTTCGGCGAAGTGGATGATTTCAAGGACATGTCCGGCGGCGTGGCCACGGTATTCGTGCGCAGCGGCGATGACTTTATCCGCATCAGCACTTCCCTGACCAAACAGGATGGCAATCGCGCCATCGGCACCGTGCTGGATCGCCAGGGCCCGGCCTACCAACGTGTATTCAGCGGGCAGACCTATATCGGTCGGGCAGTGTTGTTCGATCGCTCCTACATGACCCAATACAGCCCGGTGCGTGACGCCAGCGGAAAAGTCATCGCGGTGTTGTTCATCGGTTTCGACTACACCGACGAACAGAAAGCCCAGTTCGACAACCTCAAGCGCTTCCGTATCGGCCAGACCGGCTCCCTTTCGTTGCTGGATGAACAGAAGCACTGGTTGGTGCCGCCGGCCGGTGTACAAGGCTTGGATCAAGCCGTTGCAGTGATGCTCGACTTGGCGAAGAAACCGGGTGAAGGCCGCTTCTGGAGCGACAAAAACGAAGACTTCTACAGCGTCTCGGTACCGTTCGAGGGTGGCCCGTGGGCTGTGGTGGCGAGCATGCCCAAGGCTGAGATTCGTGCAGTGACTTGGGAAGTCGGCCTGCGCCTGGTGATCGGTAGCGTGCTGGCCATGCTATTGGCTGTGGGCGCCACGGTGTGGCTGTTGCGCAGCAAGCTTGCGCCATTGGGTGACTTGGTACGGCAAGCCGAAGCGCTCGGTGCAGGCGACCTGAGCGCGCGTCTCAACGTTTCCAGCCATGATGAAATCGGCCAGTTGGCGCGCAGCTTCAACCAGATGGGCGAAGCGCTGTCGACCATGGTTTCGCATATCCGCAAGGCGGCCGAAGACGTCAACAGCCGTGCTCAGGCGTTGTCCGGTTTGTCTGGCGGTGCCTATGAAGGCATGGAGCAGCAGTCCGGCGAGATCACCAGCATGGCCGGCGCGGTGGAGGAATTCAGCGCCACCTCGCTGAATATCGCCGACAACATGGGCAACACCGAGCGTCTGGCCCAGGAAAATGCCCAGCAGACCCGCATCGGGCGTGCCTCGATGCAAGAGGCGTCGTCGTCCCTGGAACATATCGCCACCTCCCTGAACAGCACCGCTACGGTGATCAACACCTTGGGCCAGCGTTCCCAGGAAATTGGCGGCATTGTCGGGGTGATTACGTCTATCGCAGAACGGACCAACCTGCTGGCGCTCAATGCTGCCATC
>NZ_JASLAW010000231.1 GCF_030147005.1 Pseudomonas sp.
AAGCTCCCTCGCCACGGTAAAGCGCTCCTCCTTAACTGACCGGCATTAAGGCTTGTCCCCCATATATAAATAAAGCGACTGTTCCTCAGTTCCTCTTACATAGACTCCAGGTGCCGACGACTTAGGTAAAAACTAAAGGTAACGCCAGCAACTGCGAGAAAAATTGGCCCACCTGTAACAATGATTGCAATCCAGGGAGGCCAAGTATCAATACTGGTCATGGCTGTCTGGCCTCGTAAATTTTTTCACCTGAGTACTCACCCGTTTTACCACCGTAAGTCGTACCCACCCATGCGCCGGTACCTACAACAGCAGCAACGCAAATAACACCGCCTGCCCCTGTTGTGACGCCAAGCGCGACGCAGATCGCAGTACTGGCATAGCTGGCTGCAATCCGGTTGCAGCACCTACAGCGGTTGACCCGACGAATTTTCCTCCTTCGGTAAACTTAACCTTCTCACATGCTGCACCGGAGTCCCCATTGCACACCTGCTGAACCGCCAACAACGAAGACACCCGCCAAGACCAATGCCGATGTACCCACCTGCTTTCATATACTTCGTAGCCCGGCTCACCGCCTCCACATGAGCGGCATACCCCGGAATCTGCCCCGCCTCGCCCGCCTTGTCCAAGTGATGCACCAAGCTGCGGCTGGATATACCCAGGGCCGTTTTCAACTTGGGGTGATCGCCCAGGTGGTTTGGCCGCGCAAGCGGGTGGAGTTGAGCAGATGAGCATCCAACTGGTTCATTAACCGCTGGCGATCAGCAAAGAGCTGCGGTGACCTACGATGCCCGTGCTGCCGATAGCTGTCTTGATGCAGGCGTTCCATGGCCTGCAGCGTGTCGCGCAAGTTGCTCAGGTGCTTTTCCATCACCACCGCACTGACGCCTAGCCAGGTTGAGGTATGGCCGATGAACCCAGCGATTTCAACGCCATGGCGATACAGAAAGTCGGCCTCGTCCGGCGTCAGCTCATCCAGTGATGCGCTGACGTGTTGTGCAGCCTGCATCAGTTGATGCTTCTTCATGCGTGCAGGAGGTGTTGTTCGGATCGCTGAGCACGATCATCGAGCCGGCTTTGACGTGGCTTGTATTGGGATTCAGTGATTGAAACTTGCGCATCACAGCCGGATCACGAATTGGAAACAGCGTGGCTTCCAACGCTTCGCGAGTCACGCTTTTGGGTACGATGTATAAACCTGGTTCTTGGCCCGAGAGGCTGTTAAATACGGGCGGTGCCGAATGATTTGCCGGGGTGTAAGCGTTTTGGGAAGCCGTTGGCCGGACCGGCTCGGCGGCTTGCCTGTTGGCACTCACAACCGAGCCACCTCTGCTGTGGTACTTGGCTGAAAACACCGACGGCACCAATTCGGCTTTACAGGGACCGTCGCTGTAGCTATCCAACGTACCGGCCATAAGCCGACCATGGCTGTTTATGTGGGAACGCCACCGACGATCTTATAAGTTTGCCCGTCCTTGCCACAGGTGACTCGGTCACCTTCGCACGCATGGAAAAGGCCATTTATGTTGACTCTTTTATCTCCGTCCAGCACTTCCCCGCCGCAGATGGTCTTGTCACCCAGGCCAATGAAATAACCTACGCTCAATGTTTTTTCCTCAATCTGTTCCGGACGTCCCGGCATGTTTTCAACAGGGCATTGCGCCCCTGCTATATCTTCCTTTGGGTGAGGTCGGCTGACACCCCAAACTTTGAAGAGGCATATCCCCACCGTAAAATAGACGTTTCCCTAAATCCTGTACTCCCTGAGCCGTTTCGAATCCCTCACTCAAAATCGCACCGCTCCTTGGTGATTTTCATAATCAGCACCCTCGGTGCCGTTGCTAGTATCCAGACACCGCCAAGAACAATAAGGAAAACGCCATGCCGTACTTCCCCGGTGTCGAGCAGGTTCGCTTCGAAGGCCCTGACAGCGACTCCCCCCTCGCCTTTCGCCACTACAACGCCAACAAGCTGATCCTCGGCAAACCCATGCGTGAGCACCTGCGCATGGCGGCCTGTTACTGGCACACCTTTGTGTGGCCGGGGGCGGATATGTTTGGCGTGGGCACCTTCAAGCGACCCTGGCAGCGCAGCGGGGACCCGATGGCGTTGGCCATCGGCAAGGCGGAGGCGGCTTTTGAGTTCTTCTCCAAGCTGGGCATCGACTACTACAGTTTTCACGACACCGACGTCGCGCCTGAAGGCAGTTCGCTCAAGGAGTACCGTAACCACTTCGCGCAGATGGTCGATCACCTGGAGCGTCATCAGGAACAGACCGGCATCCAGCTGCTGTGGGGCACCGCCAATTGCTTCAGCAACCCGCGTTTTGCCGCCGGTGCCGCGAGCAACCCCGACCCGGAAGTGTTCGCTTATGCGGCCGCCCAAGTGTTCAGCGCGATGAACGCCACGCTGCGGCTCAAGGGCTCCAACTATGTGCTGTGGGGCGGCCGTGAAGGTTATGAAACCCTGCTCAACACCGACCTTAAGCGCGAGCGCGAACAGCTCGGCCGGTTCATGCGCATGGTGGTGGAGCACAAGCACAAGATCGGCTTTACCGGCGACTTGTTGATCGAGCCCAAACCCCAGGAGCCGACCAAGCATCAGTACGATTACGACAGCGCCACGGTGTTCGGCTTCCTGCATGAGTACGGCCTGGAACAGGAGATCAAGGTCAACATCGAGGCCAACCACGCAACGTTGGCCGGGCACAGCTTTCATCATGAGATTGCCACCGCCGTGTCCCTGGGGATTTTCGGCAGTATCGACGCCAACCGCGGCGACCCGCAGAACGGCTGGGACACTGACCAGTTCCCCAACAGCGTCGAGGAAATGACCCTGGCCACCTATGAAATCCTCAAGGCCGGCGGTTTCAAGAATGGCGGCTACAATTTCGACTCCAAGGTGCGCCGCCAAAGCCTGGACGATATCGACCTGTTCCACGGCCATGTCGCCGCGATGGACACCTTGGCCCTGGCCCTGGAGCGCGCGGCCGCCATGGTGCAGAACGATCGGCTGCAACAGTTCAAGGACCAGCGCTATGCCGGCTGGAACCAGCCGCTGGGCCGGGCGGTGCTGGCGGGCGAGTTCAGCCTGCAATCGCTGGCCGAACATGCATTTGCCAACGAACTGGACCCGCAGGCCGTAAGTGGCCGGCAGGAGATGCTGGAGGGGGTTGTTAACCGGTTTATCTATACCTGATAGTCCGAGGTGTCTGGTTTTGGGGCTGCTTCGCAGCCCAGCGGGAGCAAGCTCCCTCGCCACAGTGTCTTTTCCAACAACAATAAAAGGACGCACCACCATGAAGTCATTCAAACGTACGCTGCTCGCCACTGCCCTGGCCCTGCTCGCCCTGCCGGTAATGGCCGATTCGGCTCACCCGAAAATCGGCTTCTCCATCGACGACCTGCGCCTGGAGCGCTGGTCTCGAGACCGTGATTACTTCGTCGCGGCGGCAGAAAAACTCGATGCCAAAGTGTTCGTGCAGTCCGCCGATGCCAACGAGCAGAAGCAAATCTCGCAGATCGAAAACCTCATCTCCCGTGGCGTCGATGTGATCGTTATCGTGCCGTTCAACGCCACCGTGTTGACCAACGCGGTGGCCGAAGCCAAGAAGGCCGGGATCAAAGTGGTGTCTTACGACCGCCTGATCCTCAACGCGGACATCGACGCCTACATCTCTTTCGATAACGAAAAAGTCGGCGAAATGCAGGCCAACGGCGTGCTGCAAGCAGCGCCCAAGGGCAACTACTTCCTGCTCGGCGGCGCGCCGACCGACAACAATGCCAAGGTGCTGCGCGAGGGCCAGATGAAAGTGCTGCAACCGGCCATCGACAAGGGCGATATCAAGATCGTCGGCCAGCAGTGGGTCAAGGAATGGAACCCCACCGAGGCCCTGAGCATCGTTGAGAACGCCCTGACCCGCAACGACAACAAAATCGACGCCATCGTCGCCTCCAATGACGCCACCGCCGGCGGTGCGATCCAGGCCCTGGCCGCGCAGAAGCTGGCGGGCAAGGTGCCGATTTCCGGCCAGGACGCAGACCTGGCGGCGATCAAGCGTGTGATCGACGGCACCCAGACCATGACCGTCTACAAGCCGCTCAAGTTGATCGCCACCGAGGCGGCCAAACTGTCGGTGCAGTTGGCGCGCAATGAAAAGCCCACCTACAGCTCGCAATACAACAACGGCAGCAAGCAAGTCGACACCATCCTGCTCACCCCGACCCCGCTGACCAAGGCCAATATCGACGTGCTGGAGAAGGACGGGTTCTACACCAAAGAGCAGATCGCCGGGCAATGACCGCCATGGCCGCCGACTACCTGCTGCAAATGAACGGCATCGTCAAAAGCTTTGGCGGTGTCAACGCCCTCAACGGCATCGACATCCAGGTACGGCCGGGGGAATGCGTCGGCCTGTGCGGTGAGAACGGTGCCGGCAAATCCACCCTGATGAAGGTGCTGTCGGCGGTCTACCCGTACGGCACCTGGGAGGGCGAAATCCTGTGGGACGGGCAGCCGCTCAAAGCCCAGTCCATCAGCGAAACCGAGGCCGCCGGCATTGTCATCATCCATCAGGAATTGACCCTGGTGCCCGACCTGTCGGTGGCCGAGAACATCTTCATGGGCCACGAGCTGACCCTGCCCGGTGGGCGCATGAATTACCCGGCGATGCTGCACCGCGCCGAAGCGTTGATGCGTGAACTCAAAGTGCCGGACATGAACGTCGCGCTGCCGGTGTCGCAATACGGCGGCGGCTACCAGCAACTGGTGGAGATCGCCAAGGCCCTCAACAAACAGGCACGCCTGTTGATCCTTGACGAGCCCTCCTCGGCCCTGACCCGCTCGGAGATCGAGGTGCTGCTCGACATCATCCGTGACCTCAAGGCCAAGGGCGTGGCCTGTGTGTATATCTCGCACAAGCTCGATGAAGTGGCCGCCGTGTGCGACACCATTGCGGTGATTCGCGACGGCAAGCACATCGCGACCACCGCCATGGCCGATATGGACATCCCGCGGATCATCACGCAAATGGTCGGCCGCGAGATGAGCAACCTTTACCCCACCGAGCCCCACGAGGTGGGCGAGGTGATTTTCGAGGCGCGCAACGTCACCTGCTATGACGTCGACAACCCCAGGCGCAAACGCGTCGACGATATTTCCTTCGTGCTCAGGCGCGGCGAAATCCTCGGTATTGCAGGGCTGGTAGGCGCCGGGCGCACCGAACTGGTGTCGGCGCTGTTCGGCGCCTACCCCGGGCGTTACAGCTGCGAGGTGTGGCTGGACGGCCAGGTGATCGACACGCGCACGCCGCTCAAGTCGATCCGCGCCGGGCTGTGCATGGTACCCGAGGACCGCAAGCGCCAGGGCATCATCCCCGACCTGGGCGTGGGCCAGAACATCACCCTGGCAGTGCTCGACACCTATGCCCACCTGACCCGCATCGACGCCGAAGCCGAACTGGGCAGCATCGACCAGCAGATCGCGCGCATGCACCTGAAAACCGCCAGCCCGTTTCTGCCGATCACCAGCCTGTCCGGTGGCAACCAGCAAAAAGCCGTGCTGGCGAAAATGCTGATGGCCAAGCCCAAAGTGCTGATTCTGGATGAGCCCACGCGCGGGGTGGATGTGGGCGCCAAGTATGAGATCTACAAACTGATGGGCGCGCTGGCGGCCGAGGGCGTGTCGATCATCATGGTGTCGTCGGAACTCGCCGAAGTGCTCGGCGTGTCCAACCGCGTGCTGGTGATCGGCGACGGCCAGTTGCGCGGCGACTTCATCAATCAAGGGCTCACCCAGGAACAGGTACTCGCCGCCGCGCTCAGCCAACACAACAATGATCGGAAGACCGCGTAGATGAATCAGGTCAAACACCTTTTCACCCGCTACAAAATGCTCGCCCTGGTGATCGCCGTGGCGTTCATCTGGCTGTTCTTCAGCTGGCAGACCGACGGCGGTTTCCTCACGCCGCGCAACCTGTCCAACCTGCTGCGGCAAATGTCCATCACCGGGATACTGGCGTGCGGCATGGTGCTGGTGATCATCAGCGGCGAAATCGATTTGTCGGTGGGCTCGTTGCTGGGATTGCTGGGCGGGCTGGCCGCGATCCTGGATGTGGTTTATCACATCCCGCTGCTGGCCAACCTGAGCCTGGTGGCGTTGTGCGGTTTGATGATCGGCCTGGCCAACGGCTACATGACCGCCTACCTGCGCATCCCTTCGTTCATTGTCGGCCTGGGCGGGATGCTGGCGTTTCGCGGGATCCTGTTGGGGATTACCGGCGGCACCACCATCGCGCCGGTGTCGCCGTCGCTGGTGTACGTCGGCCAAGGGTACCTGCCGCACACCGTGGGCATCGGCCTGGGCGTGCTGCTGTTTGCCCTGACCCTGTTCCTCACCTGGAAACAACGGCGCAACCGCGCACTGCATGGCTTGGCGGCGCACTCCCTGATGCGCGACGTGCTGCGCGTGGTGTTGATCGGCGCGGTACTGGCCGGGTTTGTCACCACACTCAACAGCTACGACGGCATTCCGGTGCCGGTGTTGCTGCTGCTGGTGCTGCTTGGCGTGTTCAGCTACGTCACCAGCCAGACCGTGTTCGGCCGCCGCGTGTATGCGGTGGGCAGCAATATGGAGGCCACGCGGCTGTCGGGTATCAACGTGCAGGCGGTGAAACTGTGGATCTTCGGCATCATGGGCGTGATGTGCGCGCTGGCCGGCCTGGTCAACACCGCACGCCTGGCCGCCGGCTCACCGTCAGCGGGCAACATGGGCGAACTGGACGCGATTGCCGCGTGCTTTATCGGCGGCACCTCGATGCGCGGCGGGTCGGGCACCGTGTATGGCGCGTTGCTTGGGGCGTTGGTGATTACCAGCCTGGATAACGGCATGTCGATGCTGGATGTGGACAGTTACTGGCAGATGATCGTCAAGGGCAGCATCCTGGTGTTGGCGGTGTGGGTGGATGTGAGTACGCGCACCGGCAGACGCTGACCCCCTCACTTGCCCAGCAACACCGCCCCGTCCCCCTCCTGCCCCAACCGGTCCCCCGGATTGCGCAGCGGGCAGTCGTCCAGGGACAAGCACCCACAGCCGATGCACCCATCGAGCTGGTCGCGCAGTTGCGTGAGGCTGTTGATTCGATCATTCAACATGTCTCGCCAACGCGTGGAAAGCTGCGTCCAGTCTTTGGCCGTCAGCGGTCGCCCCGACGGCAGTTCTTCCAGTGCGGCCTTGATGGTTGCCAACGGAATCCCCGCGCGCTGCGCCACTTTGATCACAGCAATGCGGCGCAGGACATCACGGTGGTAGCGGCGCTGATTGCCTGGGCTGCGTTGGCCGTGGATCAAACCCTTGGCTTCGTAAAAATGCACAGTCGCCACGGTCACCCCGCTACGCCGCGCCAATTCGCCCACGCCAAGGGGGATGTGCACATCGATTTTCGGTTTCATCGGCGCCTTGACCTCATCTATACATGAGGTCTTATAAAGAGTGTCGGCCTGCCCTGGCAAGCCTTCATTCCTTTGACATGGGAGCCTCCATGAACACGGCGCAAACCTCTCCCCCCAACTGGGCCTCCTTGCTGTCCGGTGCAAACGGCCTGCGTTCTCTGGCATTGGCCGGCGGCGTGGTGCTGCATGCGATCAACGTATACATCGCCACGACGATCTTGCCGTCGGTGGTCCAGGACATCGGCGGCATCGACTACTACGCGTGGAACACCACGCTGTTTGTCGCGGCCTCGATCCTCGGTTCAGCGTTATCGGCGCGTTTGCTCGGCCGCCTGGGGCCACGCGGGGCGTATCTGTGCGCCAGCCTGGTGTTCGCCGTTGGTACGTTGGTCTGTGCGTTTGCGCCGTCGATGCCGATTATGCTCGGCGGCCGGCTGGTCCAAGGGCTGGGTGGCGGGTTCTTGTTTGCGCTGTCGTACGCGATGATTCGGCTGGTGTTTGATGAAAGCCTGTGGCCGCGTGCGATGGCGCTGGTCTCGGGGATGTGGGGCGTGGCGACGCTGGTGGGGCCGGCCGTGGGTGGACTGTTTGCCGAGCTAGGCATGTGGCGTGCGGCGTTCTGGTCGTTGATTCCCGTGGCGGCGTTATTCGCGGTGCTGGCGGCAGCGATACTGCCCAAGCGCAGCAACGATCGCGCTGAACCGACACCGTTGCCACTCGCCCAACTGGTACTGCTGACGGCGGCGATACTGGCCGTGTCGGCCGGCAGCATTGCTTCCACCCTGGCCCTGAACCTGCTGGGGCTTGCGGTAGCCGCAGTGTTCAGCGCGCTGCTGATCATCACCGAAAGCCGCGCCCGCCATCGGCTGTTGCCTGCCGGGGCCTTGCGGATGACCACGGCGCTCGGCGTGCTGTACGCCACCCTGTCGTTATTGACGATCGCTGTAACCAGTGGCGAAATTTTTGTGCCGTTGTTTCTTCAAGTGCTGCACCACCAGTCGCCGCTGGTTGCCGGTTACCTTGCCGCGTTGATGGCGGCCGGTTGGACAGTGGGTTCAATCGCCAGCGCGGGGGTGAATGGTAGAAACATTCGCCGGGCTATCCTG
The DNA here is from genome assembly GCF_030147005.1 of Pseudomonas sp. GTDB lineage: Bacteria > Pseudomonadota > Gammaproteobacteria > Pseudomonadales > Pseudomonadaceae > Aquipseudomonas. The sequence continues at coordinate 8,558 of NZ_JASLAW010000231.1, forward strand.
GCCGGGCCGATCCTGGGCGTGGCAGGCATGGTGGCGCTGGCGGTTTTGATGCCACTCCAAAGCAACGGCGACGCGCTGGCGCTGGCGCCCATTTGCCTGGCGCTGATCCTGATCGGGTTGGGCGTAGGCCTGGCCTGGCCGCACCTGCTGACGCGGGTGTTCCAGGTCGCGCCGGCCGGTGAACAGGACCTTGCCAGCGCGTCGATTACCACTGTGCAATTGTTCGCCACTGCGTTTGGCGCGGCGCTGGCGGGGATGGTGGCGAACGTTGCCGGCCTCACTGACCCGGGAGGCGTCGAAGGCACGGCAAACGCTGCTGTGTGGTTGTTTGGGGTGTTTGCGCTGGCGCCAGTGCTGGGTGTTCTGATTGCCAGGCGAGTGGCTCGAATGGTCGGCTAGTGGCATTTGGTCATGGTTTGTAAAGGGCCAGCAAGGCGTGTCCCTTTAAATTGCAGGACGTTTCCTAGACAATCCCTGCCGCCTTGTGCCTGCTGGAATCGGTGGCTAGTCTGCGCTCCGTCACTGCTCATCAGTGATCGGGTTTAGTCGCCCGGATTCTTAATCAGGCGCATGGTCCTCCATGAAGTTTTATGGTGGCTGTGCGCAGGGCACCTTCGGGTGCGCCGGATTTTCCTGATTAGCCGGTCGACTAACCTGCGTACAGCCGCCACCCACCGTTTAGTCGCGAATGGGCCGGCTTCTGACCTAATCAGGAGTTACACCATGAACAAAGTCCTGCCCGATCCACCCCGCGATCCCGTAAAAGACCGCGCCGCCTTCAACCGCGCCATCGACCACTACCTGCCCACCCAAGGCTTCCACTGCGTCAACGAAGACCTGAGTTTCGAAGACGCCCTGCTCTACACCGCCAGCCTGCTCGACAGCGCTTCAGCCACAGCACTCGATTGCGGTGAGCTGCTGCAAAGCCCTGAACGGGCGAAGATCCTGGCCGTGTGGCATTTGCTGGAAATTGCAAAAACCACCGTAGATCGCTCCATCGAGTGCCTGACCTGCACAAAAGCCACTGCCTAAAGTCGATTAACACTGTGGGAGGGGGTTTTGCCTCCTCCAACATTTGCCCGCATTCCAAAACCCTGTATCGGTGGATTAATGCCACCCGGCAGCAAAATAGTCTGAAAAACTGTTAGTTCTCACAGGTGACGCCCAACGGTTTTAACGCAATGATTCAACAGCCCAACAGGGTTGCAGCCCGAACGGTTGAGACCGCACAACTGCAGAGCAATATGGCGCACGCAGTAACCGCAAGCGCACGTAACATTGAAGAGGGACCTTCAATATGGCAACGCCGGGATTGATCATTCTGATTACGGGTTGCTCCAGCGGAATTGGCTTTGCGCTGGCGACGGAGCTTCATGAACGAGGCCACCTCGTCTACGCGACTGCACGAGACATCACAGCGCTTGCCACCTTGGCGGCCCGTGGTTTGCGTGTACTGACATTGGACGTTACCGACTCGCAAAGCATCGCGGCTGCGGTTGAAAGAGTCGTTCAGGAACAGGGACGACTGGATATATTGATCAATAACGCCGGCTATGGCCAAGGTGGCGCGGTTGCCGATCTCCCAGCCGAGGCGTTACGGCGCCAATTCGAAACCAATGTCATTGCTCCCGTGCAGGTGGCGCGCGCATTCCTGCCGCTGATGCTATCGCGGGGACGAGGCCGAATTGTAAACATCGGAAGCGTCTCGGGTGTTGTCGTGACACCTTTCGCAGGTGCTTATTGCGCAAGCAAGGCCGCGCTGCATGCCCTTTCAGAGGCGATGCGAATGGAACTAACACCTTTTGGAATTGACGTCATCGTGGTGCAACCCGGCAAGGTTGTTTCCAACATCAGGGACTATGCCAGAGAGATTGTTATCTTACCTGCCGACTCCATATACGTTACGTTCCGGGAGCATCTACAAGACCGTGCGCGTATTTCGGAACAGGGAGCGATGCCGGCGAAGGACTTTGCCCGGCGCGTAGTAAGCGCCGTGTTGACTGAAGTCGCGCCTTTCGTTGTTCGCAGCGGTCCGTTGAGCTGCAAGTTGCCCTTACTCCAATGCTGGTTACCAAGGCGTCTGTTCGATAAAGCAATTCGAAAACTGTTCGGACTTAACTCAAAGCCCTCATTAAAAACCGACCCACCGCTCTAAACGCCCTTAAAACCTAGCCTCACACTCGTTCATCTGCCTGGTATATCTCATGAAAATTATCGGCATTTCAGGAACACTTCCGTCACGGCATGTTTCCAATCAGGACGTTCTCGACCTAGTGACTGAGCACTCCCAAAAAAACTTTGACGGCGATTTGCCGCATACGCTCATGATCATTGACAGACTACTCAAAAAAAATGGCACGGAGTCCAGGCAATGGCTAGCAGAAAACGAATCGCCAATGACCCTGATGGAGACGTCATTCGTTGAGGCTCTGAAACAAGCAAATATAGACAAAAAAGAGATTGACCTGCTGCTCTACTCAAGTATTTCCCGTGGTTTTATAGAGCCTGCAAACAGTACCTTTATCGCCAAAGCCCTTGGCCTGCAATGCAGAAGCCACGATGTGGTGGACGCATGCATGGGGTGGGTGACGAGCATGGATATTATCAATGACAAGATGAAAGCACAGACTATTCGATACGCGGCCATCATTAACATGGAATTCGGTGTCACGGCACCACGGAGTTTTGCCATCCACAATTTTGCGTTACAGTTCGCCTCCGAGCTCACTTACAAATTTCCAACGTACACTTTGGGAGAGGCAGTCACCGTTACAATACTCAGCAATGACTCGCCCGAAAATTTCACATTTAGTTTTATCAACCGGCCGGATTTAAGTGATCTGTGTACGATCCCTCTACCGGACTGGCAGTCCTTCTGCAACGATTCGGACATTGCGCGCATTGCGAGTGCAAAAGGAAAATTTCAACTAACGTCTTTTGGTGAGCACATGCATGAAACCGGCTTTAAAGAGTCCACTAAAATCCTCAATGAAGCGCACATTCAAAACAGTAAAATTGATTGTATTTTTACCCACACCTCCTCGCCAAGAGTAAATGAACTAATCTTACAGCCTCTCGGCATGGCGGATAAAGCTCATAAAATCGCGCACAAAACAGGCAATATAACCACCGCCTCTGCACCCTTTGGAATTGCGGATGCCGTTTCACAAGGCGTATTAACCAGTGGTAAGTCCTGTTTGAGCTGTATCGGAAGTGCAGGGATGGTGTTTTCAGCGATGACGTTCAATTTTTAATTACGGCCCAAAGGACTTCTTTACTCTCCTAACCAGTGAATTACTGGCATTTGGTCATGGTATGTAAAGGGCCAGCAAGGGGTGTCCCTGTAAATTGCAGGACGTTTCCTAGACAATCCTTGCCGCCTTGTGCCTGCTGGAATCGGTGGCTAGTCTGCGGTCCATCACTGCCAATCAGTGATCGGGTTTAGTCGCCCGGTTTGAGAACAGGCGCATGCTCCATGAAGCTTTATGGTGGCTGTGCGCAGGGCGCCTTCGGGCGCGCCGGGTTCCTGTTCTGTCCGGTCGACTAACCTGCGTACAGCCGCCACCTTTGTTTAGTCGCGAAAAGTGTCAACTCCTTGATATTCAGACAGGAACTACACTTCGAAGACGCCCTGCTCGACAGCGCCTCTGCCACGGCACTCGATTGCGGTGAGCTGCTGCGAAGCCCTGAACGGGCGAAGATCCTGGCGGTGTGGCATTTGCTGGAAATTGCAAAGACCACGGTAGATCGCTCCATCGAGTGCCTGACCGGTACCAAAGCCACTGCCTGACCGTAGGAGCGAGCTTGCTCGCGAAAAAATCACAGGCGCTGCGTTTCTTCAGGAAGCACGCGTTATCGTTGACGTTTTTCGCGAGCAAGCTCGCTCCTACAATGGGTGGGGGGACAGCCCACATAAGCCTCATTTTTCCCTCGGGTTATTGCGGATAAAAACTAAAAGTCCATAATGGACAAATTAGTTTATCCGGAGAACCCCATGTCCACGACGCCCCTCGTTATCGACCAGGTCCAGGCCCGCACCTTGCTGGCTCAAGTCGACGTGCCTTTGATCCTGCGCAAACTGTTCCGCGACCTCGCTGCCGGGCAAGCGGTGCAGCCGGCGCAACAGCTGGTGGCGTTTCCCGATGGCGCCGGGGACTTCATCAACTACCTGGGCGTATTGGCCGAAGACGGGGTGTACGGGGTCAAGACTTCGCCCTACATCGTGCGTGAACAAGGCCCCCTGGTGACGGCCTGGACCCTGTTGATGTCGATGCACAGCGGCCAGCCGTTGCTGTTGTGCGATGCTGCTGAATTGACCACCGCACGCACCGCCGCCACCACGGCCTTGGCGGTAGATGCGCTGGCCCCGGCGGCGGCGCAACGCCTGGCGATCATCGGCAGCGGCAAGGTCGCCCAGGCGCACCTGCATTATGTGCAGAACCTGCGCGACTGGCAGCAAATCCGCCTGTACTCGCCAAGCCTGGGCAGCGCCAGCGCCGAAACGCGTGCGCAGTTGGCCAGCCTGGACCCGCGCCTGAGCCTCGTCGCAAGCTGTGAGGCCGCCCTGGAAGACGCGGATGTGATCCTGCTGTGCACCTCCTCCGCCGGGCCGGTCATCGACCCCTCGCGCCTGAGCAAACCCGCGCTGATTACCTCCATCAGCACCAACGCGCCACGCGCCCATGAAGTGCCGCCGCACTGCCTTAACCAGATGCACGTGTTCTGCGACTACCGCCAGACCACCCCGGATTCGGCCGGTGAGATGCTGATCGCCAGCGAGCGGCACGGCTGGGACAAACGTACGATTGTCGGCGACCTGCCCGAATTGTTCAGCGACATGGCCCAACGCCCCGACTACGATCGTCACGTCTTTTTCCGCTCCATCGGCCTGGGCCTGGAAGACATCGCACTGGCTACTGCCCTGTACCAACGCCAACGCTAATCAGGAGAGTGTTATGCACCAGGCAGACTTCATCATTATCGGCGGCGGCATCGCCGGCGCGTCCACCGGGTTCTGGTTGTCGCAGCACGGCAAGGTTCTGGTGCTGGAGCGTGAAAATCACCCGGCCTATCACTCCACCGGGCGTTCGGCGGCGCTCTACACCGCCGCGTATGGCACCCCGCAAGTGCGGGCGCTGACCTTGGCCAGCCGGGCCTTCTTCGACCAGCCACCCGCAGGCTTTTGCGAACACCCACTGCTGACGCCCCGGGGCGAAATGACCGTGGATTTCAACGGTGACCCGGCCGAACTCGACAGCCAGTACCTGAGCGCCAAGGCCACCGTGGCGCAGGTGCAGCGCCTGACGGTCGATGAAGCCTGTGCACGCTTGCCGATCCTGCGCCGTGAAAAAGTCCACGGGGCAATCTACGACCCTACCGCCTGTGACATCGACACCGACGCCCTGCATCAAGGCTACCTGCGCGGTATCCGCCGCAACCAGGGCGAAGTGCGCACCGACAGCCATGTGCTGGGCTTGAGCCGCGACGCCGATGGCTTGTGGCAGGTGCGCACCCAGGCTGCAATCTTCACCGCGCCGGTCATCATCAACGCCGCCGGTGCCTGGGCCGACCATATCGGCGGGCTGGCGGGCGCAGCGTCCATCGGCTTGCAGCCCAAGCGCCGCTCGGCCTTTGTCTTTGCTGGTCCCGAGGGCATGGACAGCCACGACTGGCCGATGCTGGTGGCCCTCGACGAAGCGTTCTACATGAAACCGGATGCCGGCATGTTCCTCGGCTCGCCGGCCAACGCCGACCCGGTAGAACCCCAGGATGTGCAACCCGAAGAGCTGGATATTGCCATGGGCATTTACCAGATCGAGGAAGCCACCACCCTGACCATCCGCCGCCCCACGCGAACCTGGGCCGGGCTGCGCAGTTTTGTGCATGACGGTGACTTGCTCGCAGGCTTCGACCCTCAGGTACCCGGCCTGTTCTGGGTAGCCGCGCAGGGTGGCTACGGCATTCAGACCTCACCGGCCATGGGCCAGGCCAGTGCGGCCCTGGTGCGCGGCGAGCCGCTGCCCGAGCCGCTCACGCGGTTCGGCCTTAACGCCGGTATGCTCTCCCCCGTGCGCCTGGAGGCTCAATGACAAACACCGCCGAACACGACACGGTCATGCAGAACTTCCGTGCGATCGCCGATGCGATCGCCACCTTGTTCTTTCCCCATGCGGAAGTGGTGCTGCATGACCTGCACACGCAGACCATCGACTACATTGCCAATAACCTGTCCAAACGCAGCCTGGGTGACGACTCCTCGCTGGAGGACATGCTTGATGGTGACGTCGGCGACGTCAATATCGGCCCCTATGAAAAACTCAACTGGAACGGCCAGAAAATCCGCAGCCTGAGCACGGTGCTGCACGACCACCAAGGGCGCCGGCTGGCCGTGCTGTGCATCAACCTGAATATCTCGCTGTTCGAAAATGCCAAGGCCGCGCTGGACTTGTTCCTGTCGCCGAGCAAGCTGATCGCACAGCCGGATGCCCTGTTCCGGGACGACTGGCAGGAGCGCATCAACACCTTTTTGCACGCCTGGCTGCGCGAACGTCAACTGAGCCTGAACCTGCTGACCCGCGACCACAAACGCGAACTGGTGCTTGCACTGCACGCCGAAGGTGCGTTCAAGGGCAAGAGCGCGTCCAACTACGTGGCCAACGTACTGGGCATGGGACGGGCAACGGTCTACAAACACCTCAAGGAACTCAAAGGCTAAAGACACGGCAGGCCGAATGCGGGGGCCGCGATGGCCCTGCAAACCCAAATCCCCCCAACACAGCCAATGCCCTGGAGCTGCCGAGCTTTAGCGAGGCTGCGAAAGCGATGGGTCAGGCGATAAATATGGATTGGCTGCCCCGCCTACCAGCTTCCCACCGCCAGGCTATGCGGTGAAAACTCCGCGAACTGCCAGCGCAATGCCAAGGCTGCCGGACGCCGGATCATCTGTTCCACGGTCACTGTCCATAACCGCTGCGCCCCTTCGAACCGGGCCACCTGCGGCCCACCGAGGATCAGCGAAGTACGCCCAGCCACTTGCAGCACGTCTCCCGACTCGAAATCAATGAACAGCAACCCCGCCACCGGGTTGGCTTGCAGGTTACCGAGGGTGTTGAAGAACAGGTTGCCGGCAAAGTCCGGAATGGTCAGCACATCGCCCTCGACCCGCACGAAACCGGTGCCGCCGCCGCGATGGGAAACATCCACCGAGCGGGTGCCGTTCAGGTCGACATAGCTGGCGACGAAGAAGGTGTCGGCGTTGCGGATCATCTGTTGTGCGGCGCCATCCAGGCTGTCGCTGCGCTCGGCCACGCTGCCAGGTGTGCGCGCAATCGTATCGATGGGGCGCAGTTGGATGTACTTGGGGCAGTTGCCGAAGCTGTGCACCACGTCGACCGCAAAGCCATCGCCATCCAGCGCGCCGATTCGACCATTCATGCGATTGCGCCGGCGCGTGTTCAGGTCAATGCCGAGCACGCCGACGGCCGCGCCGGGCCTTAACCCCGCCCGAGCGGGATCGCTTTTGGAGGGCAGGCTGTCGATCTGCAACCGCTGCGGCTCAGGGGAACGGGCGAAGCCTGGCGCGCCTTCAAGCAGGGTCGCCCACGGAATACCCTGTTCATCCACCACGCCCAGCATCAGGTAAGGCAGCAAGGGATAGAAATCGCGATGCTGCTCCGGCAGATGGTCACGGATGACCTTGGGACCGATCACGGCCATGCGTTCGGCCGCGCCGGCACTTTCCTGCAGTAGCCGTTCGCCGGGATGCCAGGGGGATGGTTCGATCGCGTTCATGGCGCTCACCTCTCGTTGGATAGCTCGATGCTGCGCCTGACGTGTCGCCCAGAGAATCACCACCCCAGGCAATCCACTATTACGCCAACTGAAATGCCGGGTGCCCGCGCAACGCCGTTACACAGTCATCGACAAAACTGCGCACGCGCATCGGCGCATGGCGGCCTTCGCGGTACACCACCTGCACCGGCACCGCGGGCGGCTCGAACTCGGTCAAGACGCGACGCAACCGGCCGCTCACCAAGTGCTCGTGCACCGGGTAGCTCAGGCAACGAAGCAACCCCGCACCGCTCACGGCGGCATTGATCGCGCCTTGTACCGTGGCGCAGCGCAGACGTGCGCGGGCCTTGAGCTGATAGTGCGAGAAGTCCCACTGCACCGGGTCGGCACTGGCGATCAGATGATGATGCTTGAGGGCGTCCGGATACAGCGGTTCACCGTGGGTGGCAAGGTAGCTCGGGCTGGCGCACAGGATATGCCGCACATGCCCCACCGGCCGTGCAATTAACGACGAGCTGGGCAACTCGCCCACCAGCACCGCCACGTCCAGCCCTTCCTCGTGCAGGTTCGGGTGGTAGTCGTGGTAGTGGGCGACCAGGTGCACATCCGGGTAACGGTCCATATACGCGGCCAGTACCGGCGCCATCACATAGCGGCTGAACAGCAACGGCAGAAACACCCGCAGATTGCCCTGGGCCTGGCTGTGCAAACCCTTGGCCGAGGCTTCAGCGCCCTGCACCGCCGCCAGCAACCGCACACAGTCGGCCATATAGGCATTGCCCGCGTCGGTCAGGCTGACCCCACGGGTACTGCGCTGCAACAACAGCACGTGCAAACGTGCTTCCAGACGCGCAATCGCCCGCACCAGGGTCGGCCCGGAGACGTGCGCAAAGCGCGCCGCCGCCGCTAGGCTCGGTTGCCCGGCCAGCGCCGCGAACAACTGCATATCGCGATAACGTTCCATCAGCCGCGCTGCTTTGTCATCGGTTTCAGGGCCACGTCACGCCCAAGACGATCGGCAAGAAAATCCACGAAGGTGTGGACCTTGGCCGGCACGCGACCGTTGTTCTGGAACACCACCTGGATCGGCAGCGCCGCCGGCTCGAAGTCCTGCAAAACAATCTCCAGCTCACCCGCCGCCACCGCCGCCGCGACCTGATAGGACAATACGCGGGTCATGCCCCACCCCAGCCGCGCCAGGTTGATCGCGGCATTGTTGGCGGTGACCACCAGGCGCGGCTCAATAGGCACCGTCAGCGGCACGCCGTCGTCGACAAAGGCCCATTCACTCACCCGTTGGCTCGCCGATGAGCTGACAATCTTCGCGTCACGCAACTGTTCGGGCCGCAAGGGCCGCCCATGCCGCTCGAGGTAAGCGGGCGCTGCGCACACCACCCGGCGCACTTCACCGACGCTGATCGCCTGCTGCCCCGGCTCGTGCAGATGGCCGATGCGCACGGCCACGTCGACGCCTTCGTCGCTCATGTTGACCACACGGTCGACCAGCAGGGCATTGATGTTCACTTGGGGAAAACGGTCGAGATAATCGCCCAGCGCCGGCGCCACGAACAGCTCGCCGAACAGCACCGGGGCGGTCACGCTCAGTTGCCCGCAGGGGGTCGAATAACTGCCCGCCGCCGCTTCCTCGGCCTCGTCCAGTTCGGCCAGGATGCGGCGGCAGTCTTCCTGGTAACGCAACCCGGCCTCGGTCAGGTGCAGGCTGCGGGTGGTGCGCGCCAGCAGTTGGGTGCCGATGCGTTGCTCCATGGCCGCGACAGCCCGGGTCACGCTGGGCGGCGAGGTGTTCAGACGCCGCGCGGCGGCGGCAAAGCCGCCCTCGTCTGCCACCGCGAGGAACACCTGCATTTCATGAAAACGGTCCATCGGCGCCCCTTGCTGGTTATTGTGATTGCAGACCCGCCGCCGTGCGCGGCATGCCGAGGAAACCCGGCAGCGCTTCAATGCCGGCGAGCCAGGCGCGCACCTGAGGATAGTCGGCCAGCGACACATTACCTTCCGGCGCATGGGCCACGTAGGTGTAGAACGCGACATCGGCAATGCTCGGCCGGTCGCCCGCCAGAAAAGGGCTCTGGCCCAGTTGCATTTCCATTACGTTCAGCAGGCCATGGGCGCGGCTGATTGCAACGTCGGCGTCCACGTCGGCACCAAACACCGTGGCCAACCGCGCCGTGGCAGGCCCGGCATGCAGTTGCCCCGCCGCCGCCGAAAGCCAACGTTGCACGCGGGCCTGCCCGAGCGGGTCAGCCGGCAGCCACTGGCCGTTGCCGTAGGTGTTGGCGAGGTACACCAGGATTGCGTTGGAGTCGGCCAGCACGGTACCGCCGTCGTCAATCACCGGCACCTGGCCGAAGCTGTTGAGGTTGGCGATGAATTCGGGCGCTTTATGGGCGCCTTGTTTGAGGTCCACCAGGATAAATTCACTTGGCAGGCCCAACAGGGACAGCATCAGTTCGACCCGGTGGGAGTGGCCGGACAAGGGAAAACCATACAGTTTGATCGCAGGCTGGGTCATGACAGTCTCCAAGGGAATGAGGTTTGACGCCAGGCATGTTCCACCGCTGTCGCGCTTGGCGGAATGACCAGGATTTACAATCCAGCATTTCACCCGGCGAAACAATCCGGCGCGAGCCAGGCGCCGGCATTTTCATGAAAAAAATTCAAACTATCGCTTCCCCTGTCGTTCACACCTTCACGTGCAACGCAAAGTAGGAGGCAACATGCAATACCGACAACTGGGTCATTCCGGCCTGCTGGTCTCGGAAATCATCCTGGGCACCGTGCCCTTTGGCGGTCGCGCCGAGTTCGAGAAATGCGGCACGGTGGACGTGCCCCAGGCCAAGCGCATGTTCGATATTGCGTTCGACGCCGGGGTGAACATGATCGACACCGCCGACCTTTATTCCCACGGCCTGGCCGAGGAAGTGGTCGGTAAGGCCCTGGGCGACAAGCGCAACGACATCCTGCTGGCGACCAAGGGCCGCAGCCCGGTGGACCAGAACCCGAACAATTCCGGCTCTTCGCGCTACCACCTGATTCGCGCCTGTGAAGCCAGCTTGAAGCGCCTGGGCACCGACCATATCGACTTGTACCAACTGCACAACTGGGACGGTCTGACGCCCATCGAAGAGACGCTTGAAGCGCTGCGCCTGTTGGTGGGCTCGGGCAAGATCCGCTACTTCGGTACCAGCAACTTCACCGCCTGGCAAATGATGAAAACCCTGGGCAAGGCCGAATTGCACGGCATGCTCAAGCCGATCACCCAGCAGATCTACTACACCCCCGAATCGCGCGAGGCCGAGTACGAGCTGCTGCCGCTGGCGCTGGACCAACAGGTCGGCACGCTGGTGTGGGGCCCGATGGGTGAAGGCCTGCTCACCGGCTCGACCCGGCGCGGGCAAAAACCACCGGCCAATACCCGCCAGGGCAGCGACTGGCCGGAACCCTACGTGCATGACCAGGAACGGGCGCTGGACATCATCGAAACCCTGGCCGCCGTGGGCGATGAACACGGTGTGTCGGTGGCGCGTACCTGCCTGGCGTGGCTCAAGGATCGTCCGGGGATCACCTCGCTGATCGTCGGCGCCCGCACGGAGGAGCATCTGCGCGACAACCTTGCCGCCACTGAATTGAAACTGACCGAGGAGCAATCCTCACGCATCGAAGCCGTGACCCGTCGCCAGCCGCTGTATCCGTACTGGCATCGGTTTACCGCAGGGATCGATCGCTTCGATCCGGCGGAGCAGCCGTTTCTTGCCGAGCATCAGAAGACTATGGATGCACGCAAGGACAAATAACCCACAACGGTGAGACAGCTCGCTTCAAAAATGTGGGAGCGGGCTTGCTCGCGAAGTCGGTGGATCAGCCACACAAATAAGGCTGATGTAGCGCATTCGCGGGCAAGCCCCAATGCCAGTCAGTTAAGCGCTAGAGCAGGCAACCGTCGGCCTGTGGCGAGGGAGCTTGCTCCCTCGCCACGGTAAAGCGCTCCTCCTTAACTGACCGGCATTAGGGCAAGCCCGATCCTTCTCAAGAGCGCCCCCCTCAGCAAAGGAGCATGGATGTGATCGCGCAACTCATGATCGCCGCCCTCGGCGTCGTCGCCATCTGGTTCAGCCAGAGCAAACGCCTCAAAGTACGCCGCTACGCCTGCCTGTTCGGCATGGCCGGCCAGCCGTTCTGGTTCTGGTCGTCGATCAATGCCGAGCAGTGGGGCATCGTACTGCTGAGCTGCTTCTATACGGTGGCCTGGGCCAAAGGCATCAAGACCCACTGGATTGATCGCAAGCCGGACGCACCCGCCTGAGTTTGCAATCGATCGCCACACTGCCTATATTTCCCGCTTGGCGCTCTCTACGCCACCTTCCGCGGAAAGGGCTGCGCCCAAGACATCAGCTTCACCTCATTTCTACGACTCCCCCACCTTAAAGCGGAAAAGGTTTGTGCAAGGAGCTCGTATGCCGTCCCACCCTTTTGCGTCCAATACCAACGGCCGTCTCAACCTTGAGCAGCAGCGCAAGCGTGCCAAGCAATTGTTGCCGCTCCTGAAGCGCCAGGACCCCGACGCCACCTTGTCCCAAGCCCAATGGCAGATCGCCAGGCAGTTGAACTTCAGCAGTTGGCCCAAGCTCAAGGCCCACGTCGACGCCCTTGACTTCGCCGCACGCCACCCAAGCTTCATCGCCAGCGATGAAGCCCGCACCACCCACTGGAGGTGTGGCAGCGACATCGCCCACAGCCTGCAAGTGGCGGGGTTCCACGGGCCATTCCGGATGCTGACCGACCCGCTGTGCATGGGCCCGGTGCGCGACCTGCCTGACGCTGAGTACCAAACCCTGCGTGGCGCGTTCATCAGCCACGCGTTCGGCTTGAATGAAACTGACGTGGCGCGGCGACTGGCCGACGAATATGCCGGGCTTGAAAGCCTGGCCACAGCGCAGCACAGCGTGCTGTGGTGCGAAGCGGATGCGTACGACCAGCTGTTCCTGATACGCGCGCTGGCGGGCCTTGAACGGTTGCCACCTAAAATTGAATTGATCGAGGTGAACCGCATTCCCGGCGTCGAGCGGTTTATCGGCATCGGCCAATTGGCGCCCGATGTACTCGCCTGGCTCTGGCCGCAGCGGCGGGTGATCGATGACGCTGCGATACAACTGGCCAAACAGGCATGGAAGGCGTATTGCAGCCACTCACCCGTGGCATGGGCCGAACTGGCTCACGGCAACCATCCCGCCCTGCCCTTTCTCGCTCCGGCACTGTTGCGCCAGTTGCAGGAATTGCCTGGAGCCCAGGATGGGTTGTCCCTGACCGAACGCCTGGCCCTGAACTACATCGCCGAAGCTGGGCCGGTGCCCTTCGGCCGCGTATTTGCAGAACTGATGGCCAAGCGCGAACCGCTGCCGTTCCTCGGCGACCTGATGTTCCACGCGCTGTTGCGGCCATTGATCGATGGCGAACAGCCGTTGCTGGTGGAAACCGAGACGCACCTGGAGTGGCCCCGGCGGGGGTTGGCCGTGACTGCGCTAGGCCTTGAAGTGCTCGGCGCAAACGCCTATTGGCCAGACCACAGCTCACACACCCGCTGGATAGGCGGCACCTGTATCGAACCAGGCCGGCCTCATTGGACGATAGGCCTGAATGCTCAGCCAGTTTGGCGAAGCGCCACCCATTGCCAGTTACCCTGACAAAGATGATCCTGTGCACGCCTGAACCCCAGGCATCTACAACCCTGCGGGCGGCGTTGAACCTTTGCCAGGGAGCTTGCTCCCGTGGCGGCGGGGCAGTCTGACTGATGCCTCGCGATCCAAATGTGGAAGCTGGCTTGCCTGCGATAGCACCATCTCGATGCAACACGTACACCGAGGCGGTTGCGTCGAGTGGCTGTTACCTGAACAACGAATATGTCCTCGGACCAACCCAGCGTTCTGGTCGGCTGTCAGGCCGCCTTCGCAGGCAAGCCAGCTCCCACATTCAGGACGCGGGGCATCCGTTAGCGATGCATCGACTGCCAGGCCGTCACGGGAGCAAGCACCCTCGCCACAGGTGTCGCAGCCAACGTTGCGTAGATACCGATGCATCTGAACTGCAGCCAGGCCCTGGAGCGTTTGAATTCCGGGGGCCGCCCGAGACGCAACCTTCCACCTGCGAGACCACGCCATGCGTAACCTGATTTTCGCCAGCGCCTGTCTGTCAGCCATCACCCTGACAGGCTGCCAGCAAACACCACCGGCCAACGACCAACTGGACGCTGTGCTATGGACCCAAACCTCCATCGAGCACGAACTGATTTACCGCCAGCTCTTTGCCAACGCCACCCGCCAGCTCGATGTGGCCCTGGCCGATCCCGCCTGGGATGCCTTGCCCTTCCCTGCGCGAGATTTGAAAGGCCTGCCTCCGGCCGTGGTGGTCGATATCGACGAAACCCTGCTGGACAACGTGCCGCTCAATGCCCGCGACATTCTGAACAACCAGGTCTATTCCTATGACCGCTGGAACACCTGGGTCGACCAGGCCAAGGCCCAGGCGCTGCCCGGTTCGGTGGCGTTCCTGCAGGCGGCCCGGCAAAAAGGCATCAAGGTCTATTACCTCACCAACCGCGAACACAGCCAGGTGGCGGCCACGGCTGCAAATCTGCGCCTGCGCGGTTTCCCGATTGAGAGCGATGAACAAATCCTCGCCGCCAGCACACCGACCGGTCACTGCGAAAGCGCCGGCTATGGCAAGAACTGTCGTCGCCAATGGGTGGCCAGTCATGCGCGGGTGCTATTGATGGCGGGTGACTCCCTGGGGGATTTCGTGCAGGCCGAACGCAACACCCTGGCGGCCCAGCGCAAGGCGGTCGAACCTTATGTGAACTGGCTGGGGCAGCGCTGGTTCCTGCTGCCCAATCCAAGTTACGGCAACTGGTACAGCGCGCCGTATGGGGACAATGAGACGTTGCCGTTCGAGCAAAAGCGCAGGCTCAAACAGCAGGCATTGCAGTTGCAGGAGTAGCTGCGCGCTGAGGTTATCGGCCACCGGATACTGCTTGCCGTAGCCCACCACCGTGATGCGTTCGACGCCCACGCCCAACCGCTTCAGGCCACGCGCCACTCGTTGGGCGTGACGCTCGGACAAAAGCTGGTTGAAAGCCTTGTGGCCAAGCGATGGCGCCACAGGGGAGTGGGACACAGGAGCCACATGGGAGTCATCCTGGGAGGAAAAACACAGACAGGAAGAATGAAAAACGCCCAGTTAGCCGTAAGCGTCTTCTCGAAAAAATTGAGTAAAAGAACCAGTGATGATCCGGACAAGGCCACCCCTCACCCCTGTGGCGAGGGAGCTTGCTCCCGCTGGACTGCGCAGCAGTCCCAATCCCGTTGAATCGAGAGCGGGGCCGCATCGCGCTGTAGCGCCAGCCCGGCCCAGCGGGAGCAAGCTCCCTCGCCACGGCTGCATACTATGTTCACCCCGACAATCCCTACCCTGGAAGCCCATGCCAACAGCGTGCTGCGTTGTGCGGCCGTTGCCGCGCAGACGGCGGGTGAACAGTTGGACGGCACTTCACGCACCTTGGTGATTTTGCTCATGCACTTGGTGGAAACGGCCGGCGTGATGGGGGCTGTTCGCTGGAGTGCATCCACTCGCGCTGCGCGATGACAGGTGTTGTGATGAGGGCGCGCGCTCATCACATGAAACCACCGATGTCTCAAGGTTTAAGCTTGGCCAGCAAGGTCTCGGAGCCCGAAAGCAGCTCCAGTTTCTGCAACACATCATTGACGGCGCCGACGGTACCGACCTCATCAGGACCGGCATTCCCGCCGACCACACTCTTCAACGCCGCCAAATACTCCAGCCGGCCCAAATCCACGCGGTCAGACTTGCTCAACTTAGCGGAAATACGCGTAAGGGCACTGGAAATTTCTTCTTCAAGGTAAGTATTGAACTCAGACTTATTCATCGCAAAGCTCCATCTTCAGGGAGGTGACCGCACACATGCAGCAGCCTACGAAGATCGGTGCAACGTGCCTACTGTCAGAGTTAACAGGTCTGTACGAGTGACTACAACCAATGCCAGAACCGGCTCCAGAACCCCCGCCCCAGTTCGTCCTTGCATCCGGCATATTGGCGCGCATACATCTGCGAACGCGCCTGCACCTTGCCCGCCACCGGGAGTAGCCAGGCTTTGCCGGCATGGGTGCGCTGACGATAGCCGCCCCAGCCTTCGTGGTAGTTCAGGTATTGGCCGTAGGCGTCGTACTTGTAAACGCCGTTGATGGTGTAGGTCTTGTCCATGTACCAACCGATGAAGTCGATGGCGTCGTCGAAATCTTCGCGGTCGGCACCGCTGCGGCCTGTGCTTTTGCGGTAGTCATTCCACACTTCATCCTTGGCCTGGGCATAGCCGGAAGCAGTGGACACGCGCCCCCAGGGGATGATCCACAACAGGTATTTACGCGGGGTCTTGGCGTCGTAGCGAAAGCCGGACTCCTGGTACATGATCGCGAACGGCACTTGGATCGGCACGCCCCAGCGCTTTTGCGTGACCTTGGCCGCGTCGTACCAGTCATCTTTTTCGCGAAAGATACTGCAGATATCGTCGGGCGTGCGTGGCGGCGAGGTGCCGCACGCCGCCACCAGAGACGTGAGTAATAACAGTCCGACGGTTTTGCTTGCGCTCAAAGGGCACCTTTGCGTGATAAGCGTTAAAGACCGGCATTTTACGTGTTCATACAAGCGGCGTCCTTGCGCATAGGTATTAAGCCAATGACACTGCTTCGGACGTGGCCCATATGCACTAATTCACCTGATGCATTCGCACCCCGGCTCTGGCAGTTTCTCTGCACTATCCTGAACCTGGGGTGTCGTAAATCCATGCGTCCACACCCTTGGAGAACTTATGACACAGGATGTTCTTGCCAAAGAAACCAACCGCCGCCAACTGCAACAGATCATCTCCGGGCTGTCCGACGGCGTGATCCTGGCCGAGGTCGACCAGACCATCCTCTGGGCCAACGAAGCCGCACTGGCCATGCACGGCGTGACCGACGTCATGGGGCTGGGCGCCAGCGGGCAGGAATATGCCGAACGCTTCACCTTGCGTTACCGCAATAACCACCCGTTGCAGCTGGATAGCTACCCCCTGGCTCGCGCTGCGGCGGGGGATGAGTTCAGCGACGTGATCGTGGAAGTCATTCCCACGACCGATGAAGAAAAGACCTGGGTTCACCGCCTGCGCAGCCTGGTTATCACCGACTCCAACGGCGACCCGGAACTGCTGGTGCTGATTCTCAGCGATGCCACCGAGTGGGCCAGCGCCGAACAGCGTTTCGAGAAAACCTTCAATGCCAACCCCGCGCCCGCAGTGATCTGCCGCCTCAGCGACCTGCGCTACATCAAGGTCAATCAGGGCTTCCTGGAGATGACCGGCTACAACCGCGACCAGGTGATCGGCAAATCCGTGTATGAACTCGACGTGCTCGAGCACGCCGAGCGCAAGGAGCTGGCCATCGAGCGGCTGGGGCAAGGCTCGACCATTCCCCAGATGCAGGCCGAGCTCAAGCTGCCCGGAGGCGGCAGCAAGCTGGTGGTGGTCGCCGGCCAGCCCCTGGACATGAACGAAGAAGACTGCATGCTGTTTTCGTTCATGGACCTGGAGCCGCGACGCAAAGCGGAAATCGCCCTGCGCCAGAGTGAAGAACGCTTCGCCAAGTCCTTCCGCCTGACGCCGGTGCCGACGCTGGTGTGCAACGCCGCCAATCGCCAAGTGGTGGATATCAACGAAGCCTTCATGAGTATCTCGGGCTATATCAGTGAAGAACTGATCGGCAAATCCATCGAAGACATCGACTTCATCGACAGCCCCCAAGCCGGCGCCCAGCTGTTCGCCACCTTGGAAAAAGCCGGAAACGTGGAAGGCCATGACCTCAAGGTGCGCAAAAAAGGCAACGAAGTGATCGACTGCGCGGTGTCCGCCGATACCGTGATCATCCAGGACATACCCTGCTACCTGCTGGTGTTCATGAACATTACCGAACGCAAACGCTCGGAGCTGGAACTGGTCGCGGCCATTGAGGAAGTCATGCAGGACGCTTCCTGGTTCAGCCAGACCCTGATCGAAAAACTGGCCAATGCCAAAAGCGTCAACAGCCCCAACCTGCCGAACGTTTCCTTCACGGACCTCACGGCCCGGGAGCGCGACGTGCTGGGTTTGATCTGCGAGGGTCTGGCCGACAAGGAGATCGCCTCGCGTCTTAAGCTGGCGCCCAATACCGTGCGCAACCATGTGGCGACGGTGTACTCGAAACTGGGGGTGCACAGCCGCAGTACGGCCATCGTTTGGGCCCGAGAACGCGGGTTGTTTTCCGGGGAACTGCGGTTGAAAAACACGCGTTGAGAGTGCAAATGCACTAGTGCGGTTAGTGCGAATTCGCCTTATGAGGCGGCGCGGCAATCAATAACCTTCAAGGCATCGTATCTGTGCCTTGAAGGAACCTGCATGTTTACCCTCTCTCAACTGCGAAACTGCATCGAAGAAGGCCTGTCACCACTGACCTGCGAATTCACCCTGTGCCGGGATGCGTCCTTGACCCTCAAAGTATTCGACGCCGAAACCGGCCGGGTTGATCTCGTGGTCACCGGAATCAGCACCAACCGGCTGCAGACCCCGGAGGAAGTGGCGAAAATGGTGGACGAGTTGCGCTACGAGCTGCAAAGCAACAACGTCGGCAAACTCACGCTGGATGACTTGCCTTCAGCCTCGCCCCAATGAAATAGAACACCCCACCACCCACGATAAACGCCCCGAGCATATAAAACATGTAATGCGCCGGCAGGCTGGCCAGTACCAGCCCGCATAACACCGGCCCCAATGCGGCGCCGAGATTGGACAGGTTCTGCGCGCCGTAATACATACCCCGCAACGCGTCGGGAGCGATTCGGTCGATAAACATGTACTCGGCCGGGAACACGATGATCTCCCCCACGGTGAACACCGCCATCGCCAACACCCACCCCACCACGCTGGTGGACAGCGCAAAGCCGATCAACCCCAGCATGAACATGCTCAAACCCGCGATCAGCCACTGGCTCAGGTGACGGTGCGAGATGCGCCGACCAATCAGGTACTGCAAGGCAATCACCAGCACGGCGTTGGTGGTGAGCACGGCACTGATCACGGTGTAGGTGTATTCAGCCGTGGTGGTGGTCACCAGGTACTGCGACAGGTAGGCCGTGAATTGGCCGAACACCACGGCACTGAGCAGGCCGCCAAAGGTGAAGCACACCAGGCGTTGGTCCTTGAGCAGCACGCGGCCCACGGCGAGGAACGACACCGGCTTTTGCGCGGCGTCAACAGTGGCCAGCGTGCGGTCACCCCACCGCCAATACAGCAGGAAAAACCCCGCCCCCAACAGTGCCGACAAAATAAACGGCAGGCTGATATCCGCCTTGGCCACCATCGCGCCAAAAAACGGCCCCACGGCGTAGCCGATATTGGTCAGCGTATATTTGATCGAGAACACTTCGCTGCGCCCATCTTCGGGCAGCAAACTGGCGAAACCGGCCTTGATCGCAATATCAATCACCGCATAGGCCAGGTTGATCAGGATCAGGCAGCTGTAGAACGCCCAGATATTCTGCGCCAGTACCGTACCGATAAAGCCCAGCACAAACACCAGGCTCAAACCGAGCAGCAAGCGGTAACTGTTGACGCGGTCGACGAGAAACCCGCCATACACGCTGAGCAACGAGCCGACGATCAGCGAACTGCCGATCACCAGGCCGACCTGACTGATGTCGAGGGCAAAGTGGCTGGTGAGGTAGATCACCAGGTACGGAAAGGTGATCGCCTTGGCCAACGTCAGCAGCAACGTGGCGGACAGCAACAGGTTCACCGTGCGGGGATAAGTTCTTATTGTGGCAAGCATCCTGCTCTCTTTCTTTGAAGGTAACGCGACCATTGCGGTCGGTTACCTTAACGTAAGAAACGTGACACGAGCAGGTAGCTCGGCAGGATTATTTCTTGACTGGCGTGATCTCAAGGATGGTGCCGTTGGTGGTCTTGAGCAGCACATATCTGTCGTCCACCCGCGTCCACTGGCTTTCGTCCTCGGGCTTCTGGAGGCCACGTTTTTTCCAGTCGCGCACAGCCGACTCCTTGCGCATCAGCATATCCGGGGCGCGATCGCCTTCTTTCAAGTCACGGGTATTGATGCTGGAAGGCTGCACGGTTTCCTGAGGCGTATCACCGGCCTGCACCACAAAACTGGCGGTAGACAGACTCGCCGCAACCACAACACAGGCAAAGAGAGATTTAGACTTCATGGGTGTTCCTTCAATTCAGGGGACGTACACAGGTTCCGACCGCGGCGACGTGGAATCATTCACGTCAAAACACCAACCGCTGCCTCAATAACCCTGTGGCGAGGGATCTTGCTCCCGCTGGACTGCGCAGCAGCCCCAAAAGCCCGGCCGAGGAACACCTGGACGAACGCGGTGAACCGGTTGGGGCAGCGTTGCTGCCCAGCGGGAGCAAGCTCCCTCGCCACAAACCTTCGCGCTCATTGATTCCGTGAAATTAATCCTGTAATCACAGGCGGAATTTATAACCAGGCTGCATCCCAGAGCGAGTAGTTGCCGATATGCTCGACCAGTCCAGCGCGCAATGGATTGGCAATGATGTAGCGTGCGATCTTTAAAAGGTCTTCTTCGGCTCGCGCCGCGCGATCATGGTATCCGTGCTGCCAGAACGCTCCCTTCGTATGACCGGCGTGGTTGATGGCCAGCGTGCTGCGTGACTTCACTTGCCGCATTACCTGCGGCAACGTTGCATCGCGCAGCTCGAACATCCAGTGAAGGTGGTCCGGCATGATGACCCAGGCCAACGAAGCAACCAGACCGGAATCATGGGCGCGTTTGAGCTCTGCGACCAATAACCGCCCCACAGACAGTTCAGCAAAAATCGGACGCCGCTGATAAACCACCGCCGTCACCAGGTACACGCGACCTGCTTCCGAATAACGGCCACGTCGTAGCACGTGAGAATTGGGCCTTCGAAGCATTCCTTTGCTCCCCTTGATTGAATGGATAACCCATTCAACCTAGCAAGCCTGAGAAGGGCTGCCCCTCGATTCAATTTCATCCTGTGTCCCCACTCCCCTTTGGCTCCTGTGTCCTACCCCCTGTGGCTCCTGTGTCCCACTCCCCTGTGACTCCTGTGTCCCACTCCCCTGTGGCTCTTGGGTCCCACTCCCCTGTGACTCCTGTGCCCCCACTCCCCTGTGGCTCCTGCGTCCCACTCCCCTGTGGCTCCTGCGTCCCACTCCCCTGTGACTCCTGTCTCCCACTCCCCTGTGGCTCTTGGGTCCCACTCCCCTGTGACTCCTGTGTCCCACTCCCCTGTGGCTCTTGGGTCCCACTCCCCTGTGACTCCTGTCTCCCACTCCCCTGTGGCTCTTAGGTCCCACTCCCCTGTGACTCCTGTCTCCCACTCCCCTGTGGCTCTTGGGTCCCACTCCCCTGTGACTCCTGTGCTCCCACTCCCCTGTGGCGAGGGAGCTTGCTCCCGCTGGGCTGCGCAGCAGCCCCAAAAGCCCGGCCGAGGGACACTTGGACGAACGCGGTGAACCGGTTGGGGCAGCTTTGCTGCCCAGCGGGAGCAAGCTCCCTCGCCACAAACCTTCGCGCTCATTGCTTCCATGAAATTAATCCTGTAATTTTTCATGAAATTATTCGAATTAAAGTTCATGACGCCCCAAGAAGAACTCGCCACCCTCGCCGCCCTGATCCACGACTTGCGCAAGCACAAGAAACTCACCCTGGCGCAATTGGCGCACAAGATCGAGCGTTCGGTGGGGTTCCTGTCTCAAGTGGAACGTGGCCTGTCGCGCCCGACCGTGGCCGACCTGACCGCCATCAGTCACGCCCTCGACGTCCCTACCACTTACTTCTACAGCCTGCCCAAACCCAAGGCGGTAGACTGGGTCACGCGGCCCAACGAGCGGCGCACGGTGTACTACGCCAACGGCATCACCGACATCCTCGTCTCGCCCCGCATGAACGGCGCGTTTTCGATGCTCGACAGCCTGTTGGCACCCGGCGCCAACAGTGGTGAGCAGGCCATGAGCGACCGTGCCGAACAGGCCGGTTTTGTACTCGAGGGTGAGTTGACGCTGTGGGTTGAAGGTGAAGCCGATGCGGTCACTCTCGGCCCTGGCGACAGCTTCCATCTCGCCAGTTTCGCCCACTGCCGCTACGCCAACCTGACCGACCTGCCCGCCCGCGTGTTATGGGTTTACAACTAGGAGCTGCCCCCGTGAAAAGCCAATGTGCAACGTTGCTGGCCGAAGTACGGACCTTCCGCCAGAACCACCCCGAGGTGCGCTACGTCGATCTGATCGCCCTGGACCTTCCGGGGCATTTCTACGGCAAGCGCTACCCGGTGGAGATGCTCGAAAAAGTCGCCGCCGGCAGCCCCTTGAAGCTGCCGCAGAACGCCGTGTTGCTGGGGGCCCAGGGCGGCCTGTTCAAGATTGGCGACTATTGCTTCAACGACGGTGACCCGGACGCCAATCGGCGTCTGGTGCCGGGTACGCTCAAACCAGTGAGCTGGGAGTCGCAGCCGCTGGGGCAGATGCTGATCACCTCCGACGGCACCGAGGCGCCGATCGAATTCGAACCCCGCGAAGTGTTGGCCAAGGTGCTCAAGCGTCTGCATCACAAAGGCATTCACCCCGTCGTGGCGTTTGAGCTGGAGTTCTACCTGTTCGATAAAAAGCTCGACAAAGGCCTGCCGCAATTCCCCCGCGACCCGCTGAGCGATGATGCCGACGACCAGCCCACCCTGCATATCGAACGGCTGTCGCGCTTCAGCGACGTGCTGGACGACATGGCGCAAACCGCCAAGGCTCAAGGCATCGATATCACGGTGATCACCGCCGAAATCGGCCCGGGCCAGTTCGAAATCAATTTCGGCCATTCGGACGACGCCCTGCGCGCCGCCGACTGGGCCGCCCTGTTCTGCCGCAGCACGCGCGGCGTGGCACTCAAACACGGCTACCGCGCCAGCTTCATGGCCAAGCCCTATCTGCAATTTCCCGGCAGCGGCATGCACGTGCATGTGAGCCTGTATGACGGCGCGGGCAACAATGTGCTGGCCGCGCACCAGCAGCAACCGCTGCGCCACGCCGTGGCCGGTTGCCTGGCGTTGCTGCCCCATTGCATGCCGATCTTCGCGCCAAACCACAACGCGTTGCGCCGCCTCGGCGGTACGGTCAACGCCGCCACTCGCGCCAGCTGGGGCTTTGAAGACCGTGATGCCTGCGTGCGCATCCCCGAGTCCGACCCGCGTAACCTGCGTATCGAGCATCGCCTGGCCAGCGCCGACGCCAACCCGTACCTGGTATTGGCGGCGATCCTTGCCGGTTTGGAGCATGGCCTTGAAGCCAAACAGGAGCCCATCGCGCCGTTGAACGAAGACCGCGCCAGTGGCGCCGATTTTCCCGTGGAAATGCTCGACGCCGTGCGCGCCATGCAACATCAGCCGGTTCTTCGCGACACGCTGGGCGCGGAATTCGTCGACGTGTATTGCGAAAACAAGCGCCAGGATCACCTGGCGTTCCAGCAGGAGATTCATGCGCGGGAATATCGCTGGTTTCTCTAGCCAAGGGCCCCGTCTGGGGCGGGTTTCCCTTACCGTGCGTGTCAGCCGGATTCGCCGAGCAGCAACGCCTGCTCCCGCGCGCACAGCTCCACCACGTAATCCCACAGCACCCGCAACCGCACCGACT
>NZ_JASLAW010000144.1 GCF_030147005.1 Pseudomonas sp.
CACGTGACCGTAGGCGTTGCCTTTGGTCGTGACGATGGACACGCCGCCTTCCTGGTTGATGCCCAGGAAGCGGTGAGGGCTGGAAACCGATTGCAGTGCGTTGATCGCCACGGTCAGGCCGCCGTCGGTGCCGTTCTTGAAGCCCACGGCCGAGGACAGGCCGGACGCCATTTCGCGGTGCGTCTGGGACTCGGTGGTGCGGGCGCCGATGGCCGACCAGCTGATCAGGTCCTGCAGATACTGCGGGGAGATCGGGTCCAGCGCTTCGGTGGCGGTGGGCAGGCCCATTTCCGCCAGGTCCAGCAGCAGTTGACGGCCGATATGCAAGCCGTCCTGGATTTTGAACGAGTCATCCAGGTAGGGATCGTTGATCAAGCCTTTCCAGCCGACGGTTGTACGCGGCTTCTCGAAATAGACGCGCATCACCAGGTACAAGGTGTCGGACACTTCCGCCGCCAGCACCTTGAGGCGTTCGGCGTATTCGTGGGCGGCCTTGAGGTCGTGGATCGAGCAAGGCCCGATCACTACGAAGAGGCGGTGGTCGGTGCCGTCGAGAATGTCACGGATGACTTCGCGGCCCTTGGTGACGGTCTGCAGGGCAGCGTCGCTCAGAGGGATTTCGCGCTTGAGCTGATCGGGCGTGATCAGGGTCTCGTTGGATTCAACGTTAAGGTCATTGATCGGTAAATCAGCCATCGTGTTACTCGTCAGGGTCACGGGTGCCGGCCGCCAGCCATCCCCGTGCGGCGGAGCACAGCATGATTTGAATGCATGGGGGGAGGAACCTTAGCGCGTAACACGGGCCCGCGACAATGGGCAAAGCCCGCTTTAATCCAGCACGGGCCGCACGATTGCCTCATGGGAGAACTCGCCGGCGTGGCGCGATACCCAATCGCGGGCCAAGGCTTCGAGTTGCTGGGGTGTAGGCTCGGCGGTTTCGTGCAGGCGGCAGTAACGTTCGATCTGGCACACTTGCTCGCCCATGCGCGCGCCGAACAGGGCATGTTCATCGGTAAAACTGATGCCGATGCGATAGCCGGCCTCCACTTTGCGGCACCACGCGACATAGCCTGGATAGCGGGCGCTGGCGCCCAGGGAAGGTATATACAGGTCGACCGCCGTGCCGGCGCGCCAGGCACGCGGCCAGTTGCAGGCGATGCCACCGCGGCCGATAGTGCGCAGGCGTTGGCGGGGCAGGGCAGGAGAGGGACGTTGGATCAACTCGACAGCGATATCATCAGGGTGAGGTAAAAAACGACCCATGTACACGGACTCCGAACACCGTCCCAAGGACGGTAATGGCAGCAGTATAGTGAAGCAACTGGAATTGACCGACCTGGACATCGACCAGCAATTGCTGGGGTTGCCGGGGTATTCGCTGGTAGTGTTTACCAGTGTCGGTTGTTCCAGTTGCCGCTGGGCACGCCAGCAGTTGCCGGGCTGGCGCTTGCCGGTGGACCGGCTGTGTTGGGTGGATGCCGGGCACAACGGCGGCGCGGTCGAACGTTACCAGATCTTTCATTTGCCCGCGTTGTTCCTCGTGTGCGAGGGTCAATTCTACGGGCAATTACAGACACGGCTTACGCAACCTGACCTTATCGACGCCGTGAACCACGCACTGTCCCGCACTCCAGAGGATTTGCCATGACCGCAATTGCACACCCTTCGCCACGTATCGGCATCATTGGCACCGGCGCCATTGGCGGTTTCTACGGCCTGATGCTGGCGCGTGCCGGGTTCGATGTGCACTTTCTGTTGCGCAGCGAATACGCGGCAGTCAGCGAACGGGGGCTGCGCCTGAACAGTACCGTACATGGCAACCTGCACCTGCACCCGGTGCAGGCGTATGCCCAACCCGGCGATATGCCGCCCTGCGATTGGCTGTTGGTGGGAACCAAATCCACCGGCAATGCCGATCTGGCCCCGACCCTCGCCCAGGTTGCGGCGCCGGACGCCAAGGTGGTGCTGCTGCAAAATGGACTGGATGTGGAGGACAGTCTGCGCGAACACCTGCCGTCGTCGCTGCATTTGCTCGGTGGCCTGTGCTACATCGGCGTGCATCGCGCCGCGCCGGGCGTTGTCGAGCATCACGCGCTGGGGCGAGTCAATCTGGGTTATCACAGTGGCACGGCGGCCAACGATGAAGCGCGGCAGCAGGCGATTGTCGAGGAAGGGGCCGGGCTGTTTCATCAAGCGGGCATCGAATCCCAGGCCATGGCCAACGTGCATCAGGCCCGCTGGCATAAACTGGTGTGGAATGTGCCGTTCAATGGGCTCTCCGTGTTGCTGGGCACGGGGACCCGCGCGATGATGGCGGATGAGTCCAGCCGCGCGCTGATCCAGGCGCTGATGGCCGAAGTGATACAGGGCGCTTGCGCTTGCGGCCATGACATTGCCGCAAGCTACGCCGGGCAGATGTTCGCCATGACTGAAACCATGGACGACTATCTGCCCAGCATGTACCACGACCACGTGCATAAGCGCCCGTTGGAACTGGCGGCCATCTACGCCCGGCCATTGGCCGCCGCCAAAGCGGCCGGTTGCGAATTACCGCGCATGCAGGCGCTTTACCAGGCTTTGAGTTTTATTGATCGGCACAATCGCTGATTCGGGGGCAAGCACATGGTGAAGGGTTTGAGCGACAAACTGGTGCTGGCGATTTCATCGCGCGCCTTGTTCGATTTGAGCGAGAGCCACAAGGTCTACCTCGCCGAAGGGGTTGAGCCGTATCGCAAGTACCAGATCGAGCACGAAGAGGAAATCCTTGAGCCCGGCGATGCCTTCCCGCTGGTCAAGAAACTGCTGAGCCTTAACGCCAGTCTCGGGCGTGCCCGTGTCGAGGTGGTGTTGGTGTCGCGCAACAGTGCCGATACGGGCTTGCGGGTGTTCAATTCGATCCAGCATTACGGCCTGGATATTTCCCGCGCTGCTTTCGTCGGGGGGCGCAGTCCCTATCCGTATTTGGCTGCCTTTGGTTGCCATCTGTTTCTGTCGACCCATGCCGAGGATGTGCGCAGTGCCCTCGACGCCGGCTTTGCCGCGGCGACGATCTTGTCAGGTGGTGCACGCCGGGCATCGAGCGAGGAATTGCGAATCGCGTTCGACGGCGATGCGGTGCTGTTCTCCGACGAGTCCGAGCGCGTCTACCAGGCTGGCGGCCTTGAAGCGTTTCAGGCCAGTGAGCGAGAGTCGGCGCGCCAACCCTTACACGGTGGCCCGTTCAAAGGGTTCCTGGCGGCACTCAACCTGCTGCAACGTGAGTTCACCGATGAGGCGTGCCCGATTCGAACGGCACTGGTCACCGCGCGCTCGGCGCCGTCTCACGAGCGGGTCATCCGCACGTTGCGCGAATGGGATATCCGCCTGGATGAATCGCTGTTCCTGGGTGGCCTGGATAAATCCGCGTTTCTGGAAGCATTCGCCGCCGATGTGTTCTTCGATGACCAGGCCGGCCATTGTGAAAGAGCCAGGCAGGTGGTGGCCACCGGGCATGTGCCCCATGGCATCAGTAATGAGTTGAACATCCAGAGCGAGAGCTGAGCCGAACTCTTCAAGGCGCTGCTAAGCTCATTTAATCTCCGCCATCCTGGCAGTCCAGGGGGTTTTATGGTTCGTTCGATGCTGTACGCCACGGATCTTGGCCCGTATGCGCCGTATGTCATGCAGCATGCCTTGGCGTTGGCGCGAACGTTCAAGGCGGATTTGTATGTGGTTCATGTGGTGGAGCCCATCGGGCTGTTCGCTGAGTCGGTGTTGCAGAGCTACCTTGATGAAAAGGCCCTCAACGAATGGCAGAGCCGGGGGCTGACAACGCTTATGGCGACGATCGAGCAACGGGTGCTTGACAGCTTTCGCGAGGAACTGGGGGACGGGGAGCAGGACCTGAAGTTGATTCGTTCGGTACGGGTGATTCAGGGGGACCCATGCGAGGTGATTCTCGACCAACTGCATAAACTTTCCGTTGACCTGTTGATCGTAGGGAGTCAGAGCCATGCAAGCGCGGCGGCGACACCGCTTGGGCGCACCGCCGCACGGCTGCTGCAACTGGCGAACGTACCGGTTTATCTGGTGCCGTCGCTGCAACGTCAGAGCGGTGATGATACTGATCGGTAAAAACGATAAAAAGTTCTAGATTTATACATCTTACCTTTAATATAGTTATATACCGTCGCTGATACCCGTGGCGTCTATTTGCTTTGAGGGATTCATATGAAGCTTCAACAACTGCGCTACATCTGGGAAGTGGCGCACCACGACCTCAACGTTTCCGCTACTGCTCAAAGCCTTTACACCTCGCAACCCGGTATCAGCAAGCAGATCCGCCTGCTCGAAGACGAGCTGGGCGTTGAAGTGTTCGCGCGCAGCGGCAAACACTTGACCCGCGTAACCCCGGCGGGCGAACGCATCATCACCACCGCCGGTGAGATCCTGCGCAAGGTCGAGAGCATCAAGCAGATCGCCCAGGAATTCTCCAACGAGAAGAAGGGCACCCTGTCGATCGCCACCACTCACACCCAGGCACGCTACGCATTGCCGCCGGTGATCCGCGATTTCATCAAGCAATACCCAGACGTGGCGTTGCACATGCACCAGGGCTCGCCGATGCAGATCGCCGAGATGGCCGCTGATGGCACTGTCGATTTCGCCATCGCCACCGAAGCCCTGGAGCTGTTCGGTGATCTGGTCATGATGCCGTGCTACCGCTGGAACCGTTGCGTGGTCGTGCCTCAGGGGCACCCATTGGCCAAGCTGCCGAAGCTGACCCTCGAAGCCCTGGCGGAATACCCGATCGTCACCTACGTGTTTGGTTTTACCGGTCGCTCGAAGCTCGATGAAGCCTTCAGCCATCGCGGCCTCACGCCGAAAGTGGTGTTCACCGCGGCCGATGCCGACGTGATCAAGACTTACGTGCGCTTGGGCCTGGGCGTAGGGATCGTGGCCAAGATGGCGGTCGACACTCAACTCGATAAAGACCTGGTGGTGCTCGATGCCAGCGAGCTGTTCGAGTCCAGCGTGACCAAGATCGGCTTCCGTCGTGGCACGTTCCTGCGGGGGTTCATGTGCGATTTCATCGAGAAATTCGCACCCCATCTGACCCGCGAAGTGATGGCCAAGGCGGTCCAGTGCCACAACAAGCAAGAACTGGAAGAGCTGTTCGACGGTGTTGAACTGCCCGTCCACTGATCCGTGTGGCGAGGGAGCTTGCTCCCGCTCGGGTGCGCAGCGCCCGCAAGTTTTTCAGGGCCGCTGCGCAGCCCAGCGGGAGCAAGCTCCCTCGCCACAGTGATTTATCTGGCCTCGGTAACCGTGAAATGTTGCCGGGTGCCCGCCACCAGAATCTCTACTTCATCGTCGATACGCTTGCCCAGCAGGCTTTTGCCCAAGGGTGAGCGCGGGGTGAGGACGGTTACCGGTTGCCCGACCAAATCCACCTTCAACCCCGCTGCATCCGGCGCCAGGAACAGCCATTGCTGGCGATCGTTGCACCTGATCCGTGAAGTAATGGCCAAGGCGGTCCAGTGCCACAACAAGCAAGAACTGGAAGAGCCGTTCGACGGTGTTGAACTGCCCCTCCACTGATCCGTGTGGCAAGGGAGCTTGCTCCCGCTCGGGTGCGCAGCGCCCGCAAGTATTTCAGGGCCGCTTCGCAGCCCAGCGGGAGCAAGCTCACTCGCCACAGTGATTTATCTGGCCTCGGTAACCGTGAAATGTTGCCGGGCGCCCGCCACCAGAATCTCTACTTCATCGTCGATACGCTTGCCCAGCAGGCTTTTGCCCATGGGTGAGCGCGGGGTGATGACGGTTACCGGTTGCCCGACCACATCCACCTTCAACCCCGCTGCATCCGGCGCCAGGAACAGCCATTGCTGGCGATCGTTCTCGTCTTCCAGGCCCAGCAGCGTGCCGACTTCGATCCCGCGCCGATCATCGTAGGCGCGCAACTGCAGGTTCTGGCACAGGGCCAGCGACTGCTTAATCTCTTCGACCCGCCTGGCCTGGCCGGCCGCCAGGTAAGAAGCCTCCAGCCCCAGGGTGTCGTACTTGTTTTCTGCGATGTTCTCTTCGTGTGTCGCCGTCTCGTAGGCGGTCTGCGCGGCGCGTTGGGCGATGTCGAGGTCAGCGGTGAGTTTTTCCAGGATCAGCTGGAGAACGGCGTGTTTATTCATGATCTTCAGTCGCACAATTGCAGGACATTGGCTTTGGTCTTTTCACTCGGGGCGTTCTGGTCCTGTTGCAGCCAGAACTGGCATTTGGGGTTGGACAGGTTGCGCGCATTGCTTCGGGCCTGGTCCAGAGCCTGTTGCTGCTCCTGCTTGTGCAGGTTCTGTTGGTACTGCTCGAACATGCGGTTCGGCTCCTGCGGCTGCGGCGCAACGCTGGCCGGTGTGCCCAGCTGTTGAACCGCCTGGGCCACTGGCGCCAGGCTTTGTGCGAACAAGTAGCGCGATGCCAGCCAGGTGGTCAGCGCGATGGCGATAAACCCCAGCCACACGCCTGCGGCAATGGCAATGCAAAGCTTGAGCAGCGACAGCGGACGGTCAGGCATGACGGGCCTCCGGGTAGGCGTTGACGGCAGAGTGGCGATTGTCGCACAGCCACTGCACAGAATAATCGCGATCAAGCCTTCTGCACCGGCGTATTTATGCGGACAATCGAGCCTTTAAGCATTGGAGCCCGGAATGAAAGCCCGCTGGGATATTTTTTGCAGCGTCGTCGATAACTACGGCGACATTGGCGTGACCTGGCGACTGGCCCGGCAATTGGTAGCGGAGCACGCCTGTGATGTGCGCCTGTGGGTCGATGACCTGCGCGCCTTCGAGCGCATGTGCCCGCAGGTCGATGTAAGCCTGGAGCAGCAATGGCAAGAGGGCGTCGATGTGCGCCACTGGCCGCGCGAATGGTCGGCAACGCCCGCCGCTGATGTGGTGATTGCAGCGTTCGCTTGCCAACTGCCGGCTGACTACATGGAAGCCATGGCTGCGCGTGAACGAACGCCTTTGTGGATGAACCTGGATTACCTCAGCGCCGAGGACTGGGTGGTGGGCTGCCACCGCCTGCCGTCGGTGAAGTTCAAGGGAGTGCAGAAGTACTTCTTTTTTCCCGGCTTTCGCCCAGGCACTGGCGGGCTGTTGCGTGAGTCAGGGGTGCTGCAACAGCGTCAGGCTTTTCAGCAGGATCCCAATGCGCAGCGGCAATTTCTGCAAACCCTGGGCGTATATCCTGTTGCGGATGCGCGGCTGATCTCGCTGTTCGCTTACGAAAACACCGGGCTGAGCGGCTGGCTGGACGTATTGTCGACGGACGGGCGCGCCACTCATCTATTGGTGCCGGAAGGCCGCGTCCTGGGTGATGTGCAACGCTGGCTGGGCGAGGAGGGCTTGGCGGCGGGGGCCATTCATCAGCGCGGTGCCTTGACCGTGCAAGTGCTGCCGTTCGTGCGCCAGGCGCAGTACGACCAGTTGCTGTGGTGCTGTGAGCTCAATGCCGTGCGCGGAGAAGATTCGTTCGTGCGGGCCCAGTGGGCCGGGCGCCCGTTGCTGTGGCACATTTATCGTCAGGACGAAGACATTCACCTCGACAAGCTCGATGCGTTCCTTGAGCTGTACACCGCCGCGTTGTCACCGCCGGCCAAGGCGGCTCTGGTTGCGCTCTGGCAAGCCTGGAACACTGAGGGCGATGTGGGCCAACCGTGGAAAAGGCTGCTGGAGCACTGGCCGGAGCTCAACCAGCATGCGCAAAACTGGTGTCTGGAACAGGCCTTGCAGGCCGATCTTGCGACGGCGCTGGTAGAGTTTTATAAAAGTTGGATATGATACGCCACCTTGATTTTTGTAAATCCCATCCAAATTTCGGATATATGCAATGAAAACTGGTAAAGAACTGAAACCCGGTACAGTGATCCGTCTCGAAAACGACCCTTGGCTGGTTCAGAAAGCTGAGTTCACCAAGTCTGGTCGTAACAGCGCCATCATGAAGACCAAGCTGAAAAACCTGCTGACCGGTTACAAGACCGAGGTCGTCTACAGCGCCGATGACAAACTGGACGATGTGATCCTCGACCGCAAAGAAGCGACCCTGTCCTTCATCAGCGGCGACACCTACACGTTCATGGACACCACCGACTACACCATGTACGAGCTGAACGCTGAAGATATCGAAGCCGTTCTGCCATTCATCGAAGAAGGCATGGAAGACGTCTGCGAAGCTATTTTCTTCGAAGAGCGCCTGGTTTCCGTAGAGCTGCCGACCACTATCGTGCGTAAAGTTGCCTACACCGAAGGCTCCGCTCGCGGCGACACTTCGGGCAAGGTGATGAAGCCTGCCAAGCTGAGCAACGGTACCGAACTGCAAGTAGCCGATTTCATCGAAATCGACGACCTGATCGAGATCGACACCCGCGAAGGTGGTTCGTACAAAGGTCGCGCCAAGAAGTAATTCTTGCTGCGATACGAACTGAAAAGCCCGACCATGCGTCGGGCTTTTTTGTGCGTGCAGTGTTTACTTCAGGTGTTGCTTGAGTTCATCCGACGCTTGCAGCAGGGCAGAGCGTACAGCAGGCACCTGGCTGACCACGTTGAGCAGACCGTAGTCGTGGATCATGCCGTTGTAACGTACGGCAGTGACCGGCACACCGGCCTGATCGAGCTTGCGAGCGTAGGCTTCACCCTCGTCACGCAATACATCGGCACCGGCGGTTTGCACCATCGCAGGCGGCAAGCCCTTGAGTTGATCGGTGGTGGCCCGCAATGGCGAGGCGTAGATGTCGGCGCGCTGGTGGGCGTCGGTGGTGTAATTGTCCCAGAACCATTTCATCATGTTCCTGGTAAGGAAATGCCCTTCTGCGTACTGGTTGTAGGAACCCGTGTCGAAGTTGGCGTCGGTCACCGGCCACAGCAGCAACTGGAACTTGATCGCCGGCGTGCCCTTGTCCTTGGCCATCAGGCTGACCACCGCTGCCATGTTGCCGCCGACACTGTTGCCGGCGACCGCCAGGCGCGTGCCATCGACGTTGATTTCTTTACCGTGCTCCGCCACCCATTTTGTCGCGCCATACGCTTGGTTGATCGCCACTGGATAGTGCGCTTCCGGTGATGGCGTGTAGTTGACGAAGACCGCCACTGCCCCCGAACCCACCACCAGGTCCCGCACCAGGCGCTCATGGGTCGGGTAATCCCCCAGCACCCAGCCACCCCCGTGGAAGAACATGAACACCGGCAAAGTACCTTTGACCCCGGCCGGGCGCACAATGGTCAGGTCCAATGGCTGGCCATCGACCTGAATGGTCTTTTGGCTCACATCCGCCTTGGGCAGGGTCAACTTCACCCCGGCCTGGGCACCTGTCAGCACTGCGCGGGCTTGCTGGGGCGTCAATTG
Source organism: Pseudomonas sp. (assembly GCF_030147005.1). GTDB lineage: Bacteria > Pseudomonadota > Gammaproteobacteria > Pseudomonadales > Pseudomonadaceae > Aquipseudomonas. The sequence goes on from NZ_JASLAW010000144.1 coordinate 9,376, forward strand.
CTCAATCGGCTTGCCGGTGCCGGCGTTCAGCGCATCCAGGAACCCCTGGGTACTGTGCTCCACATCACCGCTAGCGGCGAAGGCGGTGCTGATGGACAGGGCAAGCAGGCTGCCGGTGAGTGCTTTGGCGAATGTGTTCATGTTCTTCTCCGATCAAGGCCGCGATGGTTAAACGGTGACGTGCAGACGCACATCCACGTTGCCACGGGTGGCGTTGGAGTACGGGCAGACCTGGTGAGCGGCCTCGACCAGGCTTTGCGCATCGTCCTGGGCCAGGCCTGGCAGGCTGATATGCAAGTCGATGTCCAGGCCGAAGCCGCCGGGGATCTGGCCGATGCCAACATGGGCGGTGATCGATGCGTCATCCGGAATTTTGCGTTTGGTCTGGCTGGCTACGAATTTCAGCGCGCCGATAAAGCAGGCCGAATACCCGGCCGCGAACAGTTGTTCAGGGTTGGTGGCTTGGCCGCCAGCACCGCCCAATTCCTTGGGGGTGGAGAGTTTAACGTCGAGGATATTGTCGCTGGAGACAGCGCGACCATCACGGCCGCCGGTGGCGGTGGCTACTGCGGTATAGAGTGTTTGCATGGTGTCGCCCTCTGAAATGTAGCGCTAAATGTTTGCGCGCTAAGTAGTTGGTGAGGTGAATGTATAGCGCTAATGTTTAGTGCGCAAGGTAAATTTATAAATATTTTTCGCTGAGGATTTTTGGATGCGCTAGAAACGCAATGTGGGAGCGGGCTGGATCGCGAAGGCAGTGTGGCAGTCACCTGATTCAGCGGCTGATACAGCGCATTCGCGAGCAAGCCTGCTCCCACATTTTTTTGCTTTATCGCTTGCTATACCGAGGTTTGCAGGTTGCTGCGCAGGGCAAGCAAATCCGCCTGCAGCTTGCGTAACTGCTCCAATTCCAGCCCGCTGGCGCCCAGGATGCAATGAGGAATCCCCATGGCCTTGTCCTGCAGCGCCCGTCCGGCATCGGTCAGTTCCACCACCACCACGCGCTCATCTTCGCGGCTGCGGGTGCGGCTCAACAGGCCTTCGGCTTCCAGGCGCTTGAGCAGGGGCGTCAGGGAGCCAGGATCGGTGAGCAGTCGATTGCTGATTTCACCGACGGTCAACCCGTCTTCTTCCCACAGCACCATCATGGCCAGGTACTGCGGATAGGTCAGGCCGAGGGCTTGAAGGAGCGGCTTGTAGACCTTGGTCATCAGCAGCGAGGTGGAATGCAGTGCGAAACACAACTGGTTATCCAGCATCAAGGATTCGCAGGGTGTAGGGTTCTTGCTCATGTCGGTGCCTCGAAAAGCCTGGATGAGCTGGAATCTAGCGGGCAAATCTTTAATGCGCCAGATAATTTTATCCGAGCGGTCAGACCATGCTGCTTTGCAGGGCCAGGTCCCAAGGTGGCACAGGGCCGAAACGGGACTTCAGGTATTCCAGCAGCAACCGGCTGCGGGCATTGGTTTGTTGCTCCAGGCGTAGCGCATAGATGCCGGCGGTTTCCGGGCTGGGCAAGCCGTTTTCACAAAACAGCGGCAAGAGTTCACCACGTACCAGATATTCGCTGGCCAGCCACGTCGGCAGGTGCGCAATACCAAGCCCTGCCAGGGCGCCGGAGAGCAGGGCCTCGGCGTTGTTGGCGCTCATGCGGATACGGCGAGGGCGGTAGATGGTGCGGCGCCCGTCCAGTTCGAAGCGCCAGGCGAACATCGGCGCCAACCCGTCCCAATCCAGGCCATCGTGTTCGCTCAACTCCCGCGGGTGCGTCGGCGTACCGCGGCTTTTCAGGTAGCCAGGGCTGGCGCAGGCAATGCGCACGATACTGGCGAGCGGCGTGGCGATCAGCCGGGTGTCGGCAATATGCCCGGCACGCAACACCAGGTCGACCTTGCCCAAATGCGCGCCCTGCATATCGACAAAACTGTCGATCAAATGCAGGTGCACATCCAGCCCTGGGTACACCTTCAGGAAATCGGCGATCACCGGCGCCAAGTGCCGTCGCCCGAAAGCCGCCGGTGCGTCCATGCGGATCAGGCCTTCCGGCGCATGGCTCAGGGACACGGCTTCGGCGCGAGCCAGCTGCAATTCACTGACAATCCGTCGCGCCCGCTCGGCAAAGGCCAAGCCGGCGGGGGTAGGTACCACGGCGTGGGTGCTTCGCTGGAACAGGCGGCTGCCGACCGAGTTTTCCAGGCTGTCGATTCGTCGCGCCACCGCCGAGGGAGTCAACGGATGGCGGCGCGCAGCGGCGGAAAAGCTGCCGGTTTCCAGTACATCGAGAAACAGGCTCAGTTGGTCGGTCAGCGTATTCGGATTCATCGGCCCATGCTTATGCGAGGTTGGCACAACCATTGTGCGTTGCTGTGCGTTTCCGTGCCAGAGCCGACTGCGTAGCATGCAAGGCTTGGGATTGCGGAGTAGCGAGCGGTGTGGGATTTAGTGATCTACCTGGTATTGGGTGCGGCCCTGGGCACAGTGGGCGGCTTGTTTGGCATTGGCGGCGGGCTGATTGCCATCCCCGTGCTGGGTGTGCTGTTCGGCCTGGATCAGCAGATCGCCCAAGGCACCGCGCTGGTCATGGTGGTGCCCAACGTGATGCTGGCCCTGTGGCGCTATCATCAGCGCAACCGCATTGAGCTGCGCCATGCCTTGCCGCTGGGTGTGATGGGCTTCAGCTTTGCCTGGCTGGGTTCGATCTGGGCGGTAGGGCTGGACGCCGAGACGATGCGGATTGGTTTCATCGTGTTTTTGGTGGTATTGGCAGCCTATAACCTGCTGCGCATGTTTACCCGTAACGCACCGCCGACTGCGCACATGCGCTACTCCTGGCCGTGGTTGGGCGTACTCGGCGCGGCGTCAGGGTCCATGGGCGGATTGTTTGGTGTCGGCGGCGCGGTGGTGGCCACGCCGGTGCTTACCAGTGTTTTCGGCACCAGCCAGGTAGTCGCCCAAGGCTTGTCCCTTGCGTTGGCGCTACCCAGCACCAGCGTGACGCTGGTCACTTACGCCTGGCACCGCGAAGTGGACTGGCTGATCGGCGTGCCTTTGGCGGTCGGCGGCCTGCTCAGTATCAGCTGGGGCGTGAAAGTCGCTCATGCGCTGCCCGAACGCGTGTTGCGTGGCCTGTTCTGCGGCTTTCTGGCGGTGTGCGCGGTGATGCTGACCTTTAAAGTCTGAACCCTTCATGGATGTATTCGGCCAGGCATTCGGTGATGGGCGAAGTCATTTGCGGGTTGCGCAGCAAGCGCAGGTGCATCGACGGCAAAGGTGGGAAGCCTTCGTCGCTGCCGAGTACGCGCAGGTCTTGGGGTACCAGGCTTTCCATGCTGATCATCGCCGCCAAGCCGGCACTGACTACCGCCAGGATCGCCGCGCCGTTGGAGCTGTGATAGGCCAGGCGATAATCGCGCCCGGACGCGTCCAACGCGGCCCGGGCCCATTGAGTGTAGACGCAGTCTTCGCCGGAAACCGCCAACGGCAGGGCGTCATGCTCGTCCACGCAGAAACACGGTGAGGCGGCCCACACAATGCGCTCAGTGCGCAAAAACTCACCGAGATCATTGCCGGGCTCGCGGCTGATGACGGTCAATGCCAGGTCTCGTCGTTGCATCAGCACCGTTGACGACTCGCAGTGCAGCTCGATCTGGATCAGCGGGTACGCTTTGGAGAACTGCTTGAGAATGCCCGGCAGGAAGCGCATTACGTAATCGTCCGGCGTGCCGATGCGCACCAACCCCACCATATGCGGCTCGCGCAGGGTGTTGAACACCTCGCTGTGCAATTTCAGAATGCGCCGCGCATACCCCAGCAACACTTGGCCCTCGGGCGTCAGCCGCACTTGGCGCCCATCGCGCTCGAACAGCTTGCGCTGCAGCACGTCCTCTTCCAGGCGTTTCATCTGCATGCTCACCGCCGATTGGGTGCGGTTGACCAACTCCCCGGCCCGAGTAAACCCGCCCTGATCGGCGATGGCGACGAAGGTGCGCAGCACTTCTGTGTCGATGCTCGGGTAAGTCGGCAATTGATCAATCTCCGAGATGTATTGCATAAGAAACATTCGTTGGATTGATCATAAGCCCAGGCACACACTGGCGTCATCCCCACTGGAGGACGAGAAGATGAAAGGTCAAAAAGAGTATGTGTTGGCGCCGAAGTGGCCGCTGTTCGGGCTTTTTCAGAGGGTTTCGCGTTGGCAGGCCTTGCACCGCGAACGCCGGATGCTGGCGGGCATGAGCGATGACGCGCTCAAGGATATCGGTCTCAACCGTATTGACGTGGAGCAGGAGATCCATCGGCATTTCTGGGAAGACCCGCTGCGAAAGTAACCCGCAATGCAGTAGGGTAGGACGCGCGCATTCAAGGAGCTAACCATGCCCGCCGTCGTCCTCTCCTTTTCCCTCAAGCAAGCACGACGCATGGCGCTGGCAGCCCAGGGGTTTTCCGGGCGCCAGCCGCCGGCACAGGTAAAAGCTGCGCACCTCAACCGTTTGATCGAGCGCCTCGGTGTGCTGCAGATCGACTCGGTCAACGCCGTGGTCCGGTCCCATTACCTGCCGCTGTTTTCTCGGCTGGGCAATTACTGCCCCCTGATTCTCGAGCAGGCCGCCTGGAGCCAGGGGCGACGGCGTTCGTTGTTTGAATATTGGGGGCACGAAGCCTCGTTGCTGCCCATGGCGATGTACCCCTTGATGCGCTGGCGCATGGAGCGGGCCAAACAGGGTCAGGGGATTTACGCGCAGATGGCGCGATTCGGGCGTGAGCGGCAGGATACTGTCCGGCGCGTTCTGCGGGCCGTCGAAGAGCAGGGCGCATTGGGCGCGGGCAGCCTGTCGACCCGTGAGGAGCGTGCCGGGCCCTGGTGGGATTGGAGCGAGGAGAAACATGCGCTGGAATGGTTGTTCGCTGCCGGCCTGGTCACTGTGGCGGGGCGGCGTGGGTTTGAACGCCTCTATGATTTGCCCGAACGGGTGCTCCCAGCCGAGATCCTTCAAGCCAACGTGGGCGAAGCCGAGGCCCAGCGGGGCTTGTTGTTGCACAGCGCAACTGCGTTAGGCGTGGCCACTGAAAAAGACCTGCGCGATTACTTCCGCCTCGATCCCGTCGACAGTCGCCAGCGCCTGGCCGAATTGGTCGAGGATGGGCGATTGCTGGGCTGCCAGGTGCAAGGCTGGAAGCATCTGGCATATTGCCTGCCGGAACCCAAGGTGCCACGCAACGTGCCGGCCAGCGCATTGCTGTCGCCCTTTGATTCGTTGATCTGGGAACGTGCCCGTACCGAGCGCCTGTTCGACTTCCGTTATCGGCTGGAAATTTACACCCCACAACACAAGCGCGTGTATGGCTACTACGTGCTGCCGTTTTTGCACAATGAGCGCATCGCTGCGCGCATTGATTTGCGCGCCGAGCGGGCCAACGGCTGCCTGGCCGTGCATGCGGTGCACGAGGAAGAGCCGGGCCTGGATGAACAAGGGATGTTGGCGCTGGCGCTTAATCTGCGGCAGATGGCCGACTGGTTGGGGCTGCAACAGATCCAGCTTAATTGCCAGCGGCCGAGTGCCGCGCGGTTACGGTTGGCGATGCTGCATGTGGATGCGGGTTTTTAGAGCGCCATCGGGCATCGGTATCTACACCACTCCGGGGCGGCGTTGAACTGTGGCGAGGGAGCTTGCTTGCATGGCGCCTGCCAGGCCGTCTCGCAGGCAAGCCAGCCCCCCACATTAGGCAACAACCTCAGCGCTTGACCTGTTTCAAGGTTTCGGCAATCAGAAACGCCAGTTCCAGCGACTGATCGGCGTTCATCCGCGGGTCGCAGTGGGTGTGATAGCGGTCCGACAAACCGTCCTCGGTGATCGGTCGTGCGCCACCGATGCATTCGGTGACGTTCTGCCCGGTCATCTCGATATGAATGCCGCCGGCGTAGCTGCCTTCTGCCTGGTGTACCTGGAAGAACTCCTTCACTTCGCCGAGGATCTGCGCAAAGTCGCGGGTCTTATAACCGCTGCTGGCCTTAATGGTGTTGCCATGCATGGGGTCGGAGCTCCACAGCACTTGCTTGCCTTCGCGCTGCACGGCGCGAATCAGCGCTGGCAGGTGGTCGCCGACCTTATTGGCGCCCATGCGTGCAATCAGGTTCAAGCGGCCAGGGTCGTTGTCCGGGTTAAGGATGTCGATCAGGCGGATCAGGTCGTCCGGGTTCATGCTCGGGCCGACCTTGACCCCGATCGGGTTGTTCACCCCGCGCAGAAACTCGACGTGGGCGCCATCCAGCTGACGGGTACGGTCGCCAATCCAGAGCATATGGGCCGAGCAGTCGTAGTAGTCGTTGGTCAGGCTGTCACGACGCACGAAGGCTTCTTCATAGTTGAGCAGCAACGCTTCGTGCGCGGTGAAGAAACTGGTCTCGCGCAGTTGCGGCGAATCGTCCATGCCGCAGGCACGCATGAAGGCCAGGGTCTCGTCAATGCGGTCGGCCAGTTGGCTGTACTTCTCGGCCAGCGCGGAGTTGGCAATAAAGTCCAGGTTCCACTTATGCACCTGGTGCAGGTCGGCAAAGCCGCCCTGGGCAAAGGCACGCAGCAGGTTGAGGGTGGCGGTGGACTGGTGGTAGCTCTGCAGCAGGCGGTCCGGGTCGGGCACGCGGCTCTTTTCGTCGAAGCCGATGCCATTGACGATATCGCCGCGGTAGGCGGGCAGAGTGATGCCGTTGATGGTTTCATCGTTGGACGAGCGCGGCTTGGCGAACTGGCCGGCCATGCGCCCGACTTTCACCACCGGGCAGCCAGCGGCGAAGGTCATGACGATCGCCATCTGCAGCAGCACTTTGAAAGTGTCGCGGATTTTTGCGGCGGAAAACTCGGCAAAGCTCTCGGCGCAGTCACCGCCTTGCAGCAGGAAGGCGCGCCCTTGGGTCACTTCGGCAAACTGACGACGCAATTCGCGGGCTTCCCCGGCGAACACCAGCGGCGGGTAACTGGCCAGGCTCTGTTCCACTTGCAGCAGGTGCGCGGCATCCGGGTACCGGGGTTGTTGCTGGATCGGCAGGGCACGCCAGCTGTCGGGGCTCCAGGGTTGGCTCATCATGCACTCGTTGGTTAGGTTGACGTAAGGGTGTCAATGTTAGCAGCAATTAGTGCGTGACCTGCTGCCGTCGCTTGGCCGACAATCGCGCACTTTGCCCTGCAGTAAACCCGTTAGGAGTAGTGATGAGCGAGGAGCGTGTCGAGCACCTGCTGGCCGAAGTCCATGATGATTTCGGCATGATTCGCGTGCTGGAAGTGGCCGATTACCGGTTCCTCGAATTTGGCGATGCCATCGAGCAAAGTTGCGTGTTCACTGCCGACCCGAGCTGGCTGGAGTACGACTACACCCGTGCCATGTTGATCGGTGCGTTGTGCCATGAGCAGCCGGAGAGTGCGCTGTTCCTCGGCCTGGGCGCCGGCACGCTGACCCAGGCATGTCTCAAGTTCCTGACGCTTGAGGACGTCGAAGCCATCGAGCTGCGCCCCGACGTACCGCGCCTGGCGATTGAATATCTGGGGCTGGACGATGATCCGCGCCTGTATATCCGAATCGGCGATGCCCTGGAGTTGCTCGGCAGCGCCGAACCGGCCGACCTGATCTTCGTCGACCTCTACACCGATGTGGGGCCTGGCGTCGGCCACCTGGCCTGGACTTTCCTCGAAAACTGCCAGAAGAAGCTCAACCCCGGCGGCTGGCTGGTGATCAACCAGTGGGCCACCGACGATGGCAAGCCGCTGGGCGCGGCGTTGTTGCGTGGGTTGTATCACCGGCATTACTGGGAACTGCCGGTGAAGGAGGGCAACGTGATTCTGCTGGTGCCTCCGGAGCTGGATCAGGAACTGGACCTGGACGCGCTTTCCATACGGGCTGAAGTGCTGGCGCCTCGTTTGGGGTATTCGTTGCAAGCGTTGATCAAGGCGATTCGGCCGGCCACATAGGCGCCTGTGCCGGCGCCATCGCGGCCAAGCCTGGGCGCTCGAGCGGGCAACGTGTCGCCTGTGGCCAGCGAGAAAGCTCCCTCGCCACGGTAAAGCGCTCCTTCTCAACTGTCGCTCGGTCCAGCCCCGGCAACAGGATATTGGCCTGGAGTTCACGGGTGACGCGGCGGGTGCCGGCTTGATTCATCGGGTGTGCCCCCTGACGTGGACAGGGTTTCAGACCAAAGGGCCGGCCTGGACAGGTGAACCGTTTAAGCGTGATGACCAACAGGGCCGGGCGTTTGAAAAACAGACCCTGGCGCACTTATCTGAAAAGGCTGTGACACAGGGCGTTTTATCGGTGCTTTGCGATAAAAAAAGCTCCCTTTTTCAGCTATTTCCGGTATAGTGCGCGCCGGCCTTTAACCGGGCCGCGTTTAGGTAGCGCAATTCCCCGAAGTCAGCTTCGGCTGCACGTCCGCACAGCGGACTCTTCCTTGACGAATCTTTTTCATTCATTCGTTTTCGCAAATCCCCGCCGACAAAGCAGCCAGGGCGACTCTTGAGTCTCAACACGGCATGCGCAGCTTTGGAGCATGGGTCTTTGCGGATGCACTTAGAGGCAGACCCATGACCCAGGAAACCGGCGGCTTCGCCGCTTTTAATCTTAATCCGAACATTCTCGCCGCTGTCATTGCGACTGGCTACGAAGAACCTTCGGCTATTCAGCAGCAATCGATCCCGATCATCATGGCCGGCCAGGACATGATTGGCCAAGCGCAAACCGGTACCGGTAAAACCGCCGCGTTCGCCCTGCCTATCCTGCACTGCATCGATCCTGCCAAGCGCGAACCGCAAGCCCTGATCCTGGCGCCAACCCGTGAGTTGGCGCTGCAAGTAGCAACCGCTTTCGAAACCTACGCCAAGCAAATGCCAGGTGTAACCGTTGTGGCCGTTTACGGCGGCGCGCCTATGGGCCCACAACTGAAAGCTATCCGTAACGGCGCACAGATTGTTGTCGCCACCCCGGGCCGTCTGTGCGACCACCTGCGTCGTGACGAGAAAGTCCTGTCGACCGTGAACCACCTGGTTCTCGACGAAGCCGACGAAATGTTGAAACTGGGCTTCATGGATGACCTGGAAGTCATCTTCAAGGCACTGCCACCGACCCGTCAGACCGTGCTGTTCTCGGCCACTCTGCCGCAGTCGATCCGTGCCATTGCCGAACGCCACCTGCGCGATCCGCAACACGTGAAGATCCAGACCAAGACCCAGACCGTTACCGCGATCGAACAGGCTCACCTGTTGGTTCACGCTGACCAGAAGACCTCGGCTGTATTGAGCCTGCTGGAAGTCGAAGACTTCGACGCGCTGATCATGTTCGTGCGCACCAAGCAAGCGACCCTGGACCTGGCCAGTGCCCTGGAAGCCAAAGGCTACAAAGCCGCTGCGCTGAACGGTGACATCGCCCAGAACCAACGTGAGCGCGTGATCGACTCCCTCAAGGATGGCCGTCTGGACATCGTTGTGGCGACCGACGTTGCTGCTCGTGGCCTCGACGTTCCACGTATCACCCACGTGTTCAACGTTGATATGCCTTACGATCCAGAGTCCTATGTTCACCGTATCGGCCGTACCGGCCGTGCCGGTCGCGAAGGTCGTGCACTGCTGCTGGTCACCCCGCGTGAGCGCCGCATGCTGCAAGTCATCGAGCGTGTAACCGGTCAGAAAGTTGCCGAAGTGCGTCTGCCGGATGCCCAGGCCGTTCTCGATGCCCGCATCAAGAAACTGACCAACAGCCTGTCGCCATTGGTTGCCGATGCTGAATCGACCCACGGCGAGCTGCTGGACCGCCTGACCGCCGATATCGGTTGCACCCCGCGTGCCCTGGCTGCAGCGTTGCTGCGCAAAGCCACCAACGGTCAGGCCCTGACCCTGGCTGCAATCGAGAAAGAACGCCCATTGGTACCGAACAACGCGCCACGCGGTGATCGTCCAGAGCGTACCGGCGACCGTCCAGACCGTGGTGATCGTGAGCGTCGTGCTCCGGTTCCATTGGCCGAAGGTCGTGCTCGTTGCCGTACTGCGCTGGGTGCGCGTGACGGTATCGCTGCCAAGAACCTGCTGGGCGCTATCCTCAACGAGGGTGGCCTGGCACGTGAAGCCATCGGTCGCATCCAGGTCCGTGACAGCTTCTCCCTGGTGGAGCTGCCGGAAGACGGTCTGGAAAAATTGCTGACCAAGCTGAAAGATACACGCGTTGCCGGCAAGCAGTTGAAGCTGCGTCGCTACCGCGAAGATTGATCTGCCTGCGGGCTGATTGATCGCACATAAAAAATCCCCGACTGGTTCGGGGATTTTTTTTGCCTGTCAGTGCTGGATCAACACTCGATCAACGTGTGGGAGCGGGCTTGCTCGCGAATGCGGCGTGTCAGTCAACTAATCTATTGATTGATCCAGCGCATTCGAGCAAGCCCGCTCCGCCATTTACAATCGCGTCAGCCAAATCGATAGATGTCCATTCCAAGGGCGCCCAGGGTGAAGCCCTGGTGCGCCACGCTGAAATCGCCTCCCGCGCTGCGTGCGAAGTACAGCGGCAACAAGTGCTCATCGCTTGGATGGCTGCGAACGGCATGGGGCGCCTGGCGGCGATAGTCGTGCAGGGCGGCTTCATCACGGGCAGCAAGCTTGTCCACCACCCAGTCGCGAAACTCGCGCGCCCATGGCTCGATGCTGTCCGGCCCGGCACGCCAGTCCAGTTCGCCCAGGTTATGGGTGATGCTGCCGGAACCGATCAACAATACACCTTGCTCACGCAGGCCAGCGAGTGCCTGCCCGACCCGGGTCTGCAGGGCTGGGCCCATGCGGCTGGGCAACGACACTTGCACCACCGGGATATCCGCCGCCGGGTACATCAGCGACAGTGGCACCCAGGCACCGTGGTCGAAGGGGCGGCGCTCGTCGACGCCCGCGTCCAAGCCATCGGCGTTAAGCAGTTCGACAATTTCTGCCGCCAGTCGTGGGGCGCCCGGCGCTGGGTACTGCACGGCAAACAGCTCGCGAGGGAAACCACCGAAGTCATGCCAGGTCTCGGGTGCGGCGCTGCCGCTGACCAGCAACCCCTGACTTTCCCAATGCGCCGATACCACCACAATCGCCTTCGGGCGGGGCAGCTCGGCGGCCAGGCGTTGCAACGCCGGGCCGCTGGCGCCGGGTTGCAGGGCGAGCATGGGCGAGCCGTGGGAGATAAACAGGCTGGGGAGCATAAGAGGGTTCCTGAGCGTTAACATAGGGCCATCTTTAATCAGATCATCGATCTAAATCTAATATAAGTTTTAGCGCGGTTTGATCGAATTTTCGGGTGGTTTATGGAACCTAAGTTTTGGCAGGAGCGTTGGGCGCGCAACCAGATCGGCTTTCATTTGCCCGAGGTTAACCCTTACCTGCAGCGGCATTGGTCGCAACTGGGAGTGGCGGGCGGGGCCAAGGTGCTGGTACCGCTGTGTGGTAAAAGCCTGGATCTGGTATGGCTGGCCAGTCAGGGCTATCGCGTGATGGGCGTGGAGTTGTCCGAGCAGGCGGTTGAAGCGTTCTTCAGCGAGCAGGGGCTGCTGCCGCAGGTCAGTCAACGTGACGGCTTCAAGGTGTACCAGACGAGCCTGATCGAAGTGTGGTGCGGGGATTTCTTTTCCCTCAACGCACAGGCAGTCGCTGATTGCAGCGCGTTGTATGACCGTGCAGCGTTGATCGCGTTGCCCCCGTTGATGCGGGCGCAATATACCGAACGCCTCAATGCCCTGCTGGCCCGTGGCTGCAAAGGCCTGTTGATTACGCTCGATTACGACCAGGTACAAAAGGCCGGGCCGCCGTTTGCGGTAGGCGATGATGAAGTGCGCGTGCTGTTCGGCGAACACTGGGCGTTGGACAGGCTCGAAGAGCAGGACATTTTGGGCGAAAGCTGGAAGTTTGTTCAGGCAGGCGTCACCCGCCTTGAAGAGCGGGTTTACCGGTTGACCAGGGCCTGAATCGCGCCCACAAAAAAAGGGGCGATCCAATCGCCCCTTTTCGGCTTGCCCAGTCGTATCAGCCGCGACGACGCAATGCGTCAATCCGCTCTTCCAGTGGTGGGTGGCTCATGAACATCCGCGCCAGACCCTGCTTGATGCCGCCGTTGATACCGAAGGCGGTCAGGCTGTCCGGCATATGCACCGGCAGGCCTTGTTCGGAGCGCAAGCGTTGCAGTGCGCCGATCATCGCGCTGGTGCCCGCCAGGCGTGCGCCGGCTTCGTCTGCGCGGAACTCACGTTTACGCGAGAACCACATCACGATGGCGCTTGCCAGGAAGCCCAGCACCAGTTCGGCGAAGATGGTCGCCACGAAGTAGGCGATACCGCGGCCTTCTTCGTTCTTGAAGATTACCTTGTCGACGAAGTTGCCGATGATCCGTGCAAAGAACATCACGAAGGTGTTCACCACGCCCTGTACCAGTGCGAGGGTGACCATGTCGCCGTTGGCCACGTGGCCGATCTCGTGCGCCAGCACCGCTTTGACTTCGTCCGGCGAAAACCGCTCCAGCAGGCCCTGGCTGACGGCTACCAGCGCGTCGTTCTTGTTCCAGCCGGTGGCAAAGGCGTTGGCCTCATAAGCGGGGAAAATCCCCACCTCGGGCATTTTGATGCCTGCTTCTTGTGACAACTGCTCCACGGTTTGCATCAGCCATTGTTCATGGCGAGTGCGTGGTTGAGTGATGATTTGGGTGCTGGTGCTCATTTTCGCCATCCACTTGGAGATGAACAGCGAGAACAGCGAGCCGGCAAAACCGAAGACCGCACAGAAAATCAGCAGCTGATTGAGGTTCAGATCAACCCCATTGGCCGCCATGAACCCATTGAAGCCAAAAAGGCTCAGGGTGACGCTGGCAATCAGTACGACTGCCAGGTTAGTGGCCAAGAACAGCAGGATGCGCATCATGGTTGTAGAGTTCTCCTCATGCTTAATATGTCGCTTACTGCGGGGTATATAAGGTGCGGCATGGGGTGATTCAACCGAGCGACTATTTCAAACTGTGTCCTACAGCAAGAATGTAGCGCGTTGAAGGGATTTTCCCACAACAATTGCCCTTGCCGGTTAGCCGTCAAGCCTGTCGCACCCCCGTCAACACTAGGGCAGGGCGGCTGGCACGGTGCTATCGCCGTGCTCAAGCCGCTAATACCAGAGAAGTGTTGCCAGATAATCGCTGTACGACCAAATGAAGGTCATACGGCATTATTTCCGTTACTGGCGATAGGACTTCAGGAAATTGCCGATGCGACCGATCGCCATATCCAGCTCATCCACGCGCGGCAAGGTCACCACGCGGAAGTGATCCGGCCACGGCCAGTTGAACGCGGTGCCTTGCACCACCAGAAGCTTTTCCGACAGCAGCAGGTCGAGGACGAACTTCTCGTCGTTGAGGATCGGGCAGACCTTCGGATCGATCCGCGGGAAAGCGTACAACGCTCCCATGGGTTTCACGCAGCTGACGCCCGGGATCGCGTTGAGCAACTCCCAGGTGCGGTTACGTTGCTCCAGCAGACGCCCTTGAGGCAGTACCAGGTCGTTGATGCTCTGGTAGCCGCCGAGGGCGGTCTGGATCGCGTGCTGGCTCGGCACATTGGCGCACAGGCGCATGTTGGCCAGCATGTCGATGCCTTCGATATAGCTCTGGGCGTTGTGCTTGGGCCCGGAAATGGCGATCCAGCCGGAGCGGAACCCCGCCACGCGGTAGGACTTGGACAGACCGTTGAAGGTCAGGCACAGCAAGTCGGGCGCCAGGGAAGCGGTGCACACGTGAACGGCGTCATCGTAGAGGATCTTGTCGTAGATCTCGTCGGAGAACACCACAAGGTTGTGTTGGCGCGCCAGTTCGAGCATGCCCAGCAGCACTTCCTTGGAGTACACGGCGCCTGTGGGGTTGTTCGGGTTGATGATCACCAGGGCCTTGGTGTTCGGGGTGATCTTGGCCTTGATATCGGCAAGGTCAGGGAACCAGTCGGCCCCTTCGTCGCACAGATAGTGCACCGGGTGGCCGCCCGCCAAGGTCACGGCAGCGGTCCACAACGGGTAATCCGGAGCCGGCACCAGCACTTCGTCGCCGTTGTTGAGCAAGGCCTGCAGGGACATCACAATCAGTTCGGACACGCCATTGCCCAGGTAGATGTCTTCGATACCGACACCTTCCACCTGCTTCTGCTGGTAATACTGCATCACCGCCTTACGCGCGCTGAACAGGCCCTTGGAGTCGCTGTAGCCTTGGGCCGTGGGCAGGTTGCGGATCACGTCCTGGAGGATTTCGTCCGGCGCTTCGAAACCAAAGGGCGCCGGGTTGCCGATGTTCAGCTTGAGGATGCGATGGCCTTCCTCTTCCAGGCGTTTGGCGTGCTTGAGCACCGGGCCGCGAATGTCGTAGCAGACGTTGGCGAGCTTGTTCGATTTGCTGACCTGCATGGCGATGTGATCCTGAAAATGAACGATCCAGACGGCGTGTGCACTACCGTACTGTGAATCCTGCGCGGCCCGCACCTTTAAATACGTTTGAATGCCGGTGGCGCGGGTGCCAGACTGGCGTTTTGAAGAGGCGCAATCATACGTGCCGCCTGATCCATGGAAAAGACACAGATCAGGGTTTTTCAGTTGCCGAGGTGTACCAATGGAAAAGCTGCAGAAAACCGTTGATGAATGGAAAGCCATGCTCGATCCGGAGCAGTACAACGTGTGCCGCCTCAAGGGGACCGAGCGACCGTTCAGCGGCAAATATAACGACATCAAGACCGATGGCGTGTACCACTGCGTTTGCTGCAATGAACCGTTGTTCGATTCCAGGGCCAAGTTTGACTCGGGCTGCGGCTGGCCCAGCTTTTATGAGCCGATTGCCGACAGTGCGATGGTCGAGATCCGGGATGTCAGCCACGGCATGATCCGCACCGAAGTTACCTGTGCCAAATGCGACGCGCACCTGGGGCATGTGTTCCCGGACGGCCCTCCACCGACCGGCTTGCGCTATTGCATCAACTCGGTGTGCCTGGACCTGGTGCCGCGCTAGGTCCGATGCGGGAGGGGGCAGGTCCCTCCCGCAGCTGCACGCGCCGCAAAAGACTGATCGCCTGTCATCATTGTGATCAATTCAATTGCACACAATTGAATTGATCGCTACGTTCCCTGTTTCCCCTTTAACAGAGAAACTGCCATGAGCGACGACCTGCTGAGCATCCCTTGCACCACCATCCGGGGTGAGCAAAAGACCTTGGCCGATTTCGCCGGCAAGGCCATTCTGGTGGTCAACACTGCCAGCAAGTGCGGATTCACCCCGCAGTACAAAGGCCTGGAGCACCTCTGGCAGCAATACAAGGACCAGGGCCTGGTGGTGCTGGGCTTTCCGTGCAATCAGTTCGGCAAGCAGGAGCCGGGCAACGAAGGCGCGATAGCCGAGTTCTGTGAGTTGAACTTCGGCGTCAGTTTTCCCTTGTTCAAAAAAATCGACGTCAATGGCAGCGATGCCCACCCGTTGTTCGTGCAGCTGAAAAAACAGGCGCCGGGACTGCTGGGTTCGAAGAATATCAAGTGGAATTTCACCAAGTTCCTCATCGGGCGTGACGGTAAGCAGGTCAAGCGTTTTGCACCCACCACCAAGCCTCAGGACCTGAGCCAAGAGATCGAAGCGCTGCTCAAATGAGTGATGCCATCGTATCCCTGGCGCTGGACGACCAGTTGTGTTTCAAACTCTACGCGGCGTCACGCGCCATGACCCGCGCTTACAAGCCGATGCTCGACTCATTGGGCCTGACCTATCCGCAATATGTGGTGATGCTGGTGTTATGGGAATGGCATCACACGCCTGTAGCGCTGCCGACGGTCAAGGCCTTGGGCGAGCGGCTGATGTTGGATTCAGGCACGCTGACGCCATTGCTCAAGCGCCTTGAGCAGTTGGGCCTGGTCGGGCGCCGGCGCAGTTCCCGGGATGAGCGTGAAGTGCACTTGAGCCTGAGCGAGGTCGGCGTGCAGCTGCGCGACCTGGCCCACGCGTTGAAAGCCCGTTTGCTGTGCGACAGCGGCGTCGAGCTGAATCAGGCCAATGCCTTGCGCGACGGGCTCGACCAATTGCTGGCGCAAGTCAGAGTTTTGTCGCCTCAGGCACCCAGAGGTCAAGCAGGCCCTTGAGCTCTTCACGGCGAAACGGCTTGGCCAGGTAGTCATTCATCCCCGCTGCACGGCAACGCTCACGTTCTTCGGACAGGGCGTTAGCGGTCAAGGCGACGATCGGCAGGTCCGGCCAGCGACCGCTCTGGCGAATCTGCCGGCTGGCCTCGTAGCCATTCATGACGGGCATGTTGCAGTCCATCAACACCAGATCGAAACGCTGGTCCTCAAGACACTTGAGGGCTTCGCCGCCATGGGCGGCCACAACCACCTCGCAGCCGAGCTTGCTGAGCATGCCCTTGGCCACCAGTTGATTGACCGGGTTGTCCTCCACCAGCAGGATGCGCGCGCGATGGCTGAGGGGCGCGGCGTCGACTTGGACCGGGTCCGGGATCGGTTGCGTGTCGCTGCGCAAATTACGCTGCAGGATCTGGTATAGCGCGTTACGGCTCAACGGGCGAGCTTGTTGCTGCAGCGGTGCCAGGGCCGCGACTTCTTCGCCGGGCATGAAATTGCCATAGGCGGTCACTACCAGAATCGGCGCGGTAATGCCCGGCCTCAGGCGGAACAGGCACTCCGGGCAGTCGGTGATCAACAGGTCGGGCTGCTGTCCGCTCAGGTCGTCTTCCATGGAGTAGCAACGCGGCGTTAAACCCCAATGGGGCAGCAGGTTCGTGAGCAATTCTCCCAGGCCGCTGCTTTGGTTGGTAATGACGATCACATCCCCCGCCAATGGTATTTGAGCTACCACCGGCAGGTGGGGGGGCAACGGTAGGTCGACGCAGAACTGGCTGCCGAAGCCGACCTCCGAACTGATGCTCATGCGGCCCTGCATGGCTTCGCACAGGTTATGGGTCAACGCGAGCCCCAGGCCCGTGCCGCCAAATTGGCGCGTGATACCGGCGCCGGCCTGGGTAAACGGCTGGAAAATCTTGACCTGGGCATCCTGGGCAATGCCGATACCGGTATCACAGACTTCAATGCGTACCCCGTCGCCGTGTTGGCTCAGGCGCACATCCACGCGGCCGAAACGGGTGAACTTCAAGGCATTGGACAGCAGGTTGCTGACGATTTGCCGTACCCGCGTCGAGTCGCCAATCACTTGGGCAGGAAACAGCGGGTCGATCAGGCAGGTCAGTTCCACGCTGGGCGCGGCGTTTTGCGACAACAGGTTGGCGGTATCCTCCACCAGTGAGCCGAGGTCGAACGGGATACGCTCAAGCTCCAGTTGACCCGCGTCGAACTTGGACAGGTCGAGGATATCGTTGAGCAACTCCACCAGGACCTTGCCGGAGTCGTGGGCGATGGACAGCTGCTGGCGCTGCTCGGCGTTGAGCGTGCTGTCCAGCGACAGGGCAATCATGCCCAGCAGGCCATTGAGCGGGGTGCGGATTTCATGGCTCATATTGGCCAAAAACGCCGCGCGAGCCTGGGCCATGTTCAGGGCGGTCAATCGCGCAGCTTCCAGCTCATCATTGAACTGGCTCAGGCGTTGGTTGCTGGTCTTGAGCTCAAGGGTGCGCGCAGAAACGATGTCTTCCAGTTGGCCCAGATATTCGGTGAGGCGATCTTCGGCATGGCGACGCTGCTGAATTTCGGTTTCCATGTTTTCGAATTGCTGGTTGGCAACGTTGACCAACACGCCGATTTCGTCATGCTCATGCCCCGGGGGGCAGTCCAGGCGCGCCTGTTTGCGCGTGCTCAACGCTCGAATGATGCGCACCAGCGGCTGGGTGAGCATGACGTAGAACAAGCCCAGCAAGATCCCGGTCAGCAGCAGGCTGCGAACAAAGCCGTTGAGCAAAGTGACCTCGGCGCGGCGCAGGAAGCGGCTGCCGAACGCGTAGGTATCTACATCAAGACGCAGCACGCCAAGGGAATCGTTGGGCATATGGCTGAGGTACAGGCGGTCTTCAAATTGGCGGTTGGCGCCAAACAGAAAATCACTGACAGGCCGATAATGGCTTTCCTTGCGCGGCCGGTCGACGTCGGCCAGCACCACACCGTTGTTGTCGATCAACTGTGCGCGGACGATGGCGGGGGAGTGCAGCAGGCCGAGGGTCAGTTCCTGGGCGAGTTCGGCATCAATGTTATAGGCGATGCGCGAGGCAGGATTATGGCTGATTTCGATCAGCGAGCGTATTTCACGGTTGATGGATGCGTCTTCACTGGCATAATCAATGCCGATTTGGATAAAACTGAGCAAGGTTCCCAAGACGAAACCTACCAGCACAGTCAATCTGGCTTGTTTATAAGACAAGCGGTGGGCGAACTTGATATCCATCGAGTGTTGAACCACTTCACGTTCCCTTCGCCCGGCAAGCATAGCTGAACATCCACCAGCGCTGACTTGCCCGGCATGAATCGATTTTCTTGACGCAGCCTTGTGCGGTCTGCCACAGGGTTGCCAATACGCCATCTTTTACAAGAACTTGCCAGAGGAATAGATGTGGATTCTCGATTGACTGCCTTTCTTGAGCGGGCTGACGCAGTGCTGGCGCGCCTCGAACCTTTGTTACCCGCCCCGCGCCAGGCCATTGACTGGAACCATTGCCTGGCCGCCCGCTGGCAACGCGAAGGCCGCACAGGCTTCCTGTTGCCGCTGGAAGTCAGCCTGGACATGCGCTTGTCGGACCTGATCGGCGTCGACAAGCAACGTGAACAGCTGGCCCGCAACACCCAACAGTTTCTCGACGGCTTGCCTGCCAACCATGCGCTGCTCTGGGGTTCGCGTGGCACCGGAAAATCATCCATGGTACGCGCTCTGCTCGCCCAGCATGCCAAGGCCGGCCTGCGTCTGATCGAAATCGAACGTGACCATCTGGCCGACCTGCCGCGCGTGGTCGAGCAACTGCTCAAGCTGCCACAGCGTTTTATCCTGTTCTGCGACGACCTGTCGTTCGAGGCGGGTGAAGGCGACTACCGGGTACTCAAGAGTGTACTGGATGGCTCCCTGGAGCAGGCGCCGGAAAACGTATTGCTGTATGCCACCTCCAACCGTCGTCATCTGGTTCCGGAGAACCAGAGTGACAACGACAATTGGAAGCGCGTGGATGGCGAACTGCACCCGAGCGAGGCGGTAGAGGACAAGATCGCATTGTCCGACCGTTTTGGCTTGTGGCTGTCGTTCTACCCGTTCACCCAGGAACACTTCCTGAATGTGGTGGAGCACTGGATCGGCGAGTTGGCAAGCAAGGCCGGCCTGCAGTGGCAACGCGATGAACAACTCGACATTCTCGCCGTGCGCTGGGCCACCGGGCGCGGCAACCGCAATGGCCGCTGCGCCTATCAATTCGCCCGTTATTGGGTGGGTCTCAAACTGCTGGAACGTCAACCATGATCGATTTGCAACAGGCCGGCACCGGCCTCGATGGCTATACCCTGCTCTGCGCGCAACTGGAGTCGCTGCTGGCGGATGAACGGGATTTCATCGCCAACAGCGCGCAATTCTCCGCGTTTCTGTTCAATCAGTTGGACGACCTGAACTGGGCGGGTTTCTACCTTAATCGCAACGAGGAGCTGGTTCTTGGCCCGTTCCAGGGCCAGATTGCCTGCGTGCGGATCCCGTTCGGTCGTGGTGTGTGTGGTGCCGCCGCGGCGTCCCGGCAAACCCAGCGAGTGGAAGACGTGCATGCGTTTGCCGGGCACATTGCCTGTGACAGCGCCTCGAACAGTGAATTGGTGGTGCCGCTGGTCAAGAACGGCCAATTGATTGGCGTCCTCGACCTCGACAGCCCATCACTGGCGCGTTTTACGCCTGAGGATCAGGTGGGTATCGAACAACTGGCGGCTATTTTCCTGCGCTTGACCGACTGCTGAGCCAGCGAGGCGGGGGCGAGCCCCTGCCTCCTATTGGCTGTCCAGGTCATGCAGTTGAACTTGCAGCGCCCGTTCAAGCTCAAGCATGAGCTTTTCCAGGGATTTGATACCCGTCTCGATCACCCGCCGATCATCGTCGCGAGAGCAGGCTTGCTCCAGTGCTTCGCATTGCCCGGCCAAGGCATTGGCTTGAACGATGCGTGCGGCGCCCTTGATCTTGTGGGCCTGTTCGATGATGTCCGTCGATGAAGCCTTGCGATCCAGCAGCGCGACGAGTGCCTGACGATCATGAAGGCTGCTGGTGAGCAGCTCCTCAAGCAAGCGTCGGCTCAATTGCGGATCCCCTCCCGTCAGCGCGTCCAGGCATCCCAGGTCCAGCCGCTGGCTCGTGGGTTGCGCAGTGATCTGCGCCAGTTGCCGCTCCAGCACCGTGAGACTGATAGGTTTGAACAGGCAGTCATCCATCCCTGCATCCATGCAGCGCTGTCGTTCTTCCGGTTGTGCATTGGCGGTAAACCCCAGCACCACGCAGGGCGCCAACTGTTCGCGTTGCTCGTATTCACGGATGGAACGGCTCAACTCGTAGCCGTTCATGATGGGCATATTGCAGTCGGCGATCACCAGGTCGAACTGTTCCTGGCGCCAGGCCTGGAACCCCGCCGCACCGTGCTCGGCGGCGGTGAATTGATGGCCCAGGTAGCCCAGTTGCTGGCACATCAACAGGCGGTTCGCCGGATGGTCGTCTACCACCAGCACATTAAGCACCGGGGTAGAGACCGGCTTCGCTGGCGTATGCTCACCCTGGGTCGTGATCGGCTGCAGGCGCGGCATTTTCAGGTTGACGTGCACCTGGGTGCCGACCATCGGCACGCTGCTCAGGCTCAACTGGCCGCCCATCATTGCGCAGAGGCTGCGGCAGATCACCAGGCCCAGGCCGGCGCCGCTTCTGGCCAGGTGCCCGGAATTGTCGGCCTGGGCAAACGGCTCGAACAGCCGCAACTGGTCGTCCCGGCTGATGCCGATACCGGTGTCTTCAACCACCAGTTTCACTTCGACCTGTTCTTGTTCTTGGTCCTGTGCCTGGGCCGGTTGCACCTCCACTTTTATTTTCACCTGCCCATGTGCGGTGAACTTGATCGCGTTGCTCACGAGATTGGACAGCACTTGCTTGAAGCGCAGCGGGTCTATGAGGACTTCGATGTCGCTCAGGTCGGGCTTGAACTCCAACAGCAGGCTGAGGGTTTTCTGGCGTGCAAGGCCGTCAAACACACGCACCACGGATTCAATCACCTCTCGCAGATTGACGCGCTCCGGGGCCAGGCTGAGACGGCCGGACTCGATGCGGGCGATGTCGAGAATGTCGCCTATCAGCTCCAGTAGATCCTTGGCCGAGTTGTACGCCACTTCTATCGCCGGACGGTCCAGATGCCCTTGGTCGGCGCGCTTGAGCGTCAGTTCGAGCATGCCGATCACGGCGTTCATCGGGGTGCGGATCTCGTGGCTCATGGTGGCAAGGAACGTGCTTTTGGCGCGGTTGGCCTCGTCGGCACGTTCTTTGGCGGCGCGCAATTCATCAAACAACTGGCGCCGGTCGCTGATGTCGATCCAGCCGCCGATGATGCCCTGGACTTCGCCGGTGGAATCGCGGTAGGGCAGGATCCAGTGGTAGATCGTCAGCTTCCTCTGGTGGATATGCAGGGTGCGGTCCAGAATCAGTGGGTTGCCCTCAGCCACCACCCGCAGGTAGTCGGCGTGGTACTGCGCTGCTTCGGGCGCCAGGGCCATGCTCATCTGGGTCACGCTCTTGCCGATCACATCCTCCCGCTTGACGTCGAATGTCTGCAGATAGCTGTCGTTGCAGGTTTGCAGCAAGCCATTGCGGTCGCGTACATAGATGGGGTGTGGCGTTTCGTTGACCAGCGCGCGCATGAACTCGAACTGATCGTTGAGGGCGCGCTCGGCCATCTTTCGCTGCCTGATCTGGCGGCGCATGTAGGCGTTCCAGGTCAGGGAAACCAGGAGCAGCAAGCCGGTACCGATGACGATCCTGGCAATCAGTTGATTGTAATTGCGCCAGTAGCTGTCGGACGCGACCGTGTAGCCACGCCAGCGGCTGTTGATCACGCCCATTTCATCCGGGGCGATACTGAGCAGCGCTTTGTCGAGGATCGAACTCAATTCGGTGGCGTGGCGGGATGTGGCCAGCGCGAACGTTGCCGGTGCCGTGCCGATACTGGTGGTGATCTGCAGCTTGTCCTGGAAAACTTTCGAGGACAGGAAATAGTTGGCGATCAACAGCGTGTTCACAGCGCCATCCACTTGCCCTTGTGCAAGCAACTCGGAGGCCCTGAAGGTATCGCCGGTCTCCACCAGCTGAATCTGGGGGAAATCCTTGCGAAGGGTATCGGCCAGCGGGGTGCCTCGGGTCACCGCCAGGCGCTTGCCCGTCATCTGCTCCAGGTTCAAGGGCGCTCCTGGCTCTTTGCGGGTCAACAGCACATAAGAGTTTTCCAGGTAAGGCCGGCTGAAACTCAGCTGCGCCTCTCGTTGGTTACTCGGCACGATGGCCCCGATAATGTCGACGTTCTGCGTGGTGACCTGTTTGATCATATCGTCGACTTCACGGCCGCGCTGAACCTCGAAACGCAAGCCGGTACGCAATCGAATAAGTTCAAGAAGGTCGGCGGTGATACCGCGAAAATTGCCCTCCGTATCGAAGAAGGTGAGGGGGGCAAAGGTTTCATTCACGATGACCTTCACTACCGGGTGCGCCTTCAGCCAACGTTCTTCGCGCGGGGTCAATTGCAGTTTCTTGTCGGTCAACAAGATATCGCTGCCCGCGCTCCAACGCTTGGCGATGCTATCGCGTTCGTTGATGGGCACAGAGGCCAGCACTGTGTCGACAATGCTCAAGAGAATGAGGTTGTCGCGGCGCAGGGCAAAGCTGAAGCCATAGGCTTCATGCTTGCCGAAATTGGCCATGCGGACGTTTTTGAGGTAGCCCTTGTTAATCATGAAGTGGGTGGAAATCGTGTCGCCAAGAAATACATCCGCCTGGTCGAACGCCACTGCATTCAGGGCATTTTGATAAGAGGGGTAGGTGCGGATATCCGCGTTGGGGTACAGCTTCTCCACTTCATCGAACGGCAGGTAATGATAGACGAGGCTCAAGCGCAGCCCTTCCAGGCCATCGCCGAGACTGCGGGTTTCCCCCTCGCGGGTGACCAGTACCGGCTGGTCCACCGCGTAAGGGGCCGACAGCGCGAGATTGGGGTTTGCGGCCTCGAAGCCGTTGGAGGAACCCAGCAAATCGATGTCGCCGGCTTCAAGGGCTTGAATGGCGGACAACCGGGAAGGGTAGCGAAGGACCCTGACCGGTATGGCGAGTGCCTTGGCCAGCAGGCCTGCATAGTCTGCGGTAAGGCCTTCGTAATCGCGGCCGCTGGAGGTGAGGTCGAACGGCGGGTAGTCAGGCGCGGCGGTACCCAGTACCAGTTCGCGCTTGTACTGCAGCCACTGGCGCTGAGTCCTGTCCAGGTGGTTATCGAGTTGGACGATTCCCGCGCGACTCAATAGGGTGAGGTGTTGCGGATTGGTGGAAGATTCCGCAAGCACGGCAGTGCTGAAGTACAAGCCGGCACTTAATATAATTAAATAGTCCTTGATACGGCTGGGCATCCGCTTTCTCACACTAGCGCGTTTCGTTTTGCCATCTCAATGAGCTCGACTAAAGATTGGGCTTTTAGTTTTTGCATTAACCGCTTTTTATAAGTGCTGACCGTTTTATTACTCAAGAACATACCCTTGGCTATTTCTTTGTTAGTGCGGCCTTGTGCAAAAAGTTGTAAAACCATGAGTTCCCGGTCGTTAACGGTTTTAAAGAGTTCCAGCTCCTGGGTGTCCACACCTTCCGTTCCACTTGTATTCAATGCCTGGCTGGGGAAATAGTTGTAACCGGATAGTACTGCGCGAATAGCGCTCAGTAGTTCGCTCAGGTCCCCTTCCTTGCAGACGTAACCGTCCGCGCCCGAGCGCATGCAGCGCGTGGCAAACAGGGTTGGGCACTGGGCCGTGAGGACCAGGGTTTTCATGGAAGTGTTCATGGCGTTGAATCGGCAGAGTACTTCGAGGCCGTCAAGTTTCGGGATGCTGATATCCAGAATTACCAGGTCCGGCAGGCATTCGCGAACCATTTGTATGGCGTCGCACCCGTTATCTGTTTCTCCAATGACTTTGTAACCTTCGTGTTCCAGTAACATTCTGATAGCAAGTCGTATAACGGGGTGGTCATCGATAATAAAAACGGTGTTCATAATCACATTCCATGCAGGTGCAAATAAAGCGGTTACATTAGCTCAGATGAAGAGGCAGCAGCATGAAGCGTGGGGGGGGCAAGCACAAAACAGGATGTTTCCTACATCAAAAAAGGTAGAGGCCTACAAGCCGCTAGGTAATCGTGACACTGAGTGTGGGTGATCTCAGGGCAGCTGGCGTGGCCAGCGATCACAGGGATTTTGCGACGGCTCTTACGTTATTTTTCGCAATCGGTAAGGTTTAAAGTCCTACATTGATAAGAAGCAAGTCGAGGTCATTAAACATTCAAGTTCATCTTTGTTTAACGGTTTTGGCAAGCAGCCAAGTAGTGGGAGGTTTCGCTGCGCAGCTTGTGTGGTCAGTTTGAGCAGTTCCGCCGTCGGTAGCCCGCTCAATAGAATCGCGCTGGTAATAAAGTGACCACGGCTGGCGATTTCAACCAACTCAAGACCGGGCAGGTCTGGTAGGCATTGGTCGCATAACATCAAGTCGAACGGGGATTCGGACTGGGTCATTGTGCGTATGGCCTGTTCGGCATTTTCGACGGGGGTGAGTTGGTGGAAGCCGAAGCTTCTGAGCAAGCATTGGGTGGCCAGGAGTTGAAAGGGATGATCCTCCACCAAAAGAATACGAAGGGGATGTCTGGGCATAAGGAGCACACAGTGAGTCAAGCGTCGATGGGAGCGTAGGAAACGCTCGTCTGGTCCGCGATGGCGTGCGTGATTATTCCTCGGGAATATGTACGAATTCGATCAGGCCGCTCTGTTCCCATCGTAGGGCAATTCCTTTCAGGGAACAGGGCGACGTGATCGAGCCGTTATTGAGGGCTGGAGCGCCCGGTCATCTCCCGCGCCATCTCGGTGGCGTAGCTGTCGGTCATGCCAGCGATAAAATCGATCATGCGCAGGAACGAGGCGTGTAACGGCCAGGCCGGGTCCGGCGCGCTGTTGCCGAGCAAGTCGAGAATGCGCCGGTTCTTGAACGATGGCGTACGCCCGCCGTGTTGCTCCAAGGCAGCACCGCAAAAGGCGTTCAGCAGAATCTCCAGAGTGGTGTAGGCGCCGATTTCATGCAGGGTCTTGCGTTTGTCCTGGAAGATTTTCTTGCGCGCCATGTCCTTGGCATCCAGTACGCAACGCTTTGCCGGACCGTGCATGTGCTCAACCAGATCCCCAGGCAGGGTGCCGGCAAGCAGGGCGTCCTGTTGTTCGACGAATGCGCGCGCCGCTGCATTGGTCAGATGCTCGATGGCCTTGCCACGCAGGATCGCCAGCTTGCGGCGACGGGAGTCCGACGCGCCCAACTGTCGATACGTCTGCGGCAGGTCATCACCCACCAGGTCGAGCAGCAGTGACTCGACTTCGGCGTACTGCAGCAACTCCATCTCCAGGCCATCTTCCAGGTCGATCAACGCGTAGCAGATGTCGTCGGCGGCCTCCATCAAGTACACCAATGGGTGGCGGGCCCAGCGTTGGTCCTCCAATTGAGGCAGGCCGAGTTTATGGGCGATCTGTTCCAGAATCGGCAACTCACTCTGGTAGCAGCCGAACTTGTGTTTTTTGTAGCCCAACGCGTCCGCGTGGCGGGCGGTCCAGGGGTACTTGAGGTAAGTGCCCAGGGTGGCGTAGGTCAGCCGCGTGCCGCCGTCGAATTGATGGTATTCCAGCTGGGTCAATACCCGGAAACCCTGGGCATTGCCTTCGAAGTTGAGGAAGTCATTGCGCTCGGCGTTGCTCATGTCGTCCAGCCAACCGCGCCCGGCGGCCTGCTGGAACCAGTGGCGGATAGCGTCTTCGCCGGAGTGCCCAAATGGCGGATTGCCGATATCGTGCGCCAGGCAGGCCGACTGCACGACCATGCCCAAGTCGCTTGGATCACACCAGTCGGGCAGGGCGCTTCGCAATGTTTCACCGACGCGCATGCCAAGGGAGCGACCCACACAGCTGACTTCCAGCGAGTGGGTCAGGCGCGTGTGAATATGGTCATTGCTCGAAACGGGGTGCACTTGGGTCTTGCGGCCCAGACGACGGAAAGCGCCGGAGAAAATAATGCGGTCATGGTCTTTGTGAAAAGGACTGCGCCCCAGTTCTTCAGGGCTGTGCAGGGGCTTGCCAAGACGTTCGCGGGTCAGCAGGGTGGGCCAATCCAAGGCAGGTACTCTCCGTACGGTGAATGACACCTGCAGCTTCCCGTTTCCGCGCTCGCGGTTCAAGCGGAAATCTTCAGGTCGATGTGTCGACAGGAACAGACACGGCGGCCCGACCGCTGTTGCACAATTGTGCCGGGGTCAGGCCGTCGTGTTCAGCCGGCGAGCGGGGATTATCTTTTGCGAGAAGCGCCTTGCATGGCCAGTTTGATCAGGGGGATCAACCCGGCCCCCAGTCGCACCAGACGCGTCACGTTGCTGATACTGCCGCCCTTGGCGCCCTTGCCGGTAAAGAACCCCATCAGTGTCACCGCCGCCACGCCCCACAGCGGCGCGTGCTTGATGCCCAGGCTGTCCTGCCAGTTGTGACGCAGGTCGCGCACTTTATGCAGGGGTGACATCAGTTGCTGGGACTCATGACGGATTTCCTGACGGTGCATTTCCATGCGCAGGCGGATCAACGCCTTGCGCATTTCCCGACGGGTCGTGTTTTGAGGGATTTCAGGCAGGCTCATGGCAACAGGCGCTCCCGATCATTGGCCAACTCTTCGAGGGTGGCGTGGAACGGCGTGGATTCATCGAACACCGCCGCTTTCAAGCGTACCCCGCAAAACGCTGCGGCCAGGGTGTAAAACACGCACAGACAAATAATGCCGGTCAGGCGGTAACCGGTGTCCCATACCAGGATCATCACCAGTGTCGATAACCCCACCAGCAGCAGCAGGGCAAACACTAACGCCAGGCCGGCAAACAGCAGCAGGCTGACAGTGCGCGCCTTCTGTTCCTGTAACTCGATGCCAAACAGTTCGACGTGGCTGTGCAACAAGCCGAGCACGGCTGCGCCCAGACGACGGGAGGTGGTACCTGCGCCCTTTGACGAGCTGGATTCGTCGATAGACATGATATTAGCGCCTGGTAGCCAGCAGACCGATCAAAAAGCCCACGCCGGCAGCGATGCCGACGGACTGCCAAGGGTTGGCCTGCACGTAATCTTCCGTCGCAGTCATTGCCGCCTGGCCGCGCTCGCGCAGGGAGTCTTCGGTCAGTTGCAACGTTTCGCGGGCCTTGAGCAGACTTTCATGGATCTTGGTGCGCAGCTCATCGGCCTGGTCACCGGCCAGGATGGCGGTGTCGTCCAGCAACCTTTCGGTATCGCTGACTAGGGTCTGAAAATCCGCCATCAGTATTTCTTGAGCAGTCTTTGCTGTTTTGCCGGCCATGTTGATCTCCGTGTGTGGCGTTCTGTACGTGTGGTTTCGAGTCGCGGGGTTCGCCGAAGGTTCAGTGCAATTGTCTGGTACAGCTTTTGCTTTGCCTTGGTGCGCCTGCCCTTGGGCCTGCGCTGAATCCGGGCGGTCGAGGCGCAAGCCTTGGAAAACCTTACCCTAATTAACTGAAACTCGCGCAAATACCCTGTCGGGACTCGCCGGTTGTGTTGATCGCCGCGCTAAAGCGGTTCACGCCCTCTCAAAGAAGGGCGGTGCCTTTGGTGCCAATTTAGTGCGAGCAATCCTGGCTTGAACCGCTTTGGTGCTTTTTGCCTTACTGCAGGCCTGCCAACCTCCATGGAAAATTTGCAAAGCGCGGTGGACACGCTTGTCCATAGCTCCAACACCCTGTTCATTCTGATTGGCGCGGTCATGGTCCTGGCTATGCACGCCGGTTTCGCCTTTCTGGAAGTCGGAACGGTGCGCCAGAAGAACCAAGTCAACGCATTGTCGAAAATCCTCAGCGATTTCGCGATCTCCACCCTGGCTTATTTCTTTATAGGCTATTGGATCTCCTATGGCGTCAGCTTCATGCACCCGGCGGCGGTGATCAGCGCCGATCATGGCTACGGCCTGGTGAAATTTTTCTTCCTGCTGACCTTTGCGGCGGCGATCCCGGCGATCATTTCAGGGGGGATTGCCGAGCGTGCGAAATTCGCGCCTCAGCTGTGTGCAACGGCCTTGATCGTGGCATTCATCTACCCCTTCTTCGAAGGCATGGTATGGAACGGCAACTTCGGGCTGCAAGACTGGCTGTTCGCGACCTTTGGCGCCCGCTTTCACGACTTCGCCGGGTCGGTGGTGGTCCATGCCATGGGCGGCTGGCTGGCGTTGGCGGCGGTGCTCTTGCTCGGCCCGCGCAACGGACGTTACCGCGACGGGCGCCTGGTGGCGTTTGCCCCCTCGAGCATTCCGTTCCTGGCGCTGGGTTCGTGGATACTGATCGTGGGCTGGTTCGGTTTTAACGTGATGAGCGCGCAAACACTTGATGGCGTCAGCGGTCTGGTGGCGGTCAACTCGTTGATGGCGATGGTGGGTGGCACCGTCGCCGCGCTGGTGATCGGCCGCAATGACCCCGGCTTTCTGCACAACGGCCCGCTGGCCGGGCTGGTGGCGATCTGTGCCGGTTCCGACCTGATGCATCCGGTGGGCGCGCTGGTGACCGGCGTGGTCGCGGGAGGGCTGTTTGTGTGGTGCTTTATGGCCGCCCAGGACCGTTGGAAAATCGATGACGTGCTGGGTGTATGGCCGCTGCATGGCCTGTGTGGGGTATGGGGCGGCATTGCCTGCGGTCTCTTCGGGCAGACCGCACTGGGTGGGCTGGGCGGTGTGAGCCTGGTCAGTCAGTTGATCGGTACTGCCCTGGGCGTAGCCGTGGCGCTGGTCGGCGGCTTGCTGGTGTACGGCGTAATCAAGCTCGCTTCCGGGCTGCGCCTGAGCCAGGAAGAGGAGTATTACGGGGCGGACCTGTCGATCCACAAGATCGGCGCTGTCAGTCAGGATTGATCGGAGCGCGCTTGCCGGGCGGTGTTGGGCTTAGAATGGTGGCGTGTTTGCATACGAGTTCATTGCCATGCGTCCTGAATGCCAGCTGTTCGGCACCCTGGGTTGCCATCTGTGTGAAATTGCCGAGGCCGAAATCATGCCGCTCGTCGAGCACGGGTTACTCGTCGAGCTTGTGGATATCGCCGACCCCGATGACTTGACCGACGCCTACGGCCTGCGGATTCCGGTGCTCAGGCGGGTGGATACGGGGGCTGAATTGGATTGGCCGTTCGACACTGAGCAGATTGTGGCTTTTCTGCGCTGACGTTTATGCGATGGCGGGTTTCCCAATATTACGTTACTGTATGTTTGTACAGCGATTGAATAGAGGGAACGCCCGTGGTGAATGTCGAACAATTGAAAAGCAGCGTCAATAGCATGTCCGCCGACGTCGTGCGCGATGCGGTGAACGAGCTGCGCCTGGATGGCCTGGTCACGGAAGGCAAGACGCCCTTCAATAAAGTGCATTTCAATACCTGCTTTGCAGAAATCGAAGCGCTGTTCCAGCGTGCCGGTTATCACAAGCAGCTGGATGTGGTGGGTTATCAGGGCTTGCTCTACGCACTGTACGACCCGGGCCGGTGGGAGGCCGTGGACGTGCTGCGCTGGCTCAAGGAGTTTACCGAGGCGGCCAGCGCTTCGCCGGTTTTGCGCGCGCAATTGGCCAAGGCCTGAGATCTCTCCTAGGCTCAATCCCGCGCCATGCGGGATAATGCCCGCCTGTTTATTCCAGGCTTTGAGCATCGGCATGTCCACTTCCCGTTTTTCCCCTTCACAGCACCAAGCCAGCACCTTGTACCTGCCGTCTGGCCCGTGGGCGACGGTGCTCGATTGCCTGTGCGAACACTTCCCGGCGATCGCCCGTGAACACTGGCTGGACCGCATTGCCCGTGGCCGGGTGCTGGATATCAATGGCCACCCCATCAGTGCTGACCTGGCTTACAAGGAAGGCCTGTGCATCTATTACTTTCGTGAAGTGCCCAACGAAAAAGTGATCCCGGTACAAGAAACCATTCTGTACGCCGATGAACACCTGGTGGTAGCCGACAAGCCGCATTTTCTGCCGGTGACACCCGCCGGCGAGTACGTCGAACAAACGCTGTTGCGCCGTTTGATCCGGCGTCTGGACAACCCCGGCCTGGTGCCCCTGCACCGCATTGACCGGCATACCGCGGGGCTGGTGTTGTTCTCGGCCAACCCCGATAGCCGCGCGGCCTATCAGCAGCTGTTTCCCACGCGGCGAATCGATAAATTTTACGAAGCCATTGCCCCGGCCTTACCTGATCTGGCCTTTCCTCTGGTGCACAAGAGCCGGTTGGTGGACGGCGAGCCTTTCTTCCGTATGCAGGAAGGGCCCGGTGCCAGCAATACCGAAACGGCTGTTGAGGTGCGCGAGAAACACGGCAATTTATGGCGCTATGGCCTGTTCCCGGTCACCGGCAAGAAGCACCAACTGCGGGTACACATGACGGCGCTCGGGGCGAGTATCTGCAATGACCCGTTCTATCCCGATGTGATCAAGGACGCCGTGGACGACTACGCCAACCCGCTCAAGTTGCTGGCGCAAGGCGTGCGTTTCATCGACCCGGTCAGCGGCCAGCAACGCAATTTTCGCAGTGAAATCACGCTGGGCTGGTAAGCGCCGAAAACGACAAGGCCCGCGCGAGGCGGGCCTTGTGTGCAAGCGGTGGCTTACAGGTCTTTGACGGTACGAACCTGATCTTTGTTGATACGGGTGTGCTTGCCGTCAAGCTGCTGGAATTCGTAGAAACCCGAATCCTCATCGTATTTCGGGGTGTCGACGGCCTGGATTTCGCGACCGTCATTCAGGGTGATCACTGTAGGCGAGGCGCAACCGGCGAGGGTGGCGAGGCCCAGTGCAAGCATGAGAGCGGCGATGGTCCGTTGAGTCATGAGTTTGTCTCCGAGAAAATACTTTTAAAATGCTGACCTTGTGACGTGTGCAACGTCGGCAAAGTTCCTTTTGCAAGACTCATTCTGACACGCCAGGCCTTGGGTGCAACAGGTCCGGTGTATTGAGGTTGGCCAGGCGTGGGTCATCCGCAGGGCATTCCAGGCCCACGGCCCCCAGCTGCAGCAGGATTTTACGCGGGCTGCGTTCGCCCGCTTGCCAGGCCCGTTCCGCTTGGTCTTTCAGGGCGGTGGGGATGATGCAGAGCAAGGGTTCCCAAAATTCGCCATGACGTACCATCACCGGAACCTGTGGGTTGCGTTGCGCTAACCCATGCAAATCGGCCAGCAATCGCGCATCGATCTGCGGAACATCGCAGGGCAAGACCAACAGATGCTCGTGGCGTGCGGCGAACAGTCCCGCGCGTATGCCGGCCAGTGGCCCGGGAAAATCCGGGCTGTCGTCGCTCACCAGTTGGTCGGCATAAGGTGCATACCGTTCATGGTTGCGGTTACACGAGATGATCAGGTCGTCCGTGAGCGGCCGCACCAAGTGTTGCAGGTGCGCAATCAAGGGTTGCCCGCGCCATTGCAGCAGCCCTTTGTCCTGGCCACCCATGCGCTGGCCACGACCACCGGCCAACAACAAAATCGAGCAAGGCAGGCGTGAAGATTCAAGAGGCATAGTGGTTCCGCAGCGGCACGTAAACAGGGGCCTGTGATATAACACCGGGCTGTTCCTTCGACAACCGGACCGTGCCATGAAAGCCAAGGCTGATGCGCCCTTCGTACCTCTGAATATCGCTGTGTTGACCGTCAGCGACACCCGTACCCTGGACACCGACACGTCGGGCCAGGTCTTCGTCGACCGCCTGACTGCCGCCGGCCACAACCTGGCCGAACGTGTGCTGCTCAAGGACGATCTCTACAAAATTCGCGCCCAGGTCGCTCATTGGATCGCCGAGGATGTGGTTCAGGTCGTGCTGATCACCGGCGGCACCGGCTTCACCGGCCGCGACAGCACGCCCGAGGCGGTGAGTTGCCTGTTGGACAAGCAGGTCGATGGGTTTGGCGAACTGTTCCGCCAGATATCCGTAGCCGATATCGGCACTTCCACGGTTCAATCCCGCGCCCTGGCCGGCCTGGCCAATGGCACGCTGGTGTGCTGCCTGCCGGGCTCCACCAATGCCGTGCGTACCGGTTGGGACGGCATCCTGGCGGAACAGTTGGACAACCGTCACCGGCCGTGCAATTTCGTACCCCACCTGAAGCAGGCCGAGCCCTGTGAATCCCGTGGATAAGCCCGGCAAGACCGGCGCCTTGATGCCGGTGGAAACAGCCTTGCAGCGTTTGCTGGAAATGGCCGACGCCGCGCCGATCCGGGCGCGCGACGTCGTGCCACTGGCCGAATGCGATGGCCGTGTATTGGCACAAGAGCTGGTCTCCACCCTCGACCTGCCGCCCTGGCCCAACAGTGCCATGGACGGCTACGCCCTGCGCGTGGCGGACTGGGCCGGCAAGCCCTTGCCGGTCAGCCAACGTATTTTCGCCGGCATTGCGCCTGAGCCGCTGGTGCCCGGCACCTGTGCGCGCATCTTTACTGGCGCGCCGGTGCCCCAAGGCGCCGACTGCGTGGAAATGCAGGAAAACGCGGTCATTCACATTGATGAGCGCGTGAGTTTCAGCGAGCCGTTGCGCGCGGGCCAGAATATCCGCCCTCAAGGCCAGGAAACCACGGTCGGCGAGTTGGTGTTGTCCGCGGGCACGCGTCTGGGTCCCATCGAGTTGGGCCTGGCCGCCTCCCTCGGCCAGGACTGCTTGCCCGTGGTGCGCCGTGTGCGGGTGGCGGTGCTGTCGACCGGTGATGAACTGATCGAGCCTGGATTGCCACTGGGGCCGGGCCAGATCTACAACAGCAACCGCCGCGTGCTGTGCAGTTGGCTGACGCGAATGGGCTGTGAAGTGATCGATGCCGGCATCCTGCCGGACGACCTGGAACAGACCCGCACGCGGTTGGCCGATCTGGGCGGCGTCGACTTGATCCTGTCCACAGGCGGCGTGTCGGTGGGCGAGGCGGATTTCCTGGGCATTGCCCTGCGTGAAGAGGGTGAGCTGGCGCTGTGGAAACTGGCGATCAAACCGGGCAAGCCGCTGACCTTCGGGCATTTTCGTGGTGTGCCGGTGATCGGCTTGCCCGGTAACCCCGCGTCGACCCTGGTGACGTTCGCGTTGTTGGCTCGGCCTTACTTGCTGCGTCGTCAAGGTGTGGAGGATGTGCAACCACTGCGCTTCGAAGTGCCGGCCGGGTTCGTCTGGGCCAGGCCCGGTAACCGTCGCGAGTACCTGCGCGGGCGCATCGAGCAGGGCAAGGCGATCATCTACCACAACCAGAGCTCCGGCGTGCTGCGCAGCGCGGCGTGGGCTGAAGGGTTTGTAGAAGTGCTGGAAGGGACCACCTTGGCCGTCGGCGACCGGGTCACTTTCATTCCCTTGAGCGAAGTCCTGAACTGACCGTTCTAAAAACGGTGGGAACTGGCTAGCTGCGATAGCCACAGGTATCTACACAAGATTGGGGTGTAACACTGACCTGTGGCGAGGGAGCTTGCTCCCGCTGCGGCCGGGCGGCCCACCCATAGCTAACGGATGCCCCGCGCCCTCATGTGCCTGTGAGCATCAGTAATCGTCACCGCGCTCAGTCACATCCCGCTCAACCGGCCCCGCATCGGGGTCATAGCCCACCGGGAACTTGCCTTTCAATGTCCAGGCAAACGCGATGATTTCGGCGATGGTGCGGTACAGCTCCTCTGGAATACTGTCTCCCAGTTCCATACGCGCCAGCAGCTTCACCAGCTCGGCGTTTTCATAGATGGGCACTTCATTTTCCCGCGCCAGCTTGAGGATGGCCTCAGCCAGGGCCTCGTCGCCCTTGGCGGTCAGGGTGGGCGCTTGTTGGCCGTCGTACTTGAGGGCAATCGCCTGGCGGGGAGGGGTTGCGTTCTTCATGCGGTTTCATCCACCCAGCGTTGTTCCAGTCCGGTTTTTGGCCCGCGCGGCGGGGTGCCGAGGTGGCAATTCAGGTCGCCGACGTCGAGCCCTGACGCAACCAGGCGCTCGCGCAGGCTGCCCAAGTGGTTTTCGATCAGGCTGGCGGTGAAGGCGCGGGTCGCCCACAACTGGCTGGAGAGTTTGCCCTGTGTCAGCTGTGCCTGTACCTGCAACGGCCCCAAAGGCTCCATATCGAACGCCAGCTCCACGCGCCAAAGCATGTGCTTGGGGTCTTTGCGGTCTTTGCGTTCGGGCTGCTCCTTGTCCGGCGCCGGCTCCTCGCGCTGGAACTTCACCTGCAGCGGTACGATGTCCTGCAGGTTGCGCATGGGGATTTCCAGTTGCCAGGTGGTTTGCAGGCGACCGTCGGCGGTAGTGCCGGTTTGTTCCAGGCTCGACAGCTGATGGCTCTGTAATCGAGCGATCGCCCCGGCGGCCAGGCGCAGGAGGTTTTCCAGGTCGCCTTCGCCTTCCAGTTTGGCCATGAGCCGCTCGGGCAGCGGGAAGCTCGCGGGCGTCTGACGCGCACCGACCTGGCCGAGGGTGCCTAACGGGCTGCGCACGAAGTTCGGCAACACCTGGGCCAGCGTATTGGCGGCAAGGATGGCATTCAGGTTGGT
Source organism: Pseudomonas sp. (assembly GCF_030147005.1). Lineage (GTDB taxonomy): Bacteria > Pseudomonadota > Gammaproteobacteria > Pseudomonadales > Pseudomonadaceae > Aquipseudomonas. The sequence goes on from NZ_JASLAW010000144.1 coordinate 44,159, forward strand.
GCTGGCGGGCAGGGCGGGCAGCAGGTCCGCGACCAGGCGCAACAGCGCTCCCTTCATGTCCAGCGGTGGTATTTGCGGGTTCTGCCCGGCGAGTAACTTGGCTTCCAGAAATGCCCCGCTGTTCTGCACCAGCTGCGACAACACCTTGGGGTTGCTGACTTGCGCCAGGTCGGGCAAAGCCGCCAGTAAACGCTCGGCCGCCGCACGCAGGTCGGCGGAGGTGCTGTCGCCACGCGGCAGGTTTTGCAAAGCGCTGAACACCGCGTCCAGCGAACCTTGGCGACTTTGCTGGGTCGAGAGTTGCTGCGCGACGGCCAATTGGTCCTTCAGCCCGCTCAACGGCACAAAGCTCAGCGTTTGCGTGTCCTGCACCACCGCGCTGAGCAAGCTGCCAACCCTTAACGGTTGAGGGCTTTCCACGGTGAGGGTCGCGCTGACCATGGCGGTATTGAGCACGCTCACCAGCGAGCGATAGACCGCCGGCTGCGCGGTGCCCTGAGGCAGCATCTGGGTGGTCAGTACCTTGGCTTGCAGCAGCGTGCCCACCGGCATTTGTGTGGTGTCGATGCGGGTGAGGGCAGCGACATTGGCACTCAACGCCTGCTGCAGCGAGAGGGTCAGGTTACCCGCCGGCGTCTGGCCCACGGCCACGTTGCTGCCCAACGGCAACGGCTGGGCGCTGCTGGCTTGCACCAGCGTCTGGCGGCCGCCATCGAGCGTCAATTTCAACAGTAGTTGAAACGCTTCGCCGCCTTGTTTAAGCGCGATCACCTCGGCGTTTACGGTTTTTCCGGGCGCGATCAACCCGGTCTGCGGCTCCAGCAGCTTGAGCAGCTCACCGGCCGCCTGCACCGGGGCAGGGCCCGGCGTCGCGGTTGCAGGCAGGGTAGGAAGGTTGATCTCACCGGTCATCGTGCGTGTCGTCTCTGGGGAAATTGCCCTCTTTAGAGTAGGGCATCGCATGTATAATGCCGCCCGTCTGCAAAGAGAGCGTTAAAAACCTCACAACTATTTGATCCAGCTCTCTAAAATCGGTCGCCAAAGCCGTTATTGTGCATTTCTTTATAACGGCCGCTGCACCGCCGACTTGAACCGTAAAGGCCCGCGATCTTTGACCAGCCCTCTTCTTGAAGCCGTAGCGCTCTCCTGTGAACGCGACCTGCGCCTGCTGTTCGAGCACCTCGACCTGCGCCTGGCGGGCGGCGACATGGTGCAGGTCAGCGGCCCCAACGGCAGCGGCAAGACCAGCCTGTTGCGCTTGCTGGCCGGGCTGATGCAGCCGACAGCCGGGGTGGTGCGCCTCAACGGCAAGCCCCTCGCCGAGCAACGCACGGAACTGGCGCGCAGCCTCGTGTGGATCGGCCACGCCGCCGGTATCAAGGACGTGCTCACCGCAGAAGAAAACCTCAGCTGGCTCAGCGCGCTGCATCACCGCGCCAGTCGCGACGCTATTTGGCAGGCCCTGGCCGCCGTGGGCCTGAAGGGGTTTGAAGACGTTCCCTGTCACACCCTGTCCGCCGGCCAACAGCGCCGCGTGGCCCTGGCGCGTTTGTACCTGCCGGGCCCGCCGTTGTGGATTCTCGACGAACCCTTTACCGCGCTCGATAAACACGGTGTCGCCCAGCTTGAAGAGCACTTGGCGATGCACTGTGAGCAGGGCGGTACGGTGCTGCTCACCACCCACCACACCCTGACGCGCCTGCCCGCGGGTTACCGCGAGCTGGACCTGGGACGGTGGGCGGCATGAGCGTATTCGCCCTGTTGGTCGCCCGCGAAGCACGGCTGTTGTGCCGTCGCCCGGCAGAACTGGCCAACCCGTTGGTGTTCTTTGCCATCGTGATTGCCTTGTTCCCCTTGGCGGTCGGTCCCGAGACTAAACTGTTGCAAACCTTGTCTCCGGGACTGGTGTGGGTAGCGGCGCTTTTATCCGTGCTGCTCTCGCTGGACGGGTTGTTTCGCAGTGATTTCGAAGACGGTTCCCTGGAACAGTGGGTCCTTTCGTCGCACCCTTTGCCACTTCTGGTGCTGGCCAAAGTGCTGGCACACTGGGCTTTTTCCGGCCTCGCGCTAGTCTTGCTTTCACCGCTGCTGGCGCTGATGCTGGGCTTGCCCATCGAATGCTTGCCGGTGTTGCTCCTGTCCTTGTTGCTCGGTACGCCGGTGCTCAGCCTGTTGGGGGCGGTGGGCGCAGCGTTGACCGTCGGTTTGAAGCGCGGTGGCCTGTTACTGGCCCTGCTGATTCTGCCTTTGTATATCCCGGTTTTGATCCTCGGCAGCGGCGCTTTGCAGGCTGCGCTGATGGGTATGCCGGTGACCGGTTACCTCCTGTGGCTTGGCAGCCTGGCCGCCCTGGCGGTAACCCTGACACCCTTTGCCATAGCGGCCGGCCTGAAAATCAGCGTCGGTGAATAATGAGGTCTGGTCAGGCTTAACACGCTTGGCCAGTAAAGACCCTACGCTTCTTGCCGCGACAAGAAGCAACCGTGAGAAACAGCAATGAACTGGACCTGGTTTCACAAGCTCGGCTCGCCCAAATGGTTTTATGGCATCAGCGGCAAGCTGCTGCCGTGGTTGAGCGTCGCCGCCGTATTGCTGATCGGCATCGGCCTGGTCTGGGGCCTGGCCTTCGCGCCGCCGGACTATCAGCAAGGCAACAGCTTTCGCATCATCTATATCCACGTGCCCGCCGCCATGCTGGCGCAGTCCTGCTACGTGATGCTGGCGGTGTGCGGCATCGTCGGGCTGGTCTGGAAGATGAAACTTGCCGACGTGGCCCTGCAATGCGCCGCGCCCATCGGTGCGTGGATGACCGCCGTGGCGCTGGTCACCGGCGCGATCTGGGGCAAACCCACCTGGGGTTCGTGGTGGGCGTGGGATGCGCGACTCACCTCCATGTTGATCCTGCTGTTCCTGTACTTCGGCCTGATCGCCCTGGGCAATGCGATCAGCAATCGTGACAGCGCCGCCAAGGCCTGCGCGGTGCTGGCGATTGTCGGCGTGATCAACATCCCGATCATCAAATACTCAGTGCAGTGGTGGAACACCCTGCACCAGGGCGCCACCTTCACCCTCACTGAAAAGCCGGCGATGCCGGTGCAAATGTGGGCGCCGTTGCTGCTGATGGTGCTGGGCTTCTACTGCTTCTTCGGCGCCGTGCTGGTGCTGCGCATGCGCCTTGAAGTGCTCAAGCGTGAAGCGCGGGCCAGTTGGGTCAAGGCCGAAATTCAAGCCAGCCTGGGAGCGCACGCATGAGTTTTGCGTCATTCAGCGATTTTCTCGCCATGGGCCGCCACGGCCTGTATGTCTGGACAGCCTATGGCATCTGCCTGACGGTGCTGGCCCTCAACGTCGCCGTGCCGCTCCTGGCGCGCAAGCGTTACCTGCAACAAGAGGCGCGTCGTCTGCGCCGGGAGACCGATAAGTGAATCCGTTGCGCAGAAAACGTCTGTTGATCATCCTTGCCATCCTGGCCGGCGTCGGCCTCGCCGTGGGCCTGGCCTTGAGTGCCCTGCAGCAGAACATCAACCTGTTCTACACCCCGACCCAGATCGCCAATGGCGAAGCGCCTGTCGATACGCGGATTCGCGCCGGCGGCATGGTGGAGAAGGGCTCCTTGAAGCGTTCCGGCGACTCTCTGGACGTGAGCTTCGTCGTCACCGACTTCAGCAAATCCGTAACTATCACCTACCGTGGCATTCTCCCGGACCTGTTCCGCGAAGGCCAGGGCATCGTCGCCCTGGGCAAACTCAACGCCAATGGCGTGGTGGTGGCCGATGAAGTGCTGGCCAAGCACGATGAAAAATACATGCCGCCGGAAGTCACCAAAGCGTTGAAAGACAGCGGCCAACCCGCGCCTGGCGCAATTTCAACGCCTGCCAAGGAGGGCTAAGCGATGACGTCTGCACTGTTTATTCCAGAGCTGGGCCAGTTGGCGATGATCCTCGCCCTGTGCTTCGCTATCGTCCAGGCCGTGGTGCCCTTGCTCGGTGCCTGGCGCGGCGACCGCCTGTGGATGAGCCTGGCGCAGCCGGCCGCGTGGGGCCAGTTCGCGTTCCTGCTGTTCGCCTTCGGTTGCCTGACCTACGCCTTCATGACCGACGACTTTTCCGTCGCCTACGTCGCCAACAACTCCAACAGCGCGCTGCCCTGGTACTACAAGTTCAGCGCCGTGTGGGGCGCCCACGAAGGGTCGTTGCTGTTGTGGGCGTTGATCCTCGGCGGCTGGACCTTCGCCGTGTCGGTGTTCTCGCGCCAGTTGCCACAAGTGATGCTGGCGCGGGTGCTGGCGGTGATGGGCATGATCAGCATCGGTTTCCTGCTGTTCCTGATCATGACGTCGAACCCGTTCAGCCGCATCCTGCCGCAAATCCCCGTAGACGGGCATGACCTCAACCCACTGCTGCAAGACATCGGCCTGATCGTGCACCCGCCGATGCTGTACATGGGTTACGTCGGCTTCTCCGTGGCCTTCGCCTTCGCTATCGCCGCTTTGCTCGGTGGGCGCCTCGACGCGGCCTGGGCGCGCTGGTCGCGACCATGGACCATCGTCGCCTGGGCCTTCCTGGGTATCGGCATCACGCTGGGTTCGTGGTGGGCCTACTACGAACTCGGCTGGGGCGGCTGGTGGTTCTGGGACCCGGTGGAAAACGCTTCCTTCATGCCGTGGCTGGTCGGCACCGCGCTGATTCACTCGCTGGCCGTCACCGAAAAACGTGGCGTGTTCAAGAGCTGGACCGTGCTGCTGGCCATCGCGGCATTTTCCCTCAGCCTGCTCGGTACGTTCCTCGTGCGCTCGGGCGTGCTGACGTCGGTGCATGCGTTTGCTTCGGACCCTGCGCGCGGCGTGTTCATCCTGATCTTCCTGCTGTTTGTGGTCGGTGGTTCGCTCACGCTGTTCGCCCTGCGCGCGCCGGTGGTCAAGAGCCAGGTCGGGTTTAACCTGTGGTCGCGGGAAACCTTGCTGCTCGGTAACAACCTGGTACTGGTGGTGGCCGCGTCGATGATCCTGCTCGGCACCCTGTACCCCTTGGTGCTGGACGCCCTGAGCGGTGCCAAGCTGTCCGTCGGCCCGCCGTACTTCAACGCATTGTTCATTCCGTTGATGGGCCTGTTGATGGTGGTGATGGGCATCGGTGTGCTGGTGCGCTGGAAAGACACCCCGGTGAAATGGCTGGCCGGCATGCTGATGCCGGTGTTGCTGGGCAGTGTGGCCCTGGCCGTGATCGCCGGGGTTGCCTACGGCGACTTCAACTGGGCGGTGCTCGCCACCTTCCTGCTCGCTGGCTGGGTGTTGCTGGCCGGCGTGCGTGACATCGCCGACAAGACCCGCCACAAAGGCCTGATCAAAGGCCTGCCGACATTGACCCGCAGCTACTGGGGCATGCAGGTCGCCCATATCGGCATCGCCATTTGCGCCTTGGGCGTGGTGCTCTCGAGCCAGAACAGCGCCGAGCGCGACCTGCGCCTGGCCCCCGGCGAGTCCATGGACCTGGGCGGTTATCAGTTTATCTTCGAAGGGGCCAGGCACTTTGAAGGCCCCAACTTTACCTCCGACAAAGGCACCGTACGCGTGGTGCGCAACGGTAAGGAAATCGCCGTGCTGCACCCGGAAAAACGCTTGTACACCGTGCAAAGCTCGATGATGACCGAAGCCGGCATCGACGCAGGTTTCACCCGTGATCTCTACGTGGCCCTCGGTGAACCACTGGGCGACGGCGCCTGGGCGGTGCGCGTGCATGTGAAACCGTTCGTGCGCTGGATCTGGTTTGGCGGTTTGTTGACAGGCTTCGGTGGTTTGCTCGCAGCGCTGGACCGCCGGTATCGGGTCAAGGTCAAGAGCCGGGTGCGTGAAGCCCTCGGCATGGGAGCGGCAGTATGAAGCGTTGGTTGATGGTATTGCCGCTGGCAGCGTTCCTGGTGGTGGCGGTGTTCCTCTATCGCGGCTTGTACCTGGACCCGGCCGAGTTGCCGTCGGCCATGATCGGCAAGCCGTTCCCGGAATTTTCGCTGCCCAACGTGCAGGGCGACAGAGCCCTGACGCGCGCCGACTTGCTGGGCAAACCGGCGCTGGTCAACGTGTGGGGCACCTGGTGCATCTCCTGCCGCGTCGAACACCCGGTACTGAACAAATTAGCCGAGAAAGGGGTGGTGATCTACGGCATCAACTACAAGGACGACAATGCAGCAGCCTTGAAGTGGTTGGCCGAATTCCACAACCCCTACCAACTGGATATTCGCGACGAGGACGGCAATCTCGGCCTGAACCTTGGCGTGTACGGCGCTCCTGAAACCTTCTTCATCGATGCCAAGGGCGTGATCCGTGACAAGTACGTGGGCGTGATCGACGAAGGGGTGTGGCGCGAGCAATTGGCGGCCAAATACCAGGCCCTGGTCGATGAGGCCAAGCCATGAAGCGCCTGTTAGCTGCGGCGGTCCTGACACTGGGGCTGGCCGGGGTGGCCCACGCCGCCATCGACACCTATGAATTTGCCAACGACGGTGACCGCGAGCGTTTTCGCGAGCTGACCAAGGAACTGCGCTGCCCCAAATGCCAGAACCAGGACATCGCCGACTCCAACGCGCCCATCGCCGCCGACTTGCGCAAGGAAATCTTCCGCATGCTGGGGGAGGGCAAGGACAACCAGCAGATCATCGACTTCATGGTCGACCGCTACGGTGATTTCGTGCGCTACAAACCGGCCCTTACCGGCAAGACCGCGCTGCTCTGGTTCGGCCCCGCCGGGCTGTTGCTGGCTGGCGTGGTGGTCATGGCCGTGATTGTGCGCCGCCGCCGCGCCGCGCCCGCCGATGGCTCCGACGAGCTGTCCCCTGAAGAGCGTAAACGCCTCGCCCAATTGCTGGACACCAAGACTGATGATTGATTTCTGGCTCGCAGCCGGCCTGCTGCTGTTGATTGCCCTGAGTTTCCTGTTGATCCCTGTGCTGCGTGGCCGTCGTGCCCAGCGTGAAGAGGATCGCACCGCGCTGAACGTGGCGCTGTACCAGGAACGCGTCGCCGAACTGCAAGTGCAGCAGGACGAAGGCGTACTGAATGCCGCGCAACTCGACACCGGCCGCGCCGAAGCGGCGCGTGAGTTGCTGGCCGATACCGAGGGCGTGGAAAAGCCCCGCGAATCACGCCTGGGTAAACCGCTGCCACTGCTCGCCGCCGTGCTGGTCCCGGTGCTGGGCCTTGGCCTGTATCTGCACTTCGGCGCCAGCGACAAAGTCGAACTGACCCGCGAATTCTCCCAGCCACCGGTGTCCATGCAAGACATGACCCGGCGCCTGGAACGCGCCGCCGCGGCCCAGCCGGATTCGGCCGAAGGTCTGTACTTTCTCGGTCGTGCGTATATGGCGCAGGACCGTCCCTTGGATGCCGCCAGGGTCTTCGAACGCACCGTGGCCCTGGCCGGTCGCCAGCCCGAGCTGCTCGGCCAGTGGGCCCAGGCGCAGTATTTTGCCGACAACAAACAGTGGTCACCCAAGATTCAGGCGCTGACCGACGAAGCCTTGAAGCTCGATCCAAAGGAAGTCACCAGCCTCGGCCTGCTCGGTATCGCCGCATTCGAAGGCCAGCGCTACCAGGAGGCTATCGATTACTGGAATCGTCTGCTGGCGCAACTGCCACCCGAAGACAATTCCCGTGTTGCGCTGCAAGGCGGTATTGATCGTGCTGCGGAAAAGCTCAAAGAAAGCGGCGGCACTGTCGCGCAAAAGGCCGTGCTGAAAGTGCGCGTGGACCTGTCTGCCGAGGTCAAAGCCAAGGCCCTGCCAGGCGACAGCGTGTTCATCTTTGCCCGCGCCGTCGGCGGCCCGCCTGCACCGCTCGCGGCCAAGCGCGTCACGGTTGCCGAACTGCCGGTCACCGTTGAACTGGGTGATGCCGACGCGATGATGCCGCAGTTGAAACTGTCCAACTTCCCTGAAGTCCAACTGGTTGCGCGCATATCCCGGGCAGGTCTTCCGACCACCGGCGAGTGGATCGGCCGCAGCCAACCCCTGGCCAGCAGCACCACTGCGCTGCAGCAACTGACCATCGACAGTCCGGATAAGTAATTCGAGGAAAAACGCCCATGACCGCATTTGCACGTATGACCCTGCTCAGCCTCGTATTAGGCCTGAGTGCCTGTGCGGTCCACCGGCCACCTCCAGGGCCCACCGGCCCGACCATCCCACCGTCGGGCCCGTCGACCCAGCCCAGCACCAAACCCTCCGGCCCGGTCACCCCGCCGCCAAAGCCGCTGCCGAGCAAATCGCCGACCTTCGCCCCACCACCAGGCGCCGCCAGCCACTGGGACGGCAAGATGCAGGTTTACGTGCTCGACGACCAGCCCGACACCTTCTACCGCCAGCGCACCTATTACCGCTGGAGCAACGGCTGGAGCCGCTCCATCAGCCCCAATGGGCCATGGGAAGAAACCAACGTGCAGGGCGTACCGCCTGGGTTGAGCAAGCAGTACGCGCAATGACAAAAGGCGACCCGAGGGTCGCCTTTTTAATGGCCTTGGTTAATGGCCTTGAAATGTATTCCCAAAACACTGGAGATCAAATGAGGGAGCGGGCTTGTTCGCGAATGCGGTGAATCATTCCGAGCATCTTTGGCTGACACGCCGCATTCGCGAGCAAGCCCGCTCCCACAGGGGATCACCGCATTATCAGACGACAGGGCACGGCCGAATCACCGCATTATCAGGCGACAGGGCACTGCCGGTTCACCGCATTATCAGGCGCCAGGGCACGGCCGGTTCACCGCCTTATCAGACGACAGGGCACGGCCGGTTCAACGCCTTATCAGGCGACAGGGCACTGCCGGTTCAACGCTTCATCCACCAACAGGTGCGCAATTTCCATCATCTGCACGACCGCCAGCACCTGCTTGCGGCCTGTGCCATCCAGATGCTCGGCGCAGTCGTACGCACAGACAGTGGCCGATTCCAGCATCTCGCTGGCATTGCTCAACGCCGCTTCGGCACTGAGGCCGGAGCGGAAAGTGAAGATGAGGTTGGGCGGGGTTTGTGAGATGTCATCCGAGCCGGGTGATGGGGGATTTGGCGTAATTTTTTTCGTGCGGTCAATCTCCATTCAGTTGGAGCTCACCACATCCGCGACCAAGCAGAAGGGTGGCGAACTGTACGCAGGATGGTCGACCAGAGAATGGAAACCCGCCAGGGCCCTAAGCCCTCCCGCGCACAGCTCGCCATAACGCGAACACAACAATGCCGCTTGCGCGGCGCGGTGCGCCATTCTGACCCAGGCGACCAAGCCTGATCGCTGATGAGCAGCGACTGCGAGGGGCTAACGGTGCCTTATAACAACTGCCAACCACGCAGGTCGTAGGAAGTTCCTGTCTGGAACCCGCATTGCGCCGCATGACCCGTGGCGAGGGAGCTTGCTCCCGCTGGGCTGCGCAGCAGTCCCAATTCAGTCACCCTCGGTTGACCTGAAGGGCCGCGCCAGCCGGTTGTGGGGCCTCTTCGCAGCCCAGCGGGCAGCGCATCCATCTACATCTGTCATGGCCCACGCTTTACCGGTAAGGTGACCCCCGCCGGCCTGGCTGCCGAGTGATCGCTGGATATACTTTGTTTTACCGGCATACGGGCACAGTGGGCCAACAAGTGCGAAAACAAGCAAAGAGAGTGGTGTGATGGCAGGCAGGTTGATCTATCTCATCGGGCCATCGGGTTCGGGCAAGGACAGCCTGCTGGACGCCGCACGTCCACGGCTGAGCGAACGTGGCTGCCGAATTGTGCGCCGCGTTATCACGCGTTCGCCGGAGGCGGTGGGCGAAGCGGCCCAAGGCGTGAGCCCGGCGCAGTTCGCGGCGATGCAGGCGCAAGGCGCATTTGCCCTCAGTTGGCAGGCTAACGGGTTGTCCTACGGCATCCCGAAACAGATTGACGAGTGGCTGGCGGCCGGGGAAGACGTGCTGGTCAATGGCTCCCGCGCCCACTTGGCACAGACCCGTGAGCGTTACCCGACGTTGCTGGTGCTATTGCTGACGGTGGATCAAGCAGTGTTGCGCCAGCGTTTGATCGCACGCGCACGTGAGTCGTTGGCGGACATCGAAGAGCGCCTGGCGCGCAACGCGCGGTTCACCGCCGAGCTCATTAGCGGTAATGGCGCGGGGTTGTTCGTGCTGGATAACTCCGGCCCGTTGGAGCATACCGTCGAGCGCCTGCTGTGCTGTCTGGACCACGGGCACTCGGTACGCGCCTGACACTGCCGGGCAAAGTCATGCGCAGCGTGTCACGGTGTATGGCTGCGAGCATGTTGGGGCGTCGTCGCGAGTGACTCAACATATGCCGCGGTAGGTTGGGACAAACACATCGTGTAGGGCTTGGTCATGTTTGAGATCAGATAAAAGCCACAGCGTTGAGCTTTTTTTTTCTTGCGTGTTTGACTGAGTTTCTTGATGTTTTGAAGTAATATCTTGATCGAATGAAGTTAAGTGTTTGCGCGGTTTTTCTTTTTTACTGTCAAGCGCTTATGGCCGTTGATATGTGCGGATATGTCGAGTTAAATCTAACGTGTACGAATTTTTTGCTGTTGTGTTTATAGCGTTTTATAGCAAAGAAATAGCGATGGTGAAGATGTTCTCAATATGGGATTTTTATCGGGCTGACAACGGATAAGTCGGTATCGGTAATTCATATGCATGGACGGGTCACTTTTCACTGTTCAGAGTATCAATGCACCATGCACATCCCTATACAACATTCTTCCCGCGCGCATTTCCCGGACAACCCACACGCTGGATTATCACCCGTTGATAACGAGGTTCTTCAATGGGCGAATAATAAAAAGTCGTTCACTACGGACCAGGCGGCGAAGCACATTACGCGGACCGGCTCCCAGTTTCATGATCTTAATAACGATGGAAAAATTGTCGTTGGTTTTAATTTTTCCGGAGGTTTTAATGCGGCTCAGAAAGAGCGAGCCAGGCAAGCGCTGCAATACTGGGCGGATGTTGCCAACATCGAATTTGTTGAAAATGGCTCAAACACTGATGGCACGATCAGTATCAGGGGAACGTCTGGAATGTCAGGCTGGGCGGGGCTGCCGAACAAGTATTTCTCGAACGTCCAGGCCAATATAGGCACAAGTGGTGCGCAAACCCCGGCGATGGGCAGCCACTTCCTGGGTTTGTTGATCCATGAATTGGGGCATACCCTGGGGCTGAGTCATCCGGGCGCATACGATGGCGGGGGCTTCAATTACGACCGGTCTGCTGAATATGCGCAGGACACCAAAGCTCGCAGTGTCATGAGTTATTGGGAAGAAACCCGTCTGCCGGGGCACTTCTTTGGCTGGCGCAGTCCTGCGGCTCCGATGATGGACGATTTTGCGGCTGCCCAGAGTCTCTTTGGGGCAAATACGATAACCCGTAATACCGATACTACCTATGGCTTT